>JAWQFW010000298.1:0-5598 GCA_035968095.1 Oscillatoria sp. PMC 1068.18
ATCTTAAATAGTATGACATATTAAAAAAAATATGGTATAAAAAGATACAATAAAAACGGGTCTGACAAATTGGGAGAAAATCCCAAATCTGGCGAATAGACATTGACAATTAAGAACTAAGGATTTACAATTTCGTCTTAGCTGAATTTGAGCAGATTTTTTTAGATATAGATGTCACAGGTATATACCAAAGATTTTGAAATAGAATGTTTACCCCAGGAGCGTTCCTGGGCAAAAATTTCTCGAAAAATTGCCGAGTTACCGCTTCCAGGAATTCCAATTCGCTTAATTTTAACTGCTGCTAAAGGGGATACATTAACATTTGAATGTAGTTTTATTGACACCGATAAACAGCCAGTTTGGTCATCTTTATTAGATATCAATATTCGCCAAGCTACTTCGACAAAGCCTTTTGTTGCTGTTAGTATTATTCCCACTGGAGTTCGGGCAGAAATTGGTGGTTTTGCAGGAGATGCGACTCCTAGTACAAATCTTTTAGCTGCTGCTTGTGACTATCTTGTTACTAATCCGAATGCGGTAACAGCATCGGATATCTATTTTGCTCAGGATAACGTGCTTTATCTAGAAGGTAATCTGATTTGTCAGTTACTATTAGGTAATATTGGGGTGATTCCAGAGAAGCGAAAAAATATTGCCGCAATTATTGAAAAGCCCAAAGATGAAAGATTTCTCAACAATGTTCTCAATGCTCTTAATGGGTTACGGGCTGTGGGAGGAATTAATATCGATCCTGTAATCGTAACAGGTGGGGCTGTGGAAACCAAATGTACTTATTCTCAGTATGGTAATGCTTCTGGGGAATTAAGTGGTATTGACGAATTAATGAAAGCTTTAGATGTAGTGGAAAAATCAACTGCATCTTCGGTGGCTTTAATGACTACTTTGCAAGTAGAAGATCGAGTGCGTCAAGCTTACTACCGAGGAGAGTCTATAGCAAATCCTTGGGGTGGTGCGGAAGCAATTATCACTCACATGACTACTAATTTCTATCCCTTTACTGCTGCTCATGCTCCTTTATTATTAGAGTGGGAACATACGGGATTTGGTAAATTAGTAGATCCTAGAGATGGTGCAGAATTAATTTCTAGTGCTTATGTATGTTCGCCTTTAAATGGTTTAATAAATTCTCCCCGTCCAGTAAAATTTGATACTCCGATTGCAGCCGGGGAAACTAGGATATCTGTAGAGAATATTTCGGCGGTAGTGATGCCAGAAACAACTGTGGGAAATATTCCTTTCTTTGCTGCTTTAGACCAAGGTGTTCCGGTGATTTTAGTCAAAGATAATACCACTAATTACGAGATTACCCCCGAAAAGCTGCAAATTGAGACACAAGGCAGAAAAATTTATCGTGTCAATAGCTACATGGAAGCTTCGGGATTACTGTTAGCTTTAAAAAATGGGATTGCAGTTGAAAGTACAACTCGTCCGATGCCGCAAATCAAGCCAGTTTTCCTTTAAGTTATGACTCAACCTTCTTCTGCTTATAAACTAATTGCATCTCATAATCAAGATGTTCAAGTTAGTCTTTATACTCCAGCACATCAAGGAATTGCTCAAAATAGCGATCGCCTGAATCAAGAAATCTACCAATACGATGTACCATTTTTGACCCGTCCGCGCACGGAAAATATAGAAAAACATTTTTCGGGGTTGTACGGTACTAAACATACGTTTTGGCTGACTGGAGGTGGGACTCAAGGAGTTTTGACAGCTTGTGCATTATTGGGTACTCAGTATCAACGAGTGGCGATCGCACTCAATAGTCATATTTCCACAATTAACGGCATCATCTTAGCTGGATTAGAACCCTATTTTATCGCTTCTAAATCTTTGATGCCAACTACCTCGGAAGTGATTGCAGCATTAGAAAATAGTGGCGTATCGGCTTTATTGCTCACTCATCCGAGTTACGAAGGAATCACCATCGATCTTGCCAAAATCGCCGCTTACTGTCGCCAAAAAGAGATTGCTTTAGTTGTTGATGAAGCCCACGGTAGTCATTTTCCCTTTCTTGAGGAACAATGGCAATCGGCGATCGCTCTTGGTGCAGACATCGTAACTCATAGCTTGCACAAATATACAGGGAGTTTAGTCCAAACCGCTTTGTTGCACTTACCTGACTCTTCTAGGTTTAGTGTTGAACAAGTGATGGGGGTGATGGGATTATTTGAAACCACAACCCGCAGTAACCTGTTAATGCTGAGTATTGAAGATGCGATTAAGAAGGGATATTCCGAGTCAGGTAAAGCTTTATTTTCCCAAGCTATCTCAGAATGCGATCGCCTGCGAAGCCAGTTAGCTAACTATGGTCAGGTTTTGAGTTATGATGAGCGAGTTAGCGATCCTTTGAAAATTTATCTCAAGAGCGATCGCGCTACCGGAACAGAATTAGCAGAATTATTGTACCAGCGCGGAATTGACGGAGAATTTGCTGATGAGGAAGGATTGTTATTAATTTTTTCATTTAATCACAATCAGCAAGATTTTCAATTTGTTAGTGAAATCTTAGCAGAAATCTTTCCCATTTTGACCGCTAAAATCCCAAAACAAACTTTGACGGACAGTTATTTTTGCCATCTTCCCCTAATGGAAGCTTTACCCAAAAATGCTTTCTTCGCTCAAAAAGAAAAATTACCTTTACCTCAAGCAATCGGGAAAATAAGTAGTTGCTGTATCAAGAAAGTTCCCCCAGGAATTCCCATTTTAGTTCCCGGTGAAAAAATTACCGAATGGCATCTGCAACATTTATCTGCTGACATTTTTGTAGAAGTAGTAAAAAAGTAACTAAAAATGGTAGAAAACCAACCAGAAAACTCAGAATCAAGACCTTGGTTATCATGGATTTGTGATAGTCAAGATAGCGAACAATTAAAAAAGAAATATGATAGCTGGGCGAATACCTACGATACAGACGTAGGAGAAGATTGGTCTTTTATGCCAGAAAACGCTGCTATAGCCTTAGAGAGAGTGCTACCAGCCAAGGATGCAAAGATTCTAGATGCAGGGGCGGGTACGGGGTTTGTCGGTGAATCTCTAGCCAAGCTGGGATACACCAATATTACTGCTGCCGAACTTTCTGAAGGAATGCTAGAAGTAGCGAGGCAAAAGCAGGTGTACAAAACTTTGCTGCAGTGCAACTTGGAAGAAACTGACGCTTTTAGCGAAAAGGAGATTTTTGATGCAATTATATCAGTGGGCGTGTTCGCCCATGCCCATGCAGGAGTTCGCGTTTTGCAAAACTTATTTAGTCTTTTAAAAAAGGGAGGCTTTTTTGTTCTAACAATGCGAGGAGAATACCGAGATATTATGCAAGAAGCATTGGATAGACTACCTTGGAGTTTGGTTAATCAAGATGATTTTGGAATTTATGGGAAAGAGGTGATTTATGTTTTAGTGTTTAGGAAAGAGCGATCGTTATGACTAACTAAACCTTTGCAAGACCTACTTTAACTGTCGTTAAATTTTTCCTAAAAAGAACTCTAAGAAGATTAGGCACGAAAAAAATGTACGAACTAACGGATGTTCAAATTAATACTTTCCAGCAGAAAGGTTGGATTGGACCGCTTGATACCTTCTCAATTCAAGAAGTAGAACCTGTAAAAAAAGAGCTAGAGGCAAATAGTCAAGTTGAGTTGGCAGGCGAGCAAAAGATTAGAACATTTCAAAATCCTCATTTTGAGATGAAAACAACTCTTAACCATCATTTATACTCTAACTCTTTATCTGATATTTTTGCAGACAAAAGAATTGTGTCTCGCTTAAACCAACTTGGCGAACCAGACTTATTGCTTTGGAGAACGAATATTTTTCATACAATGCCCGGACAAGAGGTAGTTGGTTGGCATCAGGCGATAGATTACTATGGATATGATGCAGATGAAACTAAGGTAGAGTTACTTTTTCCTGAAGGAGAAAGTCCGCTTAATCTTACTGTGTGGATAGCCTTTGAAGATATTACTCCTGAAATGGGCATCCTTGACTTTGCTAATGGCTCCCATCATAAGCGATTTCAAGCCATTAAAGTTCCTCTTGGACAAGGAGATTTGGGAGGTGAAAAGTATTACAGAAATTTAGACTCAGAGCCAGAAGAAAAACGATACTCTAAAGCATTCGATTTTGACGAAAAAGAATGGGAAATAGAATCTGTTCCTACAGTAAAAGCTGGTCAGATAATTATTTTCACTGAAAAAGCGATGCACAGGGGGCGTTCTAATGGTTCGAGTAAAGAAAGATGGGCAGTAAATGGGCGCTATATAAAACCTAGCGTCACAGTTTATCCGAGACGATTGAGTGGTGATTACATTGATAACTATGGTTTTGATATTAGGAAACACTTTTGTACTTTAGTGTCCGGTAGCGACAATTATAGAATCAATCAAGTGGCGAAATAGAAAATGCTAGATAATAAGCGGTTCGTTAAAATATCCGAACGCGAAGATAGATGCGATATTCCCAAGTCAGCTTGGCGACCTTTAACCGAAAATGCTTATTTGCAAACCTGGAAAGGGGTACTTCTGGAAAAAGACCCCATGCAAATAGCAGCTTATCCGATGCTGCTGCGGGAGTTACAACCCAAGACAATTATTGAACTAGGTGCGTTGAAAGGAGGGAGTGCGATTTGGCTGGCAGATCATTTAGAACTGTTTGGGATTAAAGCAGAGGTTTACTCTGTAGATAATGACCTTTCTCAGCTTGATGAAACAGCCAAAGCAGATTCTAGAATTCATTTTTTGGAAGGGGATTGCCGAGAAATTGGTGCTGTTTTACCGACTCAATTACTTTCTAAACTGCCTCACCCCTGGTTAGTTATAGAAGATGTTCATGACAATCTAGTTGGTATCCTCGAACACTTTCACAATGATGCTCTGCAAAGGGGAGATTACCTTATTATTGAAGACACCAATAAGTTTATGTGGGAAGTGTGGTACGATTGGGAAGACCAGGAGTTAATCCAGCGAGGAAAGCGTAAACTTGATGAGTTGAGAAGTTGGTTAATGAGGCATCAAGATGATTACATGATTGATACTTTTTATCAGGATATGTATGGATATAATGCTTCTAAAAATTGGAATTCTGTACTTAAAGTATTCTAAACAGATATTAAAATCTTAAGTAGCTATCAAAACAAAATTATGTCTCAATCTAAGTCAATAAACATTGAACAACTAAAACAGAAGTGGGAAAACAAAGGATTAATTTGCGAAATCTGGGAGTTGTCTCCTGGAGATTCATGGTCAGATCCGGGTCATAAAACTGATGAGTTTTTTCTTCTTTTAGAGGGAGAAATGGAAGTTTCTTGCCAAGGTCAGATTTCCGATCTCAAAGTTGGTCATGAAACTATGATTCCAGCTAAAGAATCTCATACTGTGACCAATCGTGGCAAAACAGTCAGTCGTGTTTGCTGGATACATTACCCCAATTTTTCTTAAACCAGCGAAAAGAAAATTTAGTGTTTGAATTTAGATCAAGTAAAAAAGATAATGCCTAACAAGTAAAAAAGATAATGCCTAAAATGTGATATGTACTTTTTATTTACAAAAACGAAAATTGGTGAAAATAGGGCAGAGTGAAAGA
>JAWQFW010000299.1:0-5595 GCA_035968095.1 Oscillatoria sp. PMC 1068.18
ACAAGCCTGCGCTTTGTTGGGTTTGTACTGTGGTTGTCATTTGTTTATGATTGCTTATGTACTACAATCGGGCTTTTTTTGCCCGGTTGTTTCTATATTAAACACAATGTTGTGTTTTGTAAAGTGTTTTCACAAACTTTTTTACAAAGATGGTTATCCGGGGGGCCACTGCATTTGGCGATCGCCCAGAATATGACAGTGCAAGTGATCGACTGTTTGACCGCCATCTAAACCATTGTTAATCACCAACCGATAACCGTTAGTCAATCCTGCTTCCTCAGCAACCTTTTTCGCCGTCAGTAATAAGTGACCCAAAAGTTCTCGATCTTCGTCAGTAGCTTTTGCTAACTGAGAAATAGTTTTTTTGGGAATCACCAAAATGTGAGTCGGCGCTTGAGGCGCAATGTCTTTAAAAGCAAGGGTAAGATCGTCCTCATAGACAATATCGGCGGGAATTTCCCGACTGATAATTTTACCAAAGATCGTATCGCTCATAACTTGGAGAAGTTAATTGTAGTTAATGTTGCAATTGTACGCAATTGTCAAGCGAGAAGCCTAAGAGTCAAACAAGCTAGTAAGTAATCGTGGCGAGAGTCTACTATACTGGCTAGCAGTTTTCAGGGTAACTAATATGCTCGCAAGAGTTTGGAGTGCTTCTATTGTTGGGATTAATGCTGTCCAAGTAGGAGTGGAAGTAGATGTCTCCAGTGGACTGCCGAAAATGACTGTGGTGGGTTTACCTGATGCGGCGGTACAGGAATCTCGTGAACGGGTGAAGGCAGCGTTGAAAAATTCTGGCTTTGCCTTTCCGCTACGGAATATTATCATTAATTTGACTCCTGCGGATTTGCGCAAGGAAGGTCCTAGTTTCGATTTACCGATCGCTGTGGGCATTTTAGCAGCTTCGGAACAAGCGGATGCACAGTTATTAGGTGATTATCTATTTTTGGGAGAGGTTTCCCTTGATGGTAGTTTACGCGCGATCGCTGGTGTCTTACCGATCGCGGCGGCGGCTCAAAGTTTCGGTATTGTTGGCTTAGTTGTTCCCGCCAGTAATGCCAGAGAAGCTGCGGTTGTAGACAATATTTCTGTCTATGGTTTTCAACATCTATCTCAAGTGATAGATTTTCTGAATACTCCCCAAAAATATGCACCTGTAACTTTGGATGCCAAAGCCGAATTAGCCCAATCTCCTCTGAATGTAGCCGATTTAAAAGATGTTAAAGGACAAGCACACGCCCGTCGTGCTTTAGAAATTGCTGCGGCTGGAGGACACAATTTAATTTTTGTTGGACCTCCTGGTAGCGGTAAAACTATGTTAGCTCAACGTTTACCCGGAATTTTGCCCCCTCTAAGTTTTACAGAATCTTTGGAAGTTTCTCAAATTCATTCAGTTGCAGGTTATTTAAAAGACAAAGGTACACTAATTAAAGAGCGACCTTTTCGCAGTCCTCATCATTCAGCATCAGGTCCCGCATTAGTTGGTGGTGGTAGTATTCCTCAGCCTGGAGAAATTTCTTTAGCTCATCGAGGAGTATTATTTTTAGACGAATTAACTGAATTTAAACGTAGTGTTTTAGAATTTTTGCGTCAACCTTTAGAAGATGGTTTTGTGAGTATTTCTCGTACTCGTCAATCAGTAGTTTTTCCTGCTCAATTTACTTTAGTCGCCAGTACAAATCCTTGTCCTTGTGGTTACTATGGCGACCCGATTCAAGCTTGTACTTGTTCGCCTCGACAAAGAGAACAATATTGGGCAAAACTTTCGGGTCCTTTGATGGATCGAATTGATTTACAAGTAGCAGTTAATCGTCTGAAGCCTGAAGAGATGATTAAACAAAGTACCGGAGAAGAGTCTCAACCAATTCGAGTGCGAGTTAATCAAGCAAGATCCCAAGCTTATCAACGCTTTCAAAATGAGAAGAATCTTGTTTGTAATGCTCAAATGAAAACAAAACATTTGCGCCGTTTCTGTCAATTAAATGAAGCTTCGAGTAAATTATTAGAAAATGCAATTCGCCGCTTGGGACTTTCCGCACGAGCAATGGATCGAATTTTAAAAGTATCTCGGACAATTGCCGATCTCGCTGGTGATGAAGATTTACAAACAAATCATGTCGCCGAAGCAATTCAGTATCGAACAATTGATAGAATGCAATAAAGGTTGAGTAATAAAACTATGGAAATTATCAAGAGCAATGGAAGCAGAAATTTTTCTGAAGAAGGTTGGGAGAGAGTGCAATATGTAGCTGCTAGTTTTGGCTTATCTGGATGGGAACTTTTAGACAAGTTACAATCTCAGGAATTAGCATTGATAGAGTTAGAGGAATTAGAAGATTTGTTAGATACTATTGCTGGACTTGAAGGGCTATTGTCAGCGAAGGAAGAGGGGACAGTTAGTTGGGAAAAAGTAAAAAAAGAATTAAATCGTTGATTAACTGTGTATACTATCGAGTTATCTAAAAAAGCACAAAAACAACTTAAAGCTTTATCTAGAGAAAATCAAACTCGCATTTCAGCTAAAATTGATAGTTTGTCAACTGAGCCTCGACCTTCAGGTGTGAAAGCACTTAAATGTTTAACAAATCTTTTACGCTTGCGAGTAGGTAATTACAGAATAATTTATCAAATAGAAGCTGAACGTTTGCAGTTCTTGTAGTTCAAATTGGTCATCGTCGAGAAGTTTATCGAAATTTGTCTGAGTAAAAAAAGATAAAAATTAGAAAAGCTTATCAGCTAAAATCTTAATTTGTTCCAACTGAAAATCAAGCAAATCTATCGGTAAATAACTTTTACTAATTAAATTTATTCTTGCGATAAAATAAGCGTAAACTTAGGATTTAATCAAGAATTTATGGCATCAAAGACTTTCTGTTACCAGAAGCGGTACAATATGACGGTTGTATTCTCCGACACCAACTGTGATTGAACGTTATACTTTGCCCGAAATGGGCAATCTCTGGACTGATAACTATAAATTCAAAACTTGGTTACAAGTGGAAATCGCTGTTTGCGAAGCCCAAGCGGAATTAGGATATACTCCGAGTGAGGCGGTTGAAGAAATTAAAGCGAAGGCGAATTTTGACGCGCAAAGAATTTTAGAAATTGAGGCGGAAGTGCGCCATGATGTGATCGCTTTCTTGACAAATGTCAATGAGTATGTTGGCGAATCTGGTAGATATATTCACTTGGGATTGACAAGTTCTGATGTGCTGGATACGGCTTTAGCGCTGCAATTGGTGGCTAGTTTAGATATTATCTTGTCGAAGGTAGAAGAGTTGTCTCAGGCGATACGTTACCAAGCGCAACAGCATCGTTATACAGTAATGGTTGGGCGATCGCATGGAATTCATGCTGAACCCATTACGTTTGGGTTTAAACTAGCGGGTTGGTTAGCGGAAGTGTTGCGTCATCGGGAACGTTTAATTAATCTGCGTCGCCAAATTGCCGTTGGTAAAATATCTGGTGCGGTGGGAACTTATGCTAATGTTGACCCGAAGGTGGAAGCCTTAGCTTGCGAAAAATTGGGGCTACAGCCAGATACAGCTTCGACACAAGTAATTTCGCGCGATCGCCACGCAGAATATGTCCAACAATTAGCACTTTTGGCTGCTTCCATCGAACGTTTTGCGGTGGAAATTCGTAACTTACAACGCACTGATGTTTTAGAAGTAGAAGAATATTTTTCTAAGAAGCAAAAAGGTTCTTCCGCAATGCCTCATAAACGTAACCCAATTCGTTCGGAAAGATTAACGGGGATGGCAAGAATTATTCGTGGTAATGCTGTTGCTGCATTAGAAAATGTAGCGCTGTGGCACGAACGAGATATTTCTCATAGTTCTGTGGAAAGAGTTATTTTACCTGACTCTTGTATTTTAACTCATTTTATGCTTCGAGAAACTGTAAATTTAGTCAAAAATTTATTAGTTTATCCGGAAAATATGAAGCAAAATATGAATGTTTACGGGGGCGTTATTTTTAGTCAGAGAGTGCTACTTTCTTTAGTAGAAAAAGGCATGACCAGAGAAGATGCTTATCAGATTGTGCAAAGTTGCGCCCACGAAGCTTGGAATCAACCAGATGGCGATTTTCAGAATTTGATTGCTAAAGATGAAACTGTTAATAAATATCTTTCTAGTCAAGAAATACAAGCTTGTTTTAACCCCGAACATCACTTACAAAATTTAGACGAGATTTATCAACGTTTAGGTATCTGAAAAAATAATTTTAGCCGGATAAGTTAATTTCTATGCGTCTCCTAAAACCTCGACCTCCCTACCAACCTTTTCTACTCCGTTTAGGACATGGAATAACCAGCTTGTTTGTCATTGGAGCTATTTTAACTGCTTTTTGGACTTACAATATTTATGATGGACGCTGGGGAAAAATTCCCTTACCTAAGTGGGATGCTATTGAGGGAATTCATGGCACATTTGGATTACTTTCTTGGCTAATCTTTCCTTTATTTTTTCTCTACGCTGTGCATCGGGGACAGAAGCGACTTATTCAAGCAAATTCGCTGACAAAGTTAACCAAAGTTGGTAAACCTATTTGGTGGTATACTTTGCATCGGTTGACTAATACATTAACAATTCTGGGGTTAACTTTTGCTTTGCTTACTGGTAAAATGATGAGTGAAAGCTGGTTGCCTAAAGGTGAGTTGGAGCATGGCTGGTATTATGCACATCTTATTTCCTGGGTAGTCCTGGTAAGCTGTATTATTATTCACGTTTTGATGGGGATAAAAGTGGGAGGTACTCCACTATTAATTTCGATGTTTCATTGGCGTTTTCGTGCTAAAGATAGTCCGGTTTTGTGGAAAAAGAATATCCGGAGAATGCTGAGAAGGTCGCGAATTTTCTCTAGTTTAAGAAAAGAGTGGTCGCGATTATCTTTTCCGATGAAAGTGTTAGAAGTTATTGTTTTTGTTGGCTTGGTAGGAGGGTTGATTTTGCCACTTTTTTAGAGGCAAATTAGCTCTAAAAAGAGAAATTAATTGCTGAGAAATTATGAATAATTAGCAAAATTTCGTTATTCACAATTCCTCTTGCTTAAATTGATGAAGTCTTTACTCTTTATTTTCTGGTAATTCTTCTTGTTCTTGGTTATGCTGCTCGATGGTATCTTTTGCGTCATTAGCTTTGTCAATTTGCTGTTGTCCTGGTAAAGTGGTATCTTCGGGTTCGCTTTCGGAGGAACAGCTAGGGACAAACAGTAGTAAACTAAGAGATGCGATCGTCAGAACATACTTTGCTTTAAACATCTAATCTTACCTCGCTTTGAGCAGAGTAATACTTATTTTACTTGAGGAGGAGGGACGCGATCGCTACCAGATATTTTTCTGATGCTATTTTAATTTAATGGTATTCTTTCTCTTGATGACGATAAGCAACTAAGCCAATACCAATCATACCTAAACTTAGTAAAGTAGCAATTGGTGTACTTTCATTAACAGGCTGAGAAGCATCAGCAGTGGTAATATTTAAGATAGGTAAGAAAAACTTTGTCTTTAATTTCTCCTTTACTGGTATCTGTAGTTATTCTTTCAGAATCAGTGTTATTTTATCACAATGGCTAGTTATATATTTTTTTTTC
>JAWQFW010000300.1:0-5594 GCA_035968095.1 Oscillatoria sp. PMC 1068.18
GTCATTAAGCCTATAACTAATGCAATTCTTTGTCAATAAACTTTCAAGTCTAGATAATAATCTTGGTTAATAATGATTTAAGTAGGAATCACCTCAAAAAGTCCCATACAGCCATTTTCGGCAATAATATCTTGGTGAGGATGAAACATATAACGCCCCGGATAAGGATAAGCAAATTCGAGAATATGCCGTTCCGCAGTCCCCATCGTAATTACGTCAGTTTCCTCATCAGGTGTCATCGTTCTCCCGGTGCGATAAACGCGAAACATATTTGCATGGATGTGAAAAGTCACCGCCGAATCAAATTCAATCATATTGAGCAGATATAACCGGATTAACTGATTTTGATAAATTTGAATTGGGCGATCGCGATAATAGTTAGGAATACCATTAAAAGCGTATAATTCATTATGTTCGTCATTATCGAGATCGTATCCTCCCATCACCAAAACCATCTCATCCGCAGGTAATCTTGGTTGCGGTGGATCGACAATTAATAAACCATATAAACCTTTGCTAATATGGCGAGTTACTGGGGCAATATGGCAATGGTACGGATGAACTCCATAAGGTTTCGCCTCAAACTCGTAAACGAACGTTTTTCCGTGACGTATCGGTTCAACGCCATCCATTTCTGCTGGATGAGTGCCGTGAAAGTGTAAACTATGAGAATGTCCGTCTTGATTGTGGAAAATAATCCGAATCAATTCGCCTTCTTTTGCTCTCAGTGTCGGGGCTGGGACGCGATTATTGAGATTCCAACTGACAAAAGTAACAGCACTGTTTAGTTGTAAAGTAGAACTGTTTGCGGTTACTTCAAATTCGCGAATCTTACGTCCATTTTCTGACTTGAGCGTACCATAATCAAAGTCTCGTAACAAAGTCATCGGGTTAAAATCATTGTTTGGTAAAGCTGTTGCTGCTGGTAGTGGGGGAATTTGCACCGATGCAGATTTCTGACGTGAACGAGTACCTAGGATAGTTGCACCAGCAGTTACACCCAAACCAGTTAGACCCCAAGTTAAAAGCTGGCGACGGTTCCAGGTGTTCAGTTTGGGATAGTTAGAAGAGTTGGACACAGAGATTACTTTTTTTGATAATTAATAGCAATAATGGCTTTAATTACCTTAGCAGATTTTTTCCTTATTGCAAGAGGTTATCAATTATTTCCAGAAAAGAAACAATAACGATTAGAAATTATTTTCTTGACAAAAAGCAAGTTATGTGCAAGAGACGAGATGAGACGCTTAACTTAAACAAACTTTATTGAGTAGAGCGAGATTTGGTAACTTAAACAACAAAAATTAGTCAGCAGATTATTGACAATCAAAAAGGGAAGTAAACGAGTATCAGCGATCGAGGTTTTCTCGGTAGCAGCTTGAGAGTTGCAAGCAGGATTGGTTAGATCATGACCCAAGATGTATTTCCAGTCAACTACTCTACCCTGGAATGCTTTGAATTAGTAACCAGGGTGCTACCAGAGTACGAAATCGCCGAGATTTGTACTTGTCAATTTTGGCATCGAGGTTTGAGTGACATTTATTTAGTCGAAACACAAACAAATCGATATATTTTGCGAGTGTCGCATCATCACTGGCGATCGCGCTGTGAAATTGACTTTGAACTCGAACTATTAGATTATTTACATCAAAATCATCTTCCCGTAGCTTATCCGTTGCATACAACCGCAGACAAATTAGCCGTAGAAATCAACGCCCCCGAAGGAAAACGCTACGCCGCCTTATTTCCTTACGCCCCAGGAAACGTAGCCTTGGGAGACTTAAACCAAAATCAAAGCTTTTTACTCGGCGAAACCCTAGCCAAACTGCATCAAGTTACCTGCAATTGGCGCAGTCGCCATCAACGAGATCCCCTCTCCTTAGAATACCTCTTAGACGACGCAGAAGTGGCGATCGCCCCTTTCCTACGCCACCGCAACGAAGAATTAACCTACATCCAGCAAGTCATCAGCGAAATTAAACACCAACTTACCAACTTTCCCACAGAAGCCCCTTACTGGGGAACTTGTTGGGGAGATCCTCATAGCGGCAACGCCCACTTTACCTCTGATGGTAAAATAACACTCTTCGACTTCGACCAATGCGGCTACGGTTGGCGGGCTTTCGACATCGGTAAATTTTTGCAAGTATCCATTCGCACCGGAATGCCGAAAAACGTCAGAGAAGCCTTTCTCACAGGATATCAATCTATCGAACCACTCAGCAAACCTGAGTTAAATTCCTTACAAGCCTTCACCCAAACCGCACATATTTGGATGTGGGGAATTAATTTAAACAATGCTATTCGTTATGACTGTTGTCGCTTAGATGAAAGTTATTTTACCCAAAGACTACAACAATTAAAAAGATTCAATTCTCACGACTGGCAATTATTTTAATTAGTGATTGGGGACTGGTGACTGGTGATTGGTGACTGGTGACTGGGAATTCATTTGTGTAGTTATATCCAACATCTCTAAATTTATTACCAGTTAACAATTTAGGCTAACTAGCTAAAAGAGCAATAATTAAGGAATGTCTTAACTTTGGTTCTAATTTACTCAGATAATCACTCGCTTTTATTGGTTGATGACTTAATTGTTGTAATCCTCGCATTCCGAGAGCAATTTCTTGAGGATGCTTCCATATCCAGTGACGCAAGTTATCTTTTTGTGCAAGGGCTTGTTCAACTACTTCTTGTCCAAACCAAGAATATAACCAATCTGATTCACCCTGAATGGAAATCATGACTATCATTATAAATTGTTGTAATAATAGTAGTGTAATTGTTAATTTGGGGACTAATTGTATTTTTTTCTACATTTATGGAAATTTAAGCGCGATCGCGTCGAGAGTAAACGCTAAAACCTTTTTGCTGACTAGATTTCGCCCTAACCTATATTTTTGTGTCTTTTGTTACTAATATTTACAACAAAGTTAGCAATCTTAAGTTATTTTAAATTTACTTAATTATTTCTTAGTTTTAACAAGCATAATTTGTGTTTAAAGCCGACTTTAAAATGTGGTTTTACTGATTTTAACATTTATTCTCAATAAAACTAATAATTTATCAATATTATTTACATTTTTTAAATATGAGCATAAGCCAGGTATAAAAAATAACGTAAATAGAAATTAAAAAAATACGTTTACTTATGCCTCACTTTCACTACTTTTTGAGCGCGATTGATGTAACTTTTTCAATTTTTGATATTCCGTATCTTTAGTTACCATTTGCCATTTTTCGCGATAAATTTCGGCGATTTCTGCCTTAATTGGATCGCCCGAACCAAACTCAGATTTTTTCTTATTTCCTCCTTTATAATTAGCATAACGACGAGCGCGAGTATAGCCCATTTGGAGAAATTTTCGCGCCATATCCATACCAACAAAATCTGACTGCGAACGATATTCTAAATAATTCTTATAAATATTTTCGCACGCTTCTTTGGCTGTTGCTAAAGTTTTAATTGTCCACAAAGGTAGCAATTCGCTTTTATAAGGTTCTACATGAAAAATTCCTTGTTCGCCACGTCCTATTTTATATAATTCTGGATTATTCCTAAAATCAATATTATCATCAGAATGGGTCATTTTTTAACAAAAAAAATCAAACAACTTACAACTGGTAAACATTAAATAAAAATAGCTTAATTGACAACTTTGCTGACAGTGCCTTGTTCGATTAAATTGCGAATTTCACTTACTTGTTGGCTGTAATCTTCTTCCTCAATAACTGGAACAATATTTGCTAAAGATATAGGTTCAACTAAATCAATCCAAGATTTACAACCACCGTATTCTTGACGATAATCGATTGTAACAGGTTGAGGTAATTGATAAGTTCGTAAAAGGAGGATATAAAGCGGTTGACGGGGTTTCCAATTGTAGCGATCGCGCACAAATTCTTCGTTCCAAATATGATAAGGTAATAAGGCTTCAACTGTTGCTGCGTCACTAATTACCAAAATATCAGTAATTTCCGCCCAACTACTAATTCTAACTTTTTCCGGATGCCAACCAGAAGCAACTGGCGTAACTTCTGCTGCGTAATCTGGTTTCAATAAATGAGGTTTTTGGTGTTCGTAAGTAGGGTAAAGTAAGACTTGCTGATTTTTGACTTCAAAGCGATTTACTACTTCGCGAATTCCTCCTTTTCGCAGAAGCATAATTGTTTTACCTTGTTCTAAAGCGTTGACGGCAGTTGCCCATTCTTTGAGTGCGTGAGTAGGATGAGATAACA
Organism: Oscillatoria sp. PMC 1068.18; assembly: GCA_035968095.1. Classification (GTDB taxonomy): domain Bacteria; phylum Cyanobacteriota; class Cyanobacteriia; order Cyanobacteriales; family SIO1D9; genus IIICB1. The sequence continues at coordinate 4,243 of JAWQFW010000300.1, forward strand.
TGGTTTTGCTGTTTATTTTAACCACAGATAAATAGGGATAAATACAGATATGTAAATATTGTAAATCATTAAGATGGAAGATGAATAAATAAATTGTCGAAATTTCGCAATCTGAATTGTATCGAGGTAGCAATGGTAATTATAGAGTAGAGATGTAGCAATGGTACGTCTCTACAGATTAAACGTAGTTAAGTCGAAATTGAAGATTAGATAGACTAAAATACACACCGATTAATAAATCAGCGTTTATCTGTGTTAATCTGTGGTTAAATTAACCAAAAAAAATAACCTCCTCATGATAGATTTGGATTAATCTGGGAAGATGGCAAAATCAACGAACAAGGTAAGCTAAAGTTAAGCGATGCAAACAAGACAACTTGGGAATTCTGATGTCCAAATTACACCTATTATCTTGGGTACTTGGCAAGCAGGTAAAAAATATTGGGTGGGAATCGAAGATAATGAGATAATTGAGGCGATTCGTGCAGCTTGTGATGCGGGAATTACGACGATTGATACTGCGGAAGTGTATGGTGATGGTTATTCTGAGCAAATTGTCGCAAAAGCCGTTAAAGATAGGCGCGATCGCGTTATCATTGCATCGAAGGTGTTTGCGAATCATCTTAAGTATGACCAAGTGTTGGCAGCTTGCGAGCGATCGCTAAAAAATCTTCATACTGATTATCTCGATTTATACCAGATTCATTGGCCCTCTGGCTCTTTCAATTCGGAAGTTGTCCCGATTGAGGAAACGATGAGGGCGTTGAATAAATTGGTCGAACAAGGTAAAATAAGAGCGATCGGTGTCTCGAATTTCGATCGCGAGCAAATTGCAGAAGCAGCGCAATATGGACGTATTGATAGTTTACAACCTCCTTATTCACTTTTCTGGCGACAAGTAGAAGAGGATGCGATGGCTTATTGTCGCGAAAACAAGATCTCGATTTTAGCTTATTCTTCCCTCGCTCAAGGATTGCTTACAGGTAAATTTACAGCCGATCAAACTTTCCCTGATGAAGATGTAAGATCGAAAAATAAGCTCTTTCAAGGGGAAAATTATCAAAGAGCATTAACAGCAGTGGAGAAGTTACGCGCGATCGCACAACATCATGATTGTACTTTAGCGCAATTATCCCTAGCTTGGTTAATTGCCCAACCTCAGAGTAACGCGATCGCGGGTGCAAGAAATGCCACCCAAGCTACCGATAATGCTCAAGCTGCTAAGGTAGAATTATCTCAGCAAGAATTACAAGAAATGGATGAGATTTCTCGCGATGTTACCAAACATCTTGACAAAAATCCCGTTATGTGGAACTTTTAGAGATTAGGACTGGGGACTGGGGATTGGGGAC
>JAWQFW010000301.1:0-5592 GCA_035968095.1 Oscillatoria sp. PMC 1068.18
TCCCAACACCTCCAATTCCCCCAACACCTCCAATTCCCCCAACACCTCCAATTCCTCCCCAATCCCTAATCCCTAGTCCCTAATTCCTAGTAACTCAGTTCGCAAAGATAAAGGTTGATATCCCAAACGAAAAGCTTTCTCGCTATGCAAAGAAACATCAGCAGGTCTGGGTGCAGCCATCGGGACATCGGACTGTAAACAACGGGTAATTTGCGCTGGAGAAAAGCCAAAAACTTCTGCCATTAAGCAACCAAAATCATAGCGAGAAACGCGCTCTTTTCCTCCTAAATGTAAAATTCCTGTAACTTGTTTTTCCAAAGCTAATAATAATCCTTGAGCCGCCGTTTTGCCACTTACTGGTGTTCTAAATTCGTCAGTAAATAAGCTTAAATTGTTTCCTGCTTCCAGAGTTTTCAGAAATGGTTGAATAAAACTCGAAGCTGTGGTTGGAACTTTCCCAAACATTAACGGCATTCGGCAAATTGTTGTTTGCGGATAACGTTCTAACATTCCTGTTTCCGCCAAAACTTTTTGCTCACCGTAAATATTCACTGGTGAGGTAGGATCTATTTCTCGATAGGGAGGATTTAAACCATTAAATACTAAATCTGTAGAAGTAAAAACACAAGGAATAGCATAATCTGCACACAAACCTGCAAGATTGTGAGCAACTTTAACATTAATTACCCATGATTCTTCCGGATTTTTTTGACAATAATTCGGTTGAGATTGAGCGGCGGTGTGAATAACGGCGGCTGGTTTGATTTCAGCAAAAAGTTGTTTGAGTTGAGGAAAATTCCTTAAGTCCATTTGCTGAACATTTACGTCGGGAATAAGAATTTTTTGACGATTATAAGTGGAGTATACTTGCCAATTTTGCTTGGCTAGAGAACAAAGATTCCAACCTAAAAATCCGCTTGCACCAGTAATTAAAAGTTTTCTCATCGTTATTGAATAATTAGTTGAGACAGAAGCGAATTAAGAGCAAAAATCTTGCCAAATTATTATTAACTTAATCATTAAACTGAATTTTTAGCAGCAAAATTTTCAAAAGATAATTGATTAATATTATTCCATTCCGAAACTTGCTGACGGAACTTTTGCCATTGTTCGTAAACTTCTCGAAAAGAGGCATCTTGACTAGAGTTTTCTTCATAAAGCTCGAAAGATTCTCTTTGTGCTGCTTGCAATACATCTTGGGGATATGCAGTCAGTTTAGTACCAGCAGAAACAATTTTTTGTAAAGCTTCTCCATTTAAAGCATCGTACTTAGAAAGCATATTTAAATTAGCTTTATAGGTAGCAGTTTCAAAAACTTGGCGATACTCTTCAGGCAATTTGTCCCAAGCAGCTTGATTAACTTGAACTTCTAGAGTTGCTCCTGGTTCCCACCAACCAGGATAGTAATAGAAATCGGCGGCTTCGTTCAAACCTAATTTGAGGTCGTCGTAGGGTCCAACCCACTCGGCTGCGTCGATTGCGCCCCGATCTAAAGCGAGAAAAACTTCGCCTCCGGGTAAGACTTGGACATTAACTCCTAAGCGAGACATTACTTGTCCACCTAAGCCAGGAATCCGCATTTTTAACCCATTAAGATCGCTGGTAGAATTGATTTGTCGCTTGAACCAACCGCCCATTTGGGTTCCGGTATTTCCGGCGGGGAAGTTAATAATTTGAAAGTCAGCATAAATTTTTCGCATCGCTTCCAAACCGCCGCCGTGATATAGCCAAGCATTTTGTTGTTGGGCGGTGAAACCGAAGGGTACGGAGGTTCCGAAACTGAGGGCGGGATTTTTGCCAATGTAGTAGTAACTAGCAGTATGTCCGCATTCGACGGCACCACTTTGGACTGCATCGAGAACTTCTAACCCGCCGACGATTTCCCCAGCCGCGAAGGGGGTGATGGTGAAACGTCCGTCAGTCATTTCGCTAACTTGCTGACAAACGGTTTCTGCGCCACCGAAGATGGTATCGAGGGATTGGGGCCAACTGGTTGCCATGCGCCAGTCGATTCGGGGTAAGCTACCAGTGGTAGTAGTGGTGGAGTTTTGGTTGCAAGCGGCGATCGCGACTGTGCTAGTGGCGGCGATCGCGCTCTTGGTAACAAACTTTCGGCGTTTCATCAAAATAATTTTTTCTCAAGCTAAATTTTTGCACTTTCTCAGTAGAGTTTAATTTTACCATTGTGGTGATTTTGCTAATAAACTTTCTGCGGTTTTACTATCTAATGGTTTGGCAAAAAAGTAACCTTGTCCTTGTTCACATTGCAAGGTTTTTAGTTGTTCTAGTTGCTCTTGAGTTTCGATTCCTTCAGCGATCGCATCCATTCCGAGGTTGTGGGCAAGAGTAACGATCGCTTGCGCTATTTTTAATCCTTCGCCTGCTTCGCCTATTCTATTGACAAATGAGCGATCGATTTTCAAAGTATTAATCGGAAATTGATGCAATCTACTCAAAGATGAATAACCTGTCCCAAAGTCGTCAATACACAATTGCACGCCTAAACTTTTCAAACGAGTTAAAATTTCTACCGCAGAGTCGGCATTTTCAATAATTCCGCTTTCCGTAATTTCAATTTTTAAACTACTAGGATTAATTTGCGTTTTCTGCAAAGTCTTGGCAATTTCTTCAACTAAGTTTTTCTGACTAAATTGTTTTGGCGATAAATTGACGCTCATAGTCAAGTCTCTTGAAAAGCTAAATTTTTCTTGCCATTCGAGTAGTTGACGACAAGCTTCTGTCAATACCCATTCTCCGATCGAAACGATCAGTCCAGTTTCCTCAGCAACAGGGATAAAGGCTACTGGAGAAATCAATCCTTGTTCAGAATGTTGCCAACGAACTAAAGCCTCAAAACCGATAATTTTGCCAGTTTTTAAGCAAATAATTGGTTGGTAGTAGAGATGCAATTCTTGCCTTTCGATTGCTTTTCTTAAATCAGTTTCGATTCGCCACAAATCAAGAACTTGGTTATACATCGCGGTGTCAAAAATAGCATAATTACCTTTTTCTCCGGCTTTAGCACGATACATCGCCGTGTCAGCATCGCGAAGTAAGTTTTCCGGTTTGTGATAGTTGCTATTACTTAAAGCAATGCCAATACTAGCGGTGGTAAAAACTTCATATTGGTTCAAGAAAAAAGGTAATTGCAATACTTTTTGAATGCGATCGCAAACTAAGATCGCTTTACTCGCATCTTTGACATCATCTAATAAGATCGCAAATTCATCGCCACCGAGTCGCGCGACAGTATCTCCGGGACGTAAACAGGTTTGGAGTCGTTGGGCGGTTTCGATCAACAGGCGATCGCCAACTAAATGTCCTAAACTGTCGTTGATGATTTTGAAGCGATCTAAGTCGAGGAAAAGTACCGCAAAGCGACGTTTCGGTTCTCTTTTATTCCGGGCGATCGCTTGTTTGAGACGATCCATAAATAAGGAACGATTGGGTAATTCAGTCAGGGGATCGTAAAAGGCGTTGCGTAATAATTGGGCTTCTGCTAATTTGCGATCGGTGATGTCTTGGGCTACTCCCACAATCCGATATATTTCGCCGTCAGAGTTGGTAATCGGAAACGCGCGATCCCAAATCCAACGCACCGAACCGTCGGGCTTGATAATCCGATATTCTTCGTTATATTCACCAACAAATCTCTTTTCCAAGGCTTTGACGACTTGTTCGCGATCTTCTGGATGAACCGCATCGAGAAAAGAACTAGGATTACGATACAAATCAGCACAACTACGTCCCCAAATTGTTTCGTATGCAGGGCTGGTATAAAGATTAGTAGCGCGATCGCGGTCTTTCATCCAAAAAACTTCGTTAATATTTTCTGCCATTTGCCGAAATCTTGCTTCACTCTCTCGTAATGCGGCTTCTATTTGCTGACGTTCGCGAATTTCTGCTTCTAATTCCTCATTAGTAGCTAAAAGCTCTTGAGTGCGATCGGCTACTCGTTTCTCTAATAAAATTTTAGCAGCATGGATTTCGCGAAATTTTTGCGCGAGTGCCATCGACATTAAACGAAAATTATCTACTAAAGAAGCTAATTCGTTGATTTGAGATCGGGGCCAGCGAATTAACTCTTTTTCTAATAGTTTGTAAGGTAAATTAGTGGTAACATTTGCTAATTGGGAAAGAGGATCGACGAGACGACGAGAAACTAATTCGGCAATAATTAAGCCCAAGCTAGAAATAATAATTAAAATTAGTAAATCTTTGATATATACTTGTTCAATATAGCGGACGTGGGGTGCAGCCGGAACTTCAACAATTAGTTTCCAAGGTATTTCTTTACTCACTATCGATTCTTGAATATAAAATGAATTAGTCCAACGCACCATATATGCTGGACTTCCTGTAGTTGGTAGCCAGTGATAGGTTTGGGGTTTTAGTAGTTGTATTTCACCATCTTGGCGAGGATCGAAAATTTGTTCTTCTTCTAAATCACTTTTCGTACTAGCAATTAGTTTTTGGTTCTGGTCAACCAAAGTTATTTGCATTGTTTGGTTTTCCGTATTTAATTGGAGCAGTTTTTTCATTGCCTCTAAATTAATTTCTCCAATGATAAATTCATTATTTTTTTCATTTAGTGGCACAATAAATAAAAGCTTTTTCTCTGGACTTGCAGCAACTTTTCCAATTACTATTTTACCAGGCAAACTATTTTCTTTACTCAAAAAAATATCTGAGTATTTTGCTCTAAATAACTGTTTTTTTTCTTTTGAATCGAGTAAAATTATTTTGGTAAAACTCGGAAAAAGAGTTTGAGTAATTTGAATATTCTTTTGCCAATATTGCAAATTATCGTCAAATTCAAATTCGTAAATTCGAGCTAATTGAGTTAAAACTTGGAGGTGTTTTTGTTGCCAATTATTGAGGTCGTTTTTTAACTGAATTGAAATTGGATCTAGTTGTTGCTGTACAGAAATTTTGATGTGATCGACGACACGATAACTATCCCAAACCATCAAGCCGAGAGTAGGAACAAAAACAAAAGTGACTAAAAGATTAAATAAGGTTTGACGTAAGCTCAGAATACTCAGTTTTGGTGGGCGATCTACCCATTTGTGGATGGGTAAATAGTTGAGCATTAAGCTAGCTATAAGTGCGTTAAAAATGCCGTTTACAGGTTGTTTAAAAAGAATTATTCTTGCTTGAGTTGGTTCTACTTGTAATACATGAGCATAAAAAAACCAAATTAACGGCATTCCCAGAATTAACCAGTAAATTCCGTCGAGTAAGAGAATATTTTGCTTGCGTCGATGAAATAGGTAACTGACAAAAATTGCTTCGCAGGTAAAGATAATAATCGCGTAGGGATGTAACCAAAGTAAGTAGGTGCAGCTACTTGCAATTAATGCGGCGATGATTCCCCAATATTTTCCGTAAAGACAGACTACTAACCAAACAGCGATCGTTCCAAAAAGAAAGTCGATGTGGAAGAAAAACGACCAACGTAAATAATTCCCGACAAATCCCGCAGCGATGAGAATTATTAGTCCTAAAACTGCTTGTTTGCTGGCATTTAATCTGAGTGCTTTTGGGAGGCGATCGCTAAAATTCATTGTTTGATGCCGTAAATCTTGAATC
>JAWQFW010000302.1:0-5590 GCA_035968095.1 Oscillatoria sp. PMC 1068.18
TAGCAATGACATTTAATTTGTCAAGATGTCATTTAATTTGTCAATCGACAGTTGTAGGATGCGTGCCCTACTGCAACTCCCATAACCCCAAAGATAGATTATTAGTAACACACCTTGAGATTAAAATTAAAAGCGATCGCGTGAGACCCAAAAATGCAACTTACCCTGAATTTGCCCGATCATCTTAGCCAAACTGAAACCTTCAATCAGAGTGACTGGCTGCGAGAGATTGCCATTGCCCTGTTTCAGCAAGAGCGCATCTCCCTCAGCCGTGCCAGCAAAATTGCCGAAATGGAAATCATTGACTTTCAAAAGCTATTGGCAGAGCGCGGTATTTGCATTCATTACGATGTGGAAGACTTGGAGCAGGATGTTCGGCATCTACAAGATCGAGGCTGGCTGTGATCGTTGTTAGCGATACCTCCGTTCTCTGTAATCTGGCGATTGTCGATTGTCTCTGGTTGCTAGAAACCCTTTATCAGTCTGTGATTGTTCCTGACGTTGTTGCTGCTGAACTTGCAGCCGCCAGTAATCCAACCATTTTAGATATTCTCCAACTGGGTTGGATTCAAACACAATCTCTCACCAATGCTCAACTTGCCAACCAACTTCAACAAGAACGCGGGCTAGATGCGGGGGAAGCTAATGCTATAGCCTTGGCGCTTGAACTACAAGCAGATGATTTGCTCATTGACGAACGTTTGGGGCGACAAGAGGCTATGCGACTTGGGCTGTCTATCATCGGTATTCTGGGTGTTCTGCTTGTTGCTAAACAAAGAAACCTCATCCTTCAAGTTCAACCCGTTATGGATGGCTTGATCGACCAAGCGGGTTTTCGCGTCAGCGCCGAGCTATATCAGCGTGTCTTAGCTGTTGCTCAGGAATTTGAAGGGTAATCGTATCGTAAACTAATATGTACTGACTCACTGCATTTCCCATACCATGAGTCCGTATAACCAATCTTTCCACTAGGTCTCAAACGAGGAGATTGTCAAATGGCATTGGCTGAACTCATCTCGCAAATCCAAAATCTTCCCAAAATTGACAAGCTTCGGCTAATCCAATTTCTCGCGACAGAATTGGTCAAAGAAGAGGATGCAAACTTCTTTGTTGCGAATCAAGAGTATCCTGTTTGGTCGCCCTACAATTGCTCAGAAGCTGCCAATGTTTTAATGGATCTTCTGGCGAAAAAGCAGCAAGAGAATAATGGTTAACGCTCAAATATTTCCCTACAAAATGATTGATAGCAGTCTTGGTATGGTCGATCGAATTGGATGAAGAGTGCGGCAGCTACGGCTACCGAGGTGCTTTGCGCCAACCATTGGCGATCGCCTCTGACTCTGTACAAAACCACCTCTCCCCTTTTGCTGGATCGATAACTGTTGACTCGTAATCTTCCATACCGGGAAGATGATAAATCTTGTTGCCTGTACTAATTGAGATATTGCCTTTAATTATGCACTCTGGCTTGGCGATAGATGTTATTAACGAGGGAGAACGACTAGGATTAAACTGCATTGTAAAAAGTGCAATACCAGCCAGAATTAAGACACCAACAATGGTTTTGAGGAGACTTTTTTGGCTTGTTTTTCTCTTTGTTGGCAAAGGTCGAGGTGTAACGCCTTGAATTGAGGCTCTAGCGGCACGTACCTTGCCTTCGGGTTCAACAATTAGCTCGTATAAAATCCTATCTCCGACCTTTGGGCGGCGACCTTTTCCCTTCAGCGCACTGATATGTAAGAAAACTTTTGTACCACCATCATCCGGTTTGATGAAGCCAAAACCTCTATCATCGTTCCAAGTTGTCAGTTGCCCTTTATCCCGAACAGGTTCCATGTAACTTCCTCATTCGACTACTAGGCTGGAATCATACAGTCCCATACGAATATACTTCACTAGCTAACTAGCAAGTTGAGCAATTTTTGCTATCAGATCGTCTGGGATGTTTTTCAGGTTTAGAGTTGCCATAATTTTCGGTGATCTGTCGTGATTTTAATAGTAAAACACAGCAATTGGAATTAGCGATCGCCACACACCGTTCTACCGCGATCGCCGATCTTGTCGGATGCGTTCTCTACTGCAACTCCCACAACCCCACCGATAGATTATTAGTAACACACCATGCTCATAAATTCTTTGAACCAAGCAATCCGCAATTGGTAAAATAAATTAAGAAGAGCCTAAATAAGCTAAAGTAGCGATCGCAAATAAATAAGTGTATGCAGACGATCCTTTTAAGCCGTGAAGAAGTTGCCCAACGTGCGAAGCATTTGTACGAAAATGGTATTCGTCAGCAGGTAGAGCTAGAAGAGAATATTGGCAAAATGGTCATTATTGATATTGAGACAGGTGACTATAAAGTCGATAAAAATGGCTTACGTGCTGCTGACTACTTAGGTGAAAAGCACCCAAATGCTCGACTCGTTGGATTTAAAATTGGGTACAATGTTGCTGCATCCTTTGGCGGTGGTGTTATGGAGCGTGTCGTTAATTGATTTCAGGTATCGTTTCCGATGGACACGCAATTATTGCGATCCCTTTTCGGATTCCCAATCGTGCTGACTTCCCGATTGAGTTTGTAGTAGATACAGGATTTACGGATGAGCTTTGTCTACCACCAGAAGCAGTTGCACTGCTGAATCTCCCGTTCAAGTATAGCGATCGCCACACACCGTTCTACCGCGATCGCGCCAAGGGCAGTTATCTTGTAACATAAGGTGGTTCTCGCTAAAAATTTATCCGGCGATCGCCTTATGAATGCTTCTTTCTCACCTTTGCAAAGATTTTTATTAACTTGGCTACTCATTCTCTTAACTTTAGGAGCAACAATTTATGCTCTTAGCTATGTTGGTGAATTAATTAGTATTTTAGTCACTGCCGCCTTAATCGCTTTTTTCCTCAATTATGCTGTCGATTTCTTAAGACCTCTATTACCTCGGTTTGTTGCTGCAATTTTTGTTTATTTATTAGCCGCTTTATTAGTTATTTTTCTGGGTTTAACTTTAGTTCCTCCAGTATTTAACCAGGGAGGACAATTAATTAGTCGTTTACCAGAACTATTTGCCGAAGGTCAACAACAGTTAATTAATTTTCAAACTTGGAGTGAGCAAAGAAATTTACCTTTTAATGTGCAAGTCTTAACTTCTCAACTCTTAGTGAGAATCCAAGCTCAAGCTGAAGCGATCGCATCCACTGGTTTTGGCATAGTTTTAGGTACATTTAACTGGTTTTTAGACACAATTTTAGTCTTAGTGCTTTCTTTTTATATGCTGATCGATGGGGAAAGGTTATGGCGCGGCTTCATAAGAATTTTAGCACCTCGAATTCAAGTCGAATTCACCAAATCTCTCCAAAGTAATTTACAGCGATTTGTCACAGGACAACTATTATTAGGTTTATTTATGGCGACGAGTCTTTCTCTCGCCTTTCGATTGCTAGAAGTACCTTTTTTCCTCTTATTTGCAGTGTTTATCGGGATCATGGAAGTTATTCCTTTTATTGGCGCAACTTTAGGAATCGGTACTGTCGCAATTATTGTCGCATTTATGGACTGGTGGTTAGCTTTAAAAGTAATTGCTGTTTCGGTCATCATTCAGCAAGTTAAAGATAATGTGATTTCGCCTCGTTTAATGGGCAATTTGACTGGTTTGTCGCCCGTAATTATTTTAGTTTCTTTGTTATTAGGAGCAAAAATTGGTGGGCTTTTGGGGGTAATTTTAGCGATTCCTTTTACGGGAGTGGGAAAAAGTTTAGCTGAAGTAGTTTTTGACCCCAAATTACCTCCCCAAACTGGAGATTTCTTTAATAATCCTTTGAAACCTCGGATCTTACCGTCTTCACTTCCAGAGGTTACTGATAAGAAAAAGAATCTTGCTTCTTGAGCGAGTAATTAATGTGAGCTTACTAGGGAAAATATTATGTAAAAGCAAGCTAAATGTTAATTAAGTTTAATTATCGAAAAAACAAAATATTCTGGTAGCTTTTTATGCAAATAGTATAGAGAAACGAATATAAACTATAACAAAAAATAGAACGATGTCTCGAAAAAATAACTGTTAATATGAAATACCCAAATGTTTGCTACACATCATTACCTTGTAGAGACGTTGTATCTAAATTGTCTAGACAATTTCATGTAGCGTAGCCAAATTAAATTGGTATAGGCGATCCCACTCAGGTTGAAGATCTTGGCTTTTTTCTGGCTATCTGTATGGCGATCGCGCGATCTTTTTCGGCGATACTTGAGAAAAAACAGCCAAACTACTCAGTTTGAGCGATAATAGTCCTAAAAACCTGCCCTCAGTTTATGGATTACGAAACTGCCCGTAAAATCATCTTGACTCAGGTAGCTACACCAGAGAAAAATACGAATAGTTTTTTGGCGCGTCTGGAAAGAGGACAGCTACCTATTCCCGGTCAGGTGACGAATATTTTACTGGCTTTGAAGATTTTGTTTGAGAACTTGCGAGACGCTCAAGATTTGGATCGCGAGTTGATTTATACTCTGTATGTGTTGGCTGAGGACAGTCGCGAAAAGTTCGACAAGGGAGAGAAGGCGGGGATTGAGTGGTCGCCTCTTTTAAAGGAAGATATCAAGCGAATTAAAAGGGCAGTTAAGAGTATTTTTTCTGGGGTTTGGGAGTAGGGTATTGGGGACTGGGGATTTCAGTGAACAGTGACCAGTTATCAGTTATCAGTGACCAGTTTATCATCCTTGTCTCCCTTCCCTTGTCTTCCCTCTGCGTCACCAATCTTATGTCTTCCCTCTGCGTCACCAATCTTACCTCGCGCGGAGTTCAGTTTCGATTTTGTCGAGGTCTTCTTTGAGAAAAACGGTAATTTCGCCGTTATAAGCGATACCAGTCTCGGTTTCGGCGATTTCCACCCAATAAGCGTAGCGAGAGCCGAGGCGGAGTTCTCCTTTTTGGGCTGCGAGGAGGGGACGATTTTGTCTTCTAGCTAGTTCGGTGGTTTCGGGAGTGGGATAGCTGTAGATAACGCTGGCGAGATTGAAGTCTTGATAGATGTCTAAGCCGTAAATTGTCCGTAAGGCTTCTGCGAGTCGAGTGAAGCTAACACCGCTAATTACATCGTAAAAAGAGATGCTTTCGCTGCGAATAATGCCTGGGTTGGCATTAAAACCAATTCTACCGGGTGGTATTTCTCTAGCTTCAAAGGTAAAGCGTCGGGCTGGGGTATCGATTTTTTTGACGATTAAACCTGTACTTAGTCTGGGACTTAAGGTAGGATGACCTTCAATCCAGGCTGCTACTCTTTGGCTACTTTGACCTGGTAAGGCGTTGGCGCGAATTCCTGTTAAGGTGAGGAAAATAGTGATTAGTAAATATTGTCCAAATAGCCATTGACGCATTTTCGCCTCCTTCTCGAAGATCGGATTTAAATTTAATTTTTGGGGCAACCACAGAGGAAGATCCTTTTCCATGATGGCATATTTGGCGATCGCTGCAAGATTCCTAATTTTTTGAGCCTTAAATTTAAATATGGGTAAAGTTTGAAGCTTTACCCATTTATGATTATTTAAACACAGATTTTAAATTAATTTTCTTTTGATTTTAAGAACCAACTGGTT
>JAWQFW010000303.1:0-5589 GCA_035968095.1 Oscillatoria sp. PMC 1068.18
TCTCCCTTGTCTCCCAATTCCTCCTTGTCTCCCTTGTCTCCCAATTCCTCCCAATCCCCAATTCCCAATCCCCAACCCCCAATCACCAATCCCTACTTCGGTAAACGATAAAATTCCACGAAAAACTCCACCTCACCAAGGGGTTGAACTTGATGGGAAACCTCTGGTTCGACGATGCCGAACTTAGTGGGTGTCAGAGTATATTCTTCGAGTATATCTGCGTTAATTCGATAACGCAGCGATCCTGAAACGACATTAATTTTTCCCCAGATCCCTTTTTTCGTCGAATGTCCAGTCAAAAAGCCTTCCGGGATTTTATCTTGGGTAAACACTGGTGTTTTGCGATAACAAATTGCGTCTTTAGGAATTTTTTTCATCAGTATAAAACTCTTGAGATCGACAAAAGGGCGACGTAGCGATCGCCCTCATTTTCATTTAAACTTCAGTTAGCCACGGCTTCTCTTCACATGATCCATGATTTGTCGTTTCCTTCCTGCGGAACTGCTACTCTGTTGACTAGGATCTGTTTGTCTAGTTCTTTTGACATGATCCATAATCTGCCGTTTCTTTTCTTCTGAGTTAGCCATGTTTAGTAGTCGGTTGATAATGGTACTGTCTACTAAGGTAGCGAAAAAATTATCTTAACGGAATAGTTGGGGATAGATTTTTCGCCAAGCTAACATAGCAAATATTACTGCAAACATAACTAACCCAATTAAGGACAAAAACCACCACTGCGATAATCCTAGATGCCAGCGTAGCAAATCGACTAACCAAGCTAGAGGTAAAATATTTGCTATTGTTTCCAACCACCAGGGTAAGGTATCGCGAGGAAAGTAAGTACCACAAAGAGTAAACATCGGAACCACAAACAAAAATATGGGTACGTTAACTTGGTCGATTGTCCGTACTGTCCCAGCCGTTAACAATCCAATCGCGCTAAATAGTAAACTTCCTAAAAGCATTATTGGTAAGGATACCAATAAATTCCAACCTGAGTAAAGTCCCCAAATTGAGGCAATTATTCCGGTTAAAATTCCCGCAAACAAACCCTTCGTTGTTGCCCATAACCAATCCCCAAAAAATACTTCGCTATAAGTTAAGGGTGCAGTTAAAAGTGCTTGCCAGGTTTTCTGAAAACTTAAACGAATAAAACTAGCATAAGCACCTTCAAAAAATGACTGAAATAAGACACCAACTGCGATCATTCCTGGGGCAATAAATTCTAAATAACTAACGGTTTCACCTTGGTAAGTTATTTCGCCTATTAACGGAGTTAAACCATAACCAAAAGCAACCAAATAAATGATTGGTTCTGAAAGTGGGGGTAAACTATTTACTAACCAAGTTTTGCGGTAAACTCTGGCGTGACGTAGCCACACAGAATATATCCCCCAAATTGTTAATGGATTTTCTTTCATTTTTTTTAATCCAAAATTTTTCCAGTTAGTCGCAAAAATACGTCTTCTAAATTTGCTTCCCGACGAGTTAATAAACTTGGCTGAGTTGCACTTAATTTTTCCCACATTGCCTGATGATTATCTATTGGCAAACCAATTAAATAGTTACTGCCAAAAGAACGATACCAAGTGTTAAAATCTTTTGCTAATTGTTGCAAAATTTCCTCTTTTATGCCTACAACTTCGACAACTTCTAACCCTACTGTACGAGTAATTAATTCCTTTGGAGTTCCTTCATCAATTACTTTGCCTTGTTGGATTAAAATTAGGCGATCGCATAAACGCTGCGCTTCGTCCATGTAGTGTGTCGTCAGTAATACACCAGCCCCGTTTTCTTTTAATTCTATTACTAACCGCCAAAAATCTTGCCGCGCATCTGGGTCTAATCCCGTCGTCGGTTCGTCTAAAAATACTACCTGGGGATGATTGATTAATGCCCTCGCTAATACTAAGCGTCTTTTTAACCCTCCAGAAAGTTCGTCGATGCGATTTTGAGCATAATTTTCTAAGCCAACTCTTGCTAACAATTCTCCCGCTCTTGCCCTTGCTTTTTTGCCAGTAATACGGTAAAATTGAGCAAAATAAATTAAATTTTCGATAACCGTAAAATCAGGATCGAGATTATCTTCTTGGGTAACAATTCCCATGCTCATTCGGGCTTTTCTTCCTTGATTTTTGACATCATAGTTACCCAATTTGACAAAACCCCGCGTCGGAATTACTGCACCATAAAGCATTCCCACTGTTGTTGTTTTTCCTGCACCATTTGCACCTAGTAAACCGAGAACTTCCCCTGGATAAAGGTTAAAGCTAACTCCGTGGACTACCGTCCGTTGATTATATTCTTTCCAGAGATCGTAGGCAACCAGTCCAGCCCTTTCTGGTTCTTTTCTTGAGGCAACCATTGTGAGATTTGTTTGTCGATTGGTAATACAATATATTATATACTACATTTGTAATTCAAGTGCAACTAGGAAGAAATTATTTTCGTGGAGAAGCGAGGCTATGCAGTGACAAGCGTTGTCAATCTGGAAGATTTTAGCCATAATTAAGTAGTCTGACTTACTGTTATGGTTGACTCACCCTAGTGCAATTAAATTTTGTTAAGAAACAGATGGATATTATTCAAGATGCGTCTTTCGGTATTGTTCCTTTATTTGTGGACAAAAGCGAGCATTTATTTTTATTAATTCAACATCAAAAAGGACATTGGGGTTTTCCCAAGGGACATTCGGAAACAGGTGAGTCACCTCATGAAGCTGCTTGTCGCGAGTTATCAGAAGAAACAGGAATTCAAGATTATCAATTATTACCTGAAACAACCTTTCGAGAAAGGTACGAATTCAAAAAGAAAGGTCATTTAGTTGCCAAAGAAGTTACTTATTTCTTAGCTATTGTCAAAACTCAAAAAGTGCAAATTCAAGAAGAAGAAATTAAGAATTATGCTTGGTGCAAATTTCAGGAAGCTATGTCGTTAATCACTTATCAACAATCCCAAAAAGTCTTAGCAGAAGTAGAAGCTTATCTTCACTCGAAAGCAGCTAATTAGTTATTCTTAAATAGTTTCTTCTCTTCAGAAGAAACTATTTCTTAATTCTCCAATTATTTAGAAAAGTTGCCGACAATATATTTTATCTTTAAATGACATATTTATACTATTTTCCTAAATTAAAGACTACAGATGCAGATTATATGGAGACGTTCCATGCAAACTCTCTACATAATTGTACATAGTACAGCGAAAGCAAATTGGTAGATATTTCAGCTTAATTAAATAGCAAAAAGATTAACGTAATTGATTGTAACCTTGTTCGCGGGAAAGATATAAATTCAAAATAGAGAGTCCGAGAATTACTAAAAATAGCACTAAACCAATTGTACAAGCATAACTAATTTCTAGATTTTGAAATGCTTGTTCGTAAACGTAGTAAACTACTGTTGTGGTGCTATTTCTTGGTCCACCTTGAGTCATGATATAAACTTCTTCAAAGACTTTAGTGGCGGAAATTGCTGAAATTACGGCGACTAAAATTAGATAGGGACGCATTAAAGGAAGAGTAAGATCCCAGTGTTTAATTATACCATCGGAACCGTCAATTGCGGCGGCTTCGTAAAGTTCTTCGGGGATAGTTTGTAAACCTGCTAAATAAATTACCATATAATAACCTAAGCCTTTCCAAATTGTTACTACCATCACACTCCAAAGTGCTAAGTTAGGATTTGTTAGCCAAGGAATACCATTTGCAAAACCTAATTGTTGCCAAAATTGATTGAGTAAACCGTTGGAAGCATAAATTGCTCTCCAGGCAATTCCGGCTACTACCATTGAAATGATAACTGGGGTATAAAATGCGGTACGAAACCAATTCATTCCGCGTAATTTTTGATTGACTAAAATTGCTAGTCCGAGGGGTAAGATAACTAAAATTGGGACAACTCCAATGAGATATAGTAAAGTATTTTTTAAGGTTTGCCAAAATACTTTGTCTTGGAATAAACGTTGAAAGTTGGCTAAACCTATCCATTCGGGAGTGAGAGTTAGGTCATATTCGTAGCGAGTAAAACTGAGATAAAATGCTTGGAGGGCTGGGAAGAATACGGTTAAGCTGAGAATGATAATTGCTGGAAGTAAGAATAAATATGGGGTGAGTTTTTGTTGTTTGATTAGGGAAGTTAAAAGAGATTTTATGGTTATTTTATGCGAATTCACGGCTCTTTAATTTAGAAAGTAAAGGGTTTGTTGAAATCGAATTAATTGTATTTTTATTGAGAGAAATTGTAGAAAAAAAAATTAGTCAGTGTTCATGAGGAAAAAGAAGAGAAAAGGGCAAAGAAAAGGCGATAAAGATTATGTAGAGATGTTGGCTGTAACATCTGGGTATAGTTAGGGTTTGTAGCAATTATTCGGAGATTTTATCTTAGCTTTCTCCAAAAATGAGACGAGCGAATTCCGAAAAGCAATTTCTATAATTCTGGTTTCTCAGTGAGATTATCTATGGGTAATCAAAAGTATTGACTTGGGATGGATCTGTGATTTAAAAAATCAATTAGGTACGGCAAAAGAAGCCGTACCAGAAGTTAAGGCGTTATTTACATAGGGAAGACGCTTTGTTGTTGTCCGAGGAAGCGTTGATTGACGATTTCGCTATAGGTGTCAAAGTCGGTTTGCCAACCATCAATGCGTTGATAAATTTGGCTAATGCGCTCTTGGGGACTGTATTGCGCGAGGTTATAGTTGAAGTTACCGGAGAAGAGTAAAGCCGGAATTGCCGATTTATCTTGTTGTTGGAGACGAGCGTCGTTGACACTTAAACTCATGGAACAACGGTCTAGTTGGTAAAGGAAGTTGATAGTTGCTTGGGCTGGAGTTTTGCCGTAATCTCGCCATGCTCCAGGTGCGATGAGGGTGTTGGTGATAAAGTTTTTGGCGATATCTTCGCCTTCTTTCCAAGCGAAGAGGCTTTTCGGGCTAATGACGATCGCCCGATAATCGGCTTGGGCGAGTTTTTCGACGGAGTTACGAACTACCTGGGAAAGTTGCATTTCTTGGGGCGTTTTTTTCGCCATCCCCTCGAAGAAGGTGACAGTTCCCGGTTGTGCAGCTACGTTGACTCCGTTTTTATAGCTGATTTGGGAAGCGCGAGGGTTGGTGACTGGTTTGCGGGCTAATTCCCAGTCTCCAGGAATAATCCCGCTAACTTGTAAAAAGTCGGCGGTAAACATGGTTGGGTTGATGTTACTGGCTGAAAGCGCGATCGCCAATTCTTGAATTTGTAATGATGGGTTCGGAATCACTTTTCCCTCCTTTAAGTTCTGATTCTGACTCTCTATCCTATCGTTTCGATCTATTTTAGATCTGGGAATCTTGGTTCTCTTTTTTGAGTCTGGTGATTTTTTACTAGACCCAGTTTTGGTTATACCTTTTCTGGAGTTGGTTTTCCGAACTTTGGCAATTATTTTTCTTTCTTGGTTCTGAAATTTGAGGTTGAAGGTGGGTGTTACGTCGGAGAGTAAGGGTGCGGGAAATAGTTCTTCAATCCCTGAGTCGGTATAGTTTTCGGCAATGTCTGGGAAAAATAGTTGTAGTTGTGAGAAGAGAATTTTTTCGTCCATAAGTTTTGGTTGTTGG
>JAWQFW010000304.1:0-5584 GCA_035968095.1 Oscillatoria sp. PMC 1068.18
GGGAGTAGATGTTGCTCAAATGTACCACTCTTGTCGGCGTAGCCATCGCTAATTCCTAATACTCCCAACACTGACCACATTGACCACACTCCTCTTTTGGGGACTGGGAATTGGTGATTAGGTTCATTAAACAGTTATCAGTGAACAGTTTATCTCTTAATTCCTCCTGGTTTTCCTAGTTTTTTTGTCCCCTTATCTTATTTATTTTCCTAATCTGTAAATTTTAAGGAATCAAACGAACAAACTTTTTCTTACCAACTTGTAAAACTTTACCAGATAGTTCTTCAGGAGATTTAATTTCGAGACTAGCATCAGTCAAGCGAGATCCATCCAAACGCACCGCACCACCTTGAATTTGTCGTCGTCCCTCACCGCTACTCTTACATAAACCACTAGCATTAAGAATATAGAAAAGAGGAGCCGGAAACTCTACTTTAGACAAAGAATAAGTTGGCACAGTTTCCGCCGCAGCAGTATCACCACCGCTAATATTTTCTAGAGACTCCCTCGCTTTGAGAGCAACATCTTGACCGTGATAATGTGAAACCACATCCAAAGCCAAGAGTTTTTGGCGATCGCGCGGATTTTCTGGCAATTCCGCCAAAGACAAATTAGTCAATAACTCAAAATACTCATTTAACAAAGCATCCGGAATCCCCTGTAACTTCGAGTACATCGTTAAAGGATCTTCCTTCAACCCCACATAATTTCCCAAAGACTTAGACATCTTTTGCACCCCATCAGTCCCGATTAAAATCGGCATCAACAAACCGAACTGAGGTTTTTGACCAAAATGTCGTTGTAAATCCCTTCCCACCGCAATATTAAACTTTTGGTCAGTTCCACCCAACTCCACATCAGCCTGTACAGCCACCGAATCATAACCTTGCATCAAAGGATAAAGAAACTCATGTAAATAAATCGGATTTTCTTGATGAAAACGTTCAGCAAAGCCTTCCTTCGCCAACATTTGTCCCACCGTCATCGTCGCCAATAACCCCTGAATTTTTGCCAAATCCAACTTTGACAGCCACTCCGAGTTGTAGCGAATTTCCAAACGTCCCGGCGTATCAAAATCCAAAATTGGGCGTAACTGAGCCAAATAATCGCGAGCATTTTCCTGAACTTCCTGAGAAGACAATTGACGACGTACCTCAGACTTACCAGTCGGATCGCCAATTTGAGCAGTAAAATCACCGATAATGAGGACAGCTACATGATTGGCATCCTGAAACGCTCGTAACTTGCGAAATGAGATACTATGACCCAAGTGGATGTCAGCACCAGTAGGGTCAATACCCAACTTAACTCGTAAAGGTCGGTCAGATTGCGCCAAAAGTTGAGCCAAATTCTCTTGAGGGTTTTGAGAATCCGGCTGATCGGGGAAAATTTCACTTGTTCCCCGAAAAAGCCAATCAAGATCCGGGGTTTGGTTTCCTGGCGGCATAAAGCGATCGCGTCCCATCTAATTTAAAATCAACAACTGCTGGCACTCAGCCTATTCATTATAAATTGTTAACAATGCCAAACCAGGGACAAATTTTTTCTAGCTAGCTATTTTTTAAGATTTTGAAAGGAAATTTCTCTGAAAATTAAGCGGTGAAGCCGGATCTTTAACTCAGACGGTACTAGCTCAATCCACCTTTATTGTTGTAGGCTACTACTATTTTGAGGGAAAAAGCACTTAGATAATCGCTCTTTAGTGTGCCAGTTAGTATTTCCCAACCAAAGATCCCTAGCAATAATTGTCAGAACCATTACCATACAAAGTAAGACAGAGTAAAATTTTCCGCTTAATCCTGCGCTAGTTAGAAAATTAATGTAATTATCTAAAGGAAAGTGTTGACTCCTAGTCGATCTGCGGGAGCGAGTTGAATCTTTTTTTGAGTGAGGAAGTAAAATCGCCGTGTCCACTAGCACCATTAGACAAAAAACCGATAAGAAGCAAGCTACAACTGCACCAGTTTGGAATTTTGCCAAAGGAGTAGCTAAAGCCACAGGTGGCACAATTTTGGGTGTTACCATGCTCACCAGTTCAGTTGTAGCAGGAGGACTCGTTGGTCTAGCGGTTAGTTTTCGTAACCTTCCTGATGTCAGAGTGCTACGTGGTTATGCTCCCACGGAAACTACTTATGTTTATGACATCAAGGGTAGACCTCTTGCCAGTTTGCATGGAGAAGCAAATCGAAAAGTTGTGAAACTTGACGAAGTTTCTCCAGAACTCAAGCGAGCAGTTTTAGCGATCGAAGATAGCCACTTTTATCTTCATGAAGGTATTAACCCCAATAGTATTGGACGTGCCATATTTGCTAACTGGAAACAAGGATCGGTGGTTGAAGGTGCTTCAACAATCACCATGCAGTTAGTCAAAAATCTCTTCCTCTCTCGCGATCGCACTGTGAGCCGGAAACTCGCTGAAGCAGTCTTAGCCGTTCGAGTTGAGCAAATTTTTAATAAAGACGAAATTCTGGAAATGTACCTCAATAGTATCTATTGGGGTCATAACAACTACGGGGTGCAAACTGCGGCGGAAAGTTACTTCAATAAACCAGCTTCGGAACTTACCTTGCCAGAAGCCGCAATGATGGCTGGGTTAATTCAAGCTCCAGAAGATTATAGTCCTTTTATCGATTATGACGAAACTAAACGCAGACAGGCGGTTGTTATCGGTCGTATGGAAGAGTTAGGTTGGATTAGCTCTGAAGAAGCGAAAGTAGCCCGTGAAGCCCCTCTGTTCGTAGGTAAACCGACAGCATGGCGCACCAGTAAACTGCCTTACATCACTGAAGCAGTTATTTCTGAATTGAACGATCGCTTCGGACGTGATGCGGTACTTAAAGGTGGTATGCGTGTCCAAACTACTGTGGATTATTATTTCCAGCAAAGAGCAGAGGAAATTGTTCAACGGGGACACCGCAATCTCCGTCGCTACGGTGTTTATGCTGACCAAGTGGCTTTAGTAGCTGTAGACCCGCGTACTCACTATGTGAAAGCGCTTGTGGGTGGGGTAGATTACGAAAAAAGTCAGTTTAACCGGGCGGTACAGTCTCGTCGTCAGCCCGGATCTTCTTTTAAACCTTTTGTTTATTATGCTGCTTTTGCTTCCGGTAAATTTAGCCCTTATTCCACGGTCTATGATACTCCGGTAAGCTACCGTGATGGCTCTGGTTACTACAGTCCTAAAAACTATGGTGGTGGCTATGCTGGACCAATGAGTATCAGTACGGCTCTCATTCAATCTCGTAACGTTCCGGCAGTAAAAATTGGTAAGGCTGTGGGACTCGATAAAGTTATTGAAACTTGTCGCATTTTAGGCATTAAGAGTCCCCTGGAACCCGTGGTCTCTTTACCTTTGGGTGCTATTGGGGTAACTCCGATGGAAATGGCAGGAGCTTATGCTACTTTTGCTAGCAATGGCTGGCATTCTGACCCGACGGTGATCGCGCGTGTTACTGACAGTAATGGCAATATTTTGCTCGACAATACTCCTAAGCCGCAGTTGGTTTTAGATCCTTGGGCTGCTGCTTCTCTGACTACGGTTTTGAAAGGAGTAATTGCTGGCGGTACTGGTAAAAATGCTAGTTTTGGTCGTCCGGCTGCTGGGAAAACAGGAACTACTTCTTCGGAGCGTGATGTTTGGTTTGTCGGTTATGTTCCCCAGCTTGCTACGGCAGTTTGGGTGGGTAATGATAATTATCGACCATTGGGTGCTGGTGTGACTGGTGGCGGACACGCGGCTCCAATCTGGCGGCAGTTTATGAGCGAAGCGCTCAAAAATGAGCCTGTTCAATACTTCCCTTCTCCCTCTAAGTTTCCTCGTCCGTAGCTTTTGAGGTTGATTTATCGTTGGTCGTTTGTAGGTAGCGACCAATGATCTCAAGATTTCAATTACGCCCAGAATGATTTGATTCAAGACATCCTGAGCTTCGGAAAACCTTGCTCTTATAGGCTTTGATTTGTGTTTGGTGTTGACTGTTCACTGCGATCGCACGTAGCCGCAGGAATCAGTTTATTCCCTCATTAGTCCAAGTCTTCCCAATCCCTAGTTCCCAATCCCAAATATTTCATTTCTGGCTTTCTAATTCAGCTTTCATACGCTCTAAAGTCAAATTCATTTGGTCGAACATTTGCTGAGGCGTAATTCCAAATTGATTTAATTGAGTTTTCAGTTGTTGCACGGTCATTTGTGCCATAAAATCGTCGGAAAGCTCGAAACGCTTCATGAAAATACGGTAGCGTTCCATCATCTCTTCCATTTGTTGAATATAAATTCTTTTCCCTTCTAAATCGAATTTGCCGTAATCGCCTCCTAGTTTCATGAGCGATTGATAATCTTCAAATAACTTTTTTGCTTCTTGCTGAACTACTTCTGAGTCGAAAAATCCCATGACGATCCACCTACCACCGGAACATTTAATCTCATTCTAAAGTAGTCGAAAGTCCCCGTAAAATACGGTTTTCCGTATCGGGAAGTTGAGGTTCCTCGGAATTGAGGATTTAAGCTTGAAGGGTTGGTGTCTCAAAATTTACCAGTTGAGAAAAAATTTTCTTGCTGGAAGGAAGTCAATATCATAAAGAAAGAAACTGTCGTTGTTTTAATGGTGTTACCGCACCTTGAGTCCTGGTGATTGATAACCTTTTTAACAAGCCTAAAAGTCGCAGAGTGGCGCTAGTTCTTGCTTTGGCGGGAACGGTAACGCCTTTGGCGGGATTACATAAGCTTTATCTTGGTCAACCTGTTTGGGGTCTAGTTTATTTACTGTTGTGGGCTACGCCAATTCCTCGGATTGCTTGTGCAATCGAAGCGGTGTGGTATTTGGCGCAGGATGGTGAAGAGTTTAACCGGAGGTTTAATCTGGGTTTGCTGTCGATGCCTTCAGGAGGCGATTTGGCTTCGGTTGCGGTTGACCCTTATCAGGTTGGGGCGATCGCTGATTCTCTTCGGGAGTTAGATCGTTTGCGTCAGGAGGGGCTGATGTCTGAGTATGAGTTTGAACAAAAACGTCGTCAGTTACTTGACCGTATTGCTTAATTTTTATGGGTCTTTCTGATTGGTTAACTGCTAAAGGTCAGCAAATTAATCCGCAACGGTTGGCGATTCGCGCTCGGATCGCTAACGATCCTTATTATCGCTTTCAATCGTTGGCGGAGGTGGCTGTGGCTGCGGAGTTGGGAATTAAAATTGATGTTAATCAAGCTAGTGTTGATGATTGGCTCCGGCTACCGGGAATTTCGATTCGTCAAGCGCGATCGCTGGTTGAACTTTCGGGTCTGGGGGTGCAGTTTCTCTGCATTGAAGATTTGGCTGCGGCTCTGAGTATTCCTCCTCTTCGTCTCCAACCTTTTGCACCAATTCTTTATTTTGCATACTACGATATCGAGAGTTTGTCAACCCCCCAAAGGTTTAATCCGAATACAGCTTCCGTGGCAGAATTAGCAAAAATTCCCGTAATTGAACCAGCGATCGCCCAAATTATTGTCGAAAATCGTCTTGCTAATGGCAATTACCACAATTTAGCAGATTTGCAACGTCGTCTTTCTCTCAGCAGTCAGTTAATTTCTCAGTTAATGCACTATTTACAGT
>JAWQFW010000305.1:0-5552 GCA_035968095.1 Oscillatoria sp. PMC 1068.18
TAAATGTTGGTTGTGAAAATCGCTCTTTATTCCTAACACTGACAACACTGATAACTGAATGCCCAATACCCAATCCCTAATCCCCAATCACCAATTACCACCGATCTCGCTTTCACTAAAACCACATAAATCAGTAAATGTCAATAGCTAATGCAGATCCGTGCTAACTCCTTTCAGTAAATTGGGAAGGTAAACTGGTAATTGGTAACTGTTAACTGCTACTGATAATTAATTTCATGGCTGCATCATCTCCGCTACCAAAAACTCAACCACGCCGAGAAAACGATTGGCGACTATTTCTGCGACTTGTACCCTATGCTCGCGGTAGTCAGCGCACTTTTTTCATTTCTTTGATTTTGCTAGTCCCGATGGCGCTAGCAGGGGCAATTCAGCCATTAATTATTGGACAGGCGATATCTTTACTGCGCGATGAAGAAGTCTGGTTTTTTCTGGCAGAACGTTCGGTTTCGGACGGGATAAATTTTCTGATCCTTTTATTATTAGGGACGATTCTTTTACGCTTAGTTTTTGTTTCGTTTCAAGGATTTTTAGTTCAAAAGGTTGGACAGGAAATTACGGCAAGAATTCGGGAGGATTTATTTGCTCATGTAACCTCCCTAGCAATGGGCTTTTTTAACCGGACTCCGGTAGGACGTTTGGTAACTCGTTTGACTAGCGATGTAGAAGCTTTGGGTGATGTTTTTTCGACGGGCGCAATTGGCATTGTTAGCGATTTAATTTATATTTTGGTAACGTTGGTAATTGTCTTTTTTATGCAATGGCAGTTAGCTTTAATGTTAGTGCTAATGTTAATTCCGATTACGGCGGTAATTGTTTATTTTCAGGGGCGCTATCGTCAGGCGAATTATCGGGCTAGGGAAGAACTTTCTCAACTTAATTCAATTTTGCAGGAAAATGTTACTGGAATCAATGTTGTGCAGTTATTTCGTCGCGAACAATTTAATTCTCAAATGTTTCGCAAGGTGAATACTGCTTATCGCGATGAAATTGATAAAACTATTTTCTATGATTCGGCGGTTTCGGCAACTTTGGAGTGGATTTCTTTGGTGGCGATCGCTGGGGTATTATGGTTGGGCGGCTTTTTAATTCTCCGCGATGCCTTGACTTTCGGGACTTTATCTGCTTTTATTCTCTATGCTCAACGACTTTTCGATCCTTTACGTCGTTTTGCGGAAAAGTTTACTATGCTTCAAGCAGGTTTTACGGCGGTAGAACGGATTAGCGAGTTACTAGAAGAACCAATTGCAATTCGCGATCCTGAAGCGGAAAAAACTAGCAATTTTCAACCGGAACAAAGTTTAGCTACTACTGGGGAAATTAAGTTTGAAAATGTTTGGTTTGCTTATAAGGATGATGATTATGTACTTAAGGATTTAGATTTTGTTATTCATCCGGGCGAAAAGATTGCTTTTGTTGGTCCGACGGGGGCAGGAAAAAGTTCGGTAATTCGCTTACTTTGTCGTCTTTATGAACCAACAAAAGGTAGAATTACTGTTGATGGAATTGATATTCGCTATCTTCCTCAAGCGGAATTGCGGCGTTATGTTGGCGTAATTTTACAAGAAAGTTTCTTGTTCGCTGGTGATGTTATTAAAAATATTACTTTGGGTGAAAGATATGAGTTTCAGGAAGTAAGAAGGGCGGCTGAGTTAACTAATATCGATCGCTTTATTGAACGTTTACCAGATAGTTATTATACTCAGTTACGGGAGAGAGGCGCTAATTTGTCTGGTGGAGAAAAGCAGTTATTGGCTTTTGCACGAGTGGCAATTCGCGATCCAAAAATTTTGGTTTTAGATGAAGCGACGGCTAATTTGGATGTGAGTACGGAGGCTTTGATTCAAGATGCTTTGTCACGTTTATTAGCAGAAAGGACGGCAATTATTATTGCGCATCGTTTGTCTACAATTCGCAATGTCGATCGCATTTTTGTGCTGAAAAAAGGGAGATTGGTTGAGTCGGGAACCCATGATGAGTTATTAGCGCAACCAGGAATGTATGCGAGTTTGTATCAGTTACAAATGTTGGGTAATTAATTATTAGGAGGTGGGGTATTCCCTACCTGCTGTTGTACCTTGTGAAGTAAGATGAAATTAAAGATTTAGTGGTTGAGGAAAAATTTATGCCACAATTTATACTTACTTGGTTGGCTACTGCTGCTTCGCTGTTGGTTACGGCTTGGATAGTTCCTGGTTTGACAATTACTAGCATTTCTGCTGCGATTATTGCAGCCGCAGTTTTGGGTTTTGTGAATGCTTTTGTGAAACCGCTTTTGGTGCTGTTTACTCTACCTTTAACAATTCTAACTTTAGGTTTGTTTTTATTGGTAGTTAATGCGATCGCTTTAGGTTTGGTGGGTTATCTCACTCCTGGGTTTGCGGTTGCTGGTTTCTTTTCGGCGTTGATTGGTTCTTTTGTACTGTCTTTTGTTTCTGGTTTGATTAATCAGTTGTTACCTGAAGCTGAACAAAATTACTAAGTTTGCTCGAATCCTAAATAGCCTCTGGGTGTAATCATCCAGTTTCCATACTGACTACTGCTGCAATTGCCAATTATCACTGTAGTGAGCATATCGATGGGTAATTGCAGCATTTTGTCAAGGGTTGTGAGGAAGATTTTTTCGTCGTCTCGATAAGCAGAATGGACGATCGCCACCGGAGTTTGAGGATCTCGCTGTTGCAGAAAAATGTCACGGGCGACGATAATTTGTTGAGTGCGATCGCGCGATCGCGGATTGTACAAAGTTGTCACAAAATCTGCTTGGGCTGCCGCTTCCAACCGCTTGACAATAACGTCCCAAGGTGTTAAAAGGTCACTTAAACTTATAGCACAAAAATCGTGCATCAGTGGTGCGCCTACTTTCGCGGCTGCGGCTTGTAAAGCGCTAATTCCGGGAAAAACTTCAACTTGGGGCGTTTTCCCATCCCAAGCAGTCGTCTGAAGTTGTTCTAAGACTAATCCAGCCATCCCATAGATCCCACAATCCCCGGAAGAAACTACTGCTACAGTTAACCCCCATTTTGCCAGCGCGATCGCTCTTTCGGCGCGTTGTTTTTCTTGAGTAATCGGAAAAGCCTCAATTATTTGTCCGGGACGACGCAAACCAGCAATTAATTTTAGATAAAGTTCGTACCCGATAACCACATCAGCTTGAGTAATTGCAGTTTGGGCTGCAAACGTCATTTGGGCTAGATTACCCGGTCCCATCCCGACTAACAATAATTTGCCGTTACGTCCGGTATATTCTAATTCAGCTTCCGCAACCGCGATCGTACAAGCCCCTGGTTCATTTTCCAGGCGAAAAATTTGTTTAGCAACTAATAAATTAGGTAGTTGATTTTCGCAGTAACTTTTAGCTACAGATAAAGCTGCGGCTTCCGCTACGCTTGGTGTTCCAACTTCTTTTGCTACTACGTTTGAAGGTGTAGGAACTTTAATTTTCTCTAAGGTTTCTGCGGGGAAAGTAAACAAAGGAAAATTGCGATCTGCACATAACTGGACAATAGCTGTTTCATCAGCTTTAAGATCGATTGTGGCAATTCCCGCGATCGCCGCTTCAGCTAAATGATATTTTTGTAATACTTGCTCAATTCCTTGCTCAATTACTGCTTGAGAAGTTCCTCTTTCACAACCAATTCCCACCCACAACACTCGCGGATGCCATTGAACTTTGGGAACTTCTCCATCTTGGGCAAATTTACGCTTAGTTGCGGAAATCCAAACTCGCGCTTTCGGAGTAATTGAAACTTCTTTTTTCGTAGCTGTATATTCCGGAAAACCAAAATAAAAAGAATGTCTTTCCGGGAGACAATTTTGCCACAAAGTCGCACCCGCATCTTGAATAACTTGTACCACATCTTGACGCGCGATCGCACTACTAACCCCAGTCCAATTTCCTTCGCCTTTCCCCCAGCCAAAAGGAATTCCTAAAATATCAATTCCTGGTAATTCTAAACTTGTCGCAGCCCCAGTTATGATTGGTTTTGCACCAATTTCCCCAGCAACTAACTCAGCTAATTTATCTGCTCCACCTTGATGTCCGCTAGCTAAACTAATGACAAACTTACCTGCATTATCTAAGACTACCACGGCAGGATCGCGAGTTTTATCTGTTAACAAAGGCGCAATTAATCTTACCACTGCCCCAGCCGCTAAACAAAAAATGAAACCACGATTTTCCTCCCAAATTGAGGCAAGATGTTCTTTCAGAGAAACTTGATAAAATTGGGCGCTATCTATATCTATATTATTAGCAATTTTTTCCGGCAGCCAAAGAGTTATGCCCCTATTTTCGCATAGAGGTTGTAAAATTTTAGCAGCATTAGGAGTAGTGGCGATCGCTGCTAGCGACCAATCTTCCTCAAACATTAGTAAATTTATCAGTCAAAACTTAGTATGGAACAGTTTTCAACTCTCTAATTTTACACTTCCTTGGCGCAAAATAAACCATCCTTTTCCTGTCCATTCAACCACGGAAAGCTAAAAAAATTTCTCAAACATATTTGTTAAGCTTCTTTGCGTCTTTCCGTGAGAAAAAAGAAAATCCATCACCCACTCAACCCAGATTGCCAACCAAAAACTCCTTAGCGAACTTTCTTTGCGACTTTGCGACTTAGCGCGAGACAAAAACTCTTAAATCTAACTTAGATAAATAGCTCGAAAGTTACAAGACAACAATATTCAACGCTCTAATTTTACACTTCCTTGGCGCAAAATTTCCCATCCTTTTCCAGTCCATTTAGCCACGGTGGAAGGAATACCGCTAGCGGTTTCGGTTTGTTCATAATCTAACGTTAATACTTCCGGAAAAGATGCCGCGATCGCGCTCATTTTTTCTAATGGAGGTTCGCCGGAACGATTGGCACTTGTAGTAGCTAAAGGTTGTGTCTCGGCTAAAATTTCTTGGGCGATTTTTAGCTTGGGTATTCTGACTCCAATTGTTGTTGGCTCTTCGGGGTTCATTTCTCTTGGAACCTGTTCCGAAGCTGGTAAAATCAAGGTAAGTTGTCCTGGTAAA
Source organism: Oscillatoria sp. PMC 1068.18 (assembly GCA_035968095.1). Lineage (GTDB taxonomy): Bacteria > Cyanobacteriota > Cyanobacteriia > Cyanobacteriales > SIO1D9 > IIICB1. Next base: position 5,039 of record JAWQFW010000305.1, read on the forward strand.
TATTCTGAGGCAACTTCGTGCCAAATTTCTCTTTCTCTTGCTGTACCTTGTAGATAAGGTAAAAAGTCTTCCCAAGTTGCTCCCATGAGAATTAAGGGTTTTTTTAGGGAACGTTTTTTTACTGCAAAAATGAGCGCTGATGCTTGTGGTTGGGCGGCTAATGCTGGTACTGTATCGGTGGGAAAGCTAACTAATTTTCCCGATTTTGCGCCACTAATTAGTTGTTCTGGGGAGACGGTAGGCATTTTTTTCTGATCTGTTTATTTTTCAGTCGCTCTGTTCCTAATTTTAGTGGAATTAGTTTTCTCAGTAAACCTAAATTTCTGATTTTTTCTTTGTTTGGTTACTGTTTGCTGACTTGGTTAAATGAGTTTTACTTCTTGATTATAGTTAGTTTCGCTCGCAAAATTTGTTTCTGGTTTTCTGGAGTCTTATTAATTGCGAAAAGTTGAATTTTTTGGGTTTTACTTGCTTAATTTGGGTTTCTGTGATAATTTAAGAATATCTTCTTCAT
>JAWQFW010000306.1:0-3771 GCA_035968095.1 Oscillatoria sp. PMC 1068.18
CTGCAAAGCTTTCATAACTTCCGCAGCCGTTTGATAGCGGTTATCTGCCAGATGTTCGAGTAGCTTATCTAAAACTTTCCCCAAATCATCGCTAATCGTTTCATTATTTTGCTGTAAGATTTCGCGCCAGCGCCAGCTACCGTTATTCGGATTATAAACTGAATCTTGGAGATTACCGTTTGAGTCTACTTGGGGAAAGCAACCAGTGAGTAAACGCACGCAAGTTGCACCCAAACTAAATAAATCGCTAGGTTTGTCTGGAGAACCAATAATATGTTCATACCCAGCATAACCTGGGGTATAAATTTGAGTTCCTGGGGTAGAAACTAATGTCCCCGTCTTTTGCTTCGCACCGCCAAAATCTATCAAAATGAGAGATTTTGTTTGCTCATCGCGCATGATATTTTGCGGTTTAATATCGCGATGGAGGACGTTATGATCGTGGATATATTCAATTACAGGCAGTAATTCAGTTAATAACGAGCGGATTTTTTTTTCGTTGAAGCGCCCGTATTTGAGGAATTCTTTGTATAAATCTTCTCCCTCGACAAATTCTTGAACTAAATACAGAGAGTTACCTTGCTTGAAATAAGCTCGTAATTTGGGTATTTGAGGATGCTTTAATTCGTAGAGACGTTGGGCTTCTTGTTCAAAGAGTTTTTTAGCTATGTCGAGTTGCGCCCCTTGGACTTCGGCGATAAATTTTTTGATAACGTAAGGATTGTTATAGTAATCTGTATCTTCTACTTGGTAAGTTCGCCCAAATGCACCTTGTCCTAATAATTTTACGACTCGATAGTGGGAGCGAAAAATTACTGGTTGGTTGAGGAGTTTGCCGCAACTGTGACAATGGTTGTTGTTGTCGGGGTTACGGAAGTTTGGACAAGCGGGATTAAGACAAAAGCAGTAGCCCATTGCTCAAGGAAGGTTTTTTCTGATTATAGTTGATTTGAATGTCATCGGTGAGCGTAGCGAAGGAGCTTTATCCTCGTTCCCTGGCTGGAGCCGGGGAACGCAGCTTTTGATGCTCTTGCCTCGATTATAGTGGAAAGATGTGTTGAGAACCTCTCCCCCAAGCCCTCACCCTGAAGGGTGGGGCTACACGAACATAGACGCGGAGCGGGCTAAGATTGATTTATTAATTACTCCCCCTTCGCATCCCTCCGGGGAAACAAGCTACGCAGGGAAGGGGGCTGGGGGGTTAGGTTTTCCTGGTTTTTCCTGGTTTTCTGGCTGGAGCCGGGGAACGCCCGTGAAGAGGCTCCTGCCTCGATGATCATGTTAATGGATTAATGGAGGCAGAGCCTCCGGGGGGCATTACTCGGCGGAGCCGAGTCACGAGAGAAAGGGGGGGAGCCGAGTAACGAGACAGGGAAACAGCCGAGTAACGAGAGGGGGAGGGAGAAGCGAAGTTACGAGAGTTGGTTTATCCTAGATGAAGGTTGACTCTACTGTAGCGATGCTGAATCTCGAACGAACTTTAGCTGACGAACTTTCCCTGAATCTCTCTAGCGTAAATAATGCTTTGGCGCTTTGGCAAGAGGGGGCGACTATTCCTTTTATTGCACGTTACCGCAAGGAACGCACTGGTGGTTTGGATGAAACTCAGTTGCGCGATTTGTTTGATAGGTATACTTATCTGAGTGAGTTGGAGAAGCGGAAGGAGACGATCTTGGAGGCGATCGCCTCTCAAGGTAAACTGACTCCAGAATTAGAAGCGAAAATTAGCACTTGTTTACAAAAAACGGAACTTGAGGATCTTTATCTTCCTTTTAAACCGAAGCGACGCACGAAAGCAACAACAGCAAGGGAAAAGGGTTTGCAACCTTTGGCTGATTTGATTGCATCTTTGAATAATCCTCAAGCTAAGTCGGTTGATTTAGTTTCAATGGCTGAAGCGTATATTTCCCCGGAAAATAAGGTGGAAACTGCGACGGATGCTTTGAGTGGTGCTGCGGATATTTTGGCGGAAGCGGTGGCGGAAAAGGCGGAGTTGCGGGCTTATTTACGCGATTATTTCTTTAATGAAGGTGTCTTTGTTTCGGATATTAAAAAGGATTATCCGGAAGGAACGACGAAGTATGAAATGTACCGCAATTTCTCAGCCAAGGTAAGTAAGATTCCGCCCCATAATTTACTGGCGCTTTATCGCGGTGAAGCGGAAGGAATTATTAGTTTAGACCTGAGTTTTGCTGAGGATTTTGTCCAAGGTTATCTAGAGTCTCAGGAAGTTAAAACGAAGGTTCCCGAATTGCGTTCTTTTTACCGAGAAATGCTCAAAGATGCGTTTAATCGCTTGATGAAAAATTCTCTGGTGAGAGAGGTACGCAGCGATCGCAAAAATTACGCAGATTTGGAGTCAATTACGACTTTTGAAAGCAATTTACGCAACTTACTTTTGTCTGCTCCCGCAGGTATGAAACCGACAATGGCAATTGACCCTGGTTTTCGGACGGGTTGTAAGGTTGCTATTCTCGATCAAACGGGAAAGTTTCTTCAATATCAAGCAATTTTTCCCCATACTGGCGAAGCAAAACGCGCTCAAGCGGCGCAAACTGTTGCGAATTTAATTAATAAGTATCAGATTGAGTTAATTGCGGTTGGAAATGGGACGGCTTCGCGAGAAACTGACCAATTTGTTAGCGAAGTTTTGGCGAATTTGGCACAAAAGCCGATTAAAGTTATGGTGAATGAGTCGGGGGCTTCGATTTATTCGGCGAGTGAGGTAGCGAAGGCGGAGTTTCCAGATTTAGATATTACTGTACGCGGGGCGATTAGTATTGGTCGCCGTCTGCAAGATCCCTTGGCTGAGTTAGTAAAAATTGACCCGAAATCGATTGGTGTGGGACAATATCAGCATGATGTTGACCAAAAATTGTTGAAGAAAAAGTTAGAGGAAACTGTCGAAAGTTGTGTGAATTATGTGGGTGTGGATTTGAATACTGCTTCGGGAGAATTGCTGACTTATGTATCAGGAATTACGCCGACAATTGCGAAAAATATTGTTGCTTATCGCGATGAGCAAGGTGTGTTTAAAAATCGTCGTCAATTGTTGAAGGTGTCGAAGCTGGGAGCGAAGGCTTTTGAACAAGCGGCGGGCTTTTTACGGATTCGGAATGGTGCAAATCCTTTGGATAATACCGCAGTTCATCCGGAAAGTTATGCGGTGGTAGAAAATATTGCTGAAGACCTTAATTTTGAGTTGACAAATCTTGGTCAATATGCTAACAAATTCAACTCAATAAACCTGGAAAAATACGTTACGGAAACGGTGGGTTTGCCTACTTTAAAGGATATTCTGAATGAGTTGAAAAAGCCAGGTCGAGATCCGCGTGCTGAGTTTGAATATGCGCGGTTTAAGGAGGGTGTAAATGAGATTTCTGATTTGCGGGAGGGAATGGAGTTGGAAGGTGTGGTGACGAATGTGGTGAATTTTGGTGCGTTTGTGGATGTGGGGGTGCATCAAGATGGGTTGGTGCATATTTCGCAACTTAGCGATCGCTTTGTGGAAGATCCCAAAGATATTGTTAAAGTGGGAGAGGTGGTTAAGGTGCGCGTGTTGGAGGTTAATCAGCAGTTGAAGCGAATTAGTTTGTCGATGAAGGCTGTGGGAAGATAAGGTTTGTTTCCTCGCGCTTTCGGCGTTAGCCGTTCTCGCTTCGAGTAGTCGCTAAGACGCAAAGAAGACGCTAAGTTTAAGTTTGGGTTTGTTTGTTGATGAAGGCTGTGGGAAGATAAGGTTTGTTTCCTCGCGCTTTCGGCGTTAGCCGT
>JAWQFW010000306.1:3871-5520 GCA_035968095.1 Oscillatoria sp. PMC 1068.18
AGTAGTCGCTAAGACGCAAAGAAGACGCTAAGTTTAAGTTTGGGTTTGTTTGTTGGTTTTAGGGAGATAAACTGGAGATTTAGCGATAATTTTTAATTTGAAAGCTCGAATTTTATGGTTGTTTGTACGGAAAAGTTAGGGGAAAATAAGGTAGGGAAAGGACGAGTTTATCCTTTGAGTGTTGCGCCGATGATGGATCGTACCGATCGCCATTTTCGGTATTTTATGCGACAGATTACTCGCTATACTTTACTATATACGGAAATGATTACGACGGCGGCGATTATGAATGGATCTCGCGCGAAGTTGTTGGATTTTTCGACTGAGGAAAAGCCGCTTTCTTTACAATTGGGTGGGGATAATCCTGATGATTTGGCTGAATGCGCTCGGATTGCTGAGGATTGGGGTTATGATGAGGTAAATTTGAATGTAGGTTGTCCTAGTTCGAGGGTACAAAATGGTAATTTTGGCGCTTGTTTGATGTTACAACCAGAGTTAGTTGCTAAAGCTGTGTCAGCGATGCAGAAAGCGACTAGCTTACCAGTTACAGTTAAACATAGAATTGGGGTGGATGAACGCGATCGCTACGAGGATTTAGTTAATTTTGTTCGTATTGTTTCGGAAGCTGGTTGTCAACGTTTTACAATTCACGCACGCAAAGCTTGGTTACAAGGTTTGAGTCCGAAAGAAAATCGCAATATCCCACCTCTACGATACCACGATGTGCATCGTTTGAAGCAAGAATTTTCGCATTTGTGGATCGAAATTAATGGTGGTTTTACTAATTTACAGCAGGTGCAAGGGCAGTTACAATTAGTAGATGCGGTGATGATTGGACGTGCTGCTTATGACAATCCTTATTTATTTGCTAGCAGCGATAGAGAGATTTTCAATGTAGAAATTGTTCCTCGCAGCCGTCACGAAGTTGTGGAAGCGATGTTTCCTTATCTTGATTATTGGGTAGGAAAAGGACTAAAGTTACACAAGATTACTCGTCATTTGTTGCAATTATTTGCGGGGAAACCGGGGACAAAAGCGTGGAAGCGACACCTTAGTGAAAATGCACATCTTCCTGATGTTGGTGTTGATTTAGTGCGGGAGGCTTTAGCAAAAGTTCCTCAGTAAAAAGATAAATTATTGATTGTTGAAATTGCGGATTATGAGCAAGAAATTTTTCAATAGTAATCAGATTAATTATTAGTAATTAATCTTCTGACTCTAGATCCGGATTTGAGATTAGTCATAAAGATTTGCGATCGCTCAAATATTCTTTCGAGTGAAAATACTGAAGCCACAAAATTGTCACTGAGAACAAAGAGATTTTGCTCAAATTCTTTAAACTGCACCCCAGAGGTTGAAGTATAGAGAAACCTAACCTAATTTTTTTCGATCTCCTAGTTGCTCATGAGCAACTAGGAGTTTTTCATGGTTATGGTTAACCATGACCACTTTTTCCCAATCCCCAGTCCCCAAAAGAGGAATGTTGGGGGTATGGGAAGTGTGGGAGGTGTAATCAGAATTAGAAAATACCAACAGACATCTTAACCAACAATTTACTCCTCCAATTCCTCCAATTCCCCCAATTCCCCCAATTCCTCCAATTCATCCAATTCCCCCAATTCCTCCAATTCATCCAATTCCCCCAATCC
>JAWQFW010000307.1:0-5482 GCA_035968095.1 Oscillatoria sp. PMC 1068.18
TCCCAATCCCCAGTCACCAATCCCCAGTCACCAATCCCCAGTCACCAATCCCCAGTCACCAATCCCCAATCCCCAGTCACCTAATTGGAATCAAAATCTCAAACTTAGTTCCCTTACCTAATTTTGAATAACACCAAAGATTTCCCCCATGTTTTTCGACGATAATTTGATAACTAATTGCTAGTCCTAATCCAGTTCCTTTACCTATAGGTTTCGTTGTGAAAAAAGGATCGAAAATCTGTTTAGAAATTGATTCTGGCATTCCCTTAGCGTTGTCAATAATTTCGATTTTTACTTGTTGATTAATTACTTGAGTACCAATCGTAATTTTACTAGGTACTTCTTGAATTTCTGCGAAACTTCTAGTCTCATCCCGTTCTTCGAGAGCATCAATAGAGTTACTGATAATATTCATAAATACCTGATTAAGTTGACTAGCATAACATTCAACTAGGGGCAAATTGCCATAATTTTTCTCAATCTCGATCGCCGGATGGTTATTTCTTTGTTTCAAACGATGTTGTAAAATTAATAAGGTACTATCTATTCCCTCATGGAGATTTACCGCTTTCCTTTCGGCTTGATCGTGTCGGGAGAAATTGCGTAAAGATAGCACTAACTGACGAATTCGCTCTGCTCCTACTTTCAGCGAAGCTAAAACTTTTGGTAAATCTTCTTGCAAAAATTCTAAATCAATTTCTGCGGAAAAGTCACTTATTTCTGATCTAGGGTTGGGATAGTCTTGGCAATATAAATTTAACAAATCAAGTAAATCTTGAGTATATTGGCTAACATGATTAAGATTACCGTAGATAAAATTTACTGGATTATTAATTTCATGAGCAACTCCAGCTACTAATTGTCCCAAACTAGACATTTTTTCGGTTTGAATAAGTTGGGTTTGAGTTTGCTGTAATTCGGTTAAAGCTTCGGCAAGTTCTTCGGCTTGTTGTTGAGTTTGACTTAACAGAGAACTTTGCTTGAGTGCTACTCCTAAATGGGTAGCAATTTGCTGAATAAACTCAATTTCTGAATCTTGCCATTGACGAGGTTTGTCGCATTGATGAATGCAAAGTAAGCCCCATAAATAATTTTCTTTCATTAGTGGAACAATTAAATTAGCTCTGACTTGAAATTGGGTAAGGATTCTTTCGTGACAGTCGCTTAATCCGGCGGTATAAATGTCAGGAATTGCCTGAATTTTACCTTGAGCGTAGTCTTGAGCATACTGTTCTCCAAAACAGCGATCGCGTACTTTTGCTGCAATTGCTGAGTTAAAACCGGGTTTAACATCTTCGCAAACAAATTCACCCTCACCCCAACCTGATGTTGGCTCGAAGCAAAATACAGCGACGCGATCGCAATCAAGCAATTTTCGGACTTCAGTAACAGTAGTTTGGAAAATTTTCTCTAATTCTAAAGTTGCGCGAATCTTCCCAACTACCCGAAACAAGGTTTTTTGTTGTTTGATTGATTTCTCTAACTCAGAGGTACGTTGTTGTACTTGACGCTCTAAATTAGTATTTAACTTTTTAACTTTGGCATAAAGAATATATTGCTCGATAGCCGTCGAAAAATTATTAGCTAAAACTTTTGCCAAAGAAATTTCTTCAGCCGTCCAAGGGAATATTTGCGCTTTTTTGATTTCTCGCCAAGCAGCGAAAGATTGTCGGGGTAGTTCTTGTTTTTCGTCGGGGTTAAAACGACCTGCCCAAATTGTTTCAGTATCTCTAGGATCGCGGAAAATACTTAAATAGCCTAAAAAATAAGTGCGACTATACAAAGGAATAACTAAGATGCCGCGAATTTTTGTATCTTGAAAAGCTGGAGTCAGTACCCGAAATTCCGGAACTTTGTACAAATCGAGAATCATTTTTGGCTCAAGTTTTTCTTTGCCTACTCGCTCTTTGCTTTTTTCGGGATGAAACAATAATTGCCACAAAGGATGTTCTTCAAGCGGTTTCTTTTGTTCATCTTTAACAAAAGACCGTAGCAAAGTGCCACAAGCATAAATTTCTCCTGACTTTTCTCTTTCATCAGAAACAATATAAATTCTTCCACCAGAACCTTTGAGTGCAGTAACAGTTTTTTCTAAAGCTGTTTGGAGTTCAATTTTTGGGAGAGAATGAAGTAAGTTAGCGACTCGATTAATTGTGGCTTCTCGTTGAGCTTGTTGTCTCGCTACGGTGAGTAGATTCGATTGGGCGATCGCGATCGATACTTGATCGGCGACTAACTGCAAGTTTTTCAACTCGATACTGGAAATGTCTCGCGCTTCACTGTGATGAGAAATTAGTAAACCCCACAGTTGTTCGGTAGTTTGATTTTTTCTTAAATTTTGATGTACAATCGGAACCACAACAGAAGCTTGAACCCCCATTGCTTTAAGATATTCTGAGTGGCATTCATCAAGATTGCGATAGCTAATTTCCCAACTTTCTCCGGCGATAGTTTTACCTTCATTTTCGATAGCACTCGTACCAATTGTGGCTCGCTCAACGTTAACAATTGAACGTAAACCAACCTTGAGAAACATTTCCCGGATGTCGATAGGAATGTCATCTGCGGGAAAACGAAGTCCGATTAACGAAGGGAGACGATCCTGGTTAATCGATTCAGCAACTACTTCACCACTGCCATCTTCATGAAACTTATAAATCATTACCCTATCGGTAACAAGAGCATCCTGAACTTCTCTAACCGCAGCAGCTAAAATTTCTGGTAACTCCAGAGATTGACGAATACTTTTAATGATTCGCTCTAACCATGCGGCTTGGTTTATTGTTACCGCATTAGCCTGAGTTTGATTATTTTTGATTTGATTCATTGTCCGAGCGCTAACCACAAAATGTGTATTAATATATACTCTACCTAGATAAACATCCTGTTCTTGAAGAAATTTTCACTAATATTTGAGAAACCGTAACTGAGTAGCGCAATCTTTGCTAGCTGGCTGTGAGTACGCTTGTAACCGCTAATGCAGTGTTAGCATAGCGATCGCTATTTTTTCTCGGTTAGTTTAATTTCCCTGGTTTAATCTTTGGTAGAGGCAGTACAGATACACCCCCTTACACTAAAGTAGAAATTCTCTGTTAATTATTCAGGTAAGTTTGTGCGAATTTCTGCTCTTACTGCCATTAATATTTTACCTAATTCGTTCATTCCGGTTCGGTTTTGACCGCAACCCCAGTAATAATCTCTCGGAGAATCTTCAACGATTATCTCGTCACCAGTTGATAACAAAATTTCTTGAATATCATTGTGAGTGAGAAATTTAGTTAGCACTCCTTTCCACATTACTTTTTTTTTGACTTGTTCCCAATCGTCACGTAAAATTAGTTCCGTATTTCTACCTAAAGCTGCTGCTGCTTCTGGTGTTGCTGCTTGGGCAATTTTTGAGATTACTGCTTCACTTTTACTTCCTAGATATTTATGTGCTTGATAGTAATGTTCGACAGTTTGCCAATCAAGATTTTCTAAATAAATTGGATGAGGTGAGAAGTTAGAAAAGCAGCCATAAGGAGCATTGACTTTATAGAAATAAATGGTCATTTTTCTGTATTGCTGTAAAAATTGTCGCCGCTAATTAAATGGATAGGAAAAATGATTTTTAATGTTGTTGGGTGATTTTTTTTTATGGTTATGAAAAATCTTGTTTAACTAACTAATTTTTTCTAACTCTTCTTGAGCTTTGCGACGTTCGCGCTCAATCTGTTTAACAAGGGCAGTTGGTAGTTGTTCGGATTTAACTAAAGAGCGATCGAAATAAGTCACTGCTTGTTGGAGAAAAGAGAGGTTTTTTTCGTCTTGACCTTTTTCTAAGAAAATTTGTGCTTTTAAATAAAATAATTCTGGGTTATCGGGTGTAGTGTTTAAAGCCCGATTGACGAATTCTAGAGCCTGGTCATGTTGGTTTAAATCACGGTAAGCGACGGCGATTCCACGATTGACTAGGTACTCTGGGGCGGCATTTTGTTGAAAGTTTTCAATTGCCTGTTCTGAATCTGAAAAAGGTAAGTTAACTGCTAAAAGTAACTCCATATAACCTTTAATTAAATTTAATTCTGGGTCTTGAGGAGCCTGTTTTTTGGCTTCGTCGAGAAAACTGAATACTTTTTGTAATTGGTTGATTGCGGCTAAAGGTTGTTCGTCGATTTTATAGTTGTATGCGCCTTCTAGAAAATAGCCAACAGCGAGATAAAGATTGGCTCGTAAACTATCTTGGGTTTGTAAATTTTTGGCAGTTTGTTGAGTTTTTAAAGCATATTCTTGGAGAGTTTCCCAGTCTTGATCGGTGTAAGCTAAAGCTGCACGCAGCGCATAAGTAAGAGGTTCAGAACTTTCGTTAGTTTCAGCGATCGCCAAATATTCTAACGCGCGATCGTAATTTCCTGACTTAAAAATTGCCTCAAAAGCTGCTTCGGTATTCTCAGGAATATCACGGACATCATTAGTGCGAAAAGGATCGCCAGCCCAGACGGGGTTAGTTCCGCTACCCAAAGTAAAAGTGCAAGTGCTAATTAAAGTCAGACAAATAAGTTTAGGTGGAGTTAGCCAAGTATTCATAATTCGCGTTCCCGAAAACTAAAGTACCTTAAGATTAAGTTTGACATAAGACGCTTCCTAGCTAATGCCGTTCAAGCGTACTAACAATGTTAAGTTGTTAAGGAGAGCGATCGCCACAGATTGACAGGCGATCGCTTAAATTCCCCCAAGCTACAACCAGCCTCCCCTCCTATCATCATCCCAAATTATTTATTCAACCATTCTTAATGCTCTATCTCAAAAACCTCACCTACCATCCACCCGCCACTCCAACACCAATCTTGAAAAAAATTAATCTCGAACTGGTTCCCCAACAATTAGGCTTAGTCATCGGTCGAAGTGGTTCTGGAAAAACGACCTTACTAGAAATTTTGGCAGGATTAGCTGAAAAAACCGATGGTGGTGTTTTCTGGCGTGACCAAGAACTTCTCCCTCTGGATTTACAATATTTGGCAGGACTGGTTTTTCAGTTCCCAGAACGACATTTCTGTGGGGGAACAATTTTGGAAGAGTTACGTTTGGGTCATCCGGAATTGGGTTCACAGCAAATTCGCGATACTCTCACAGAAGTTGGATTAGACCATCTTTCACTCAGTACCTCACCTAATAATCTTAGCGGCGGACAGCAACGACGACTCGCCTTAGCAGTCCAACTCGTTCGTCAACCTAACTTACTCCTACTTGACGAACCTACTGCTGGACTCGATTGGTCGATGCGTCGTCAGTTAGCGAAGTTATTAGCCAAACTGAAACAACATTGGACGCTTTTAGTTGTTACTCACGATGCAGGTGAATTACTACCAGTTGCTGACCGTTGTTGGTTACTAGAAGAAGGTCATCTTAGTTCTATTGAGCCAGAAAAGCTACTCAAAAAAAATAATCCCGCATCGTCAGTTATTAGTTAGCAGTGATTGGGGACTGGTGACTGGGGACTGGG
>JAWQFW010000308.1:0-5472 GCA_035968095.1 Oscillatoria sp. PMC 1068.18
CCCCATTTCCTCCTAGTCCCCCAAATCCTCCTAGTCCCCCTTCCAGTCCCTATTCCCCAGTCCCCAGTCCCCAATCCCCAGTCCCTATTCCCTAACTTGATAAATGAGTGAACCAATTCTGCATCTCGAAAAAGTAACCAAAAAATTTGCTGACAACTACCTTGCGGTGAACAACGTCACCCTGAAGCTACATCAAGGAGACTTAGTAAGTTTACTCGGACCCTCTGGTTGTGGGAAAACCACGCTGTTACGCTTAATTGCAGGATTTGAAACACCCCAACCAGGAACGATTGAAATTGCGGGACGGACGGTAGCGGGGGGAGGTTGTTGGATACCTCCCGAACAAAGGGATGTGGGAATGGTATTTCAAGATTATGCTTTGTTTCCCCATTTGCAAGTGGGGAAAAATGTCGCTTTTGGTTTACAAAATACGAAGAAAAAGAATCCGGCTGAGGTGAAAAAACGAGTTCAAGAGGCTTTGGCTTTGGTAGGATTGTCAGGACTGGAAAATCGCTATCCTCATCAACTGTCTGGAGGTCAACAGCAAAGGGTGGCTGTGGCTCGTGCTTTAGCGCCTCGTCCGGCTCTGGTATTATTAGATGAACCGTTAAGTAATCTTGATGTGCAGGTGCGGGTGAGGTTACGTCAGGAATTACGGGATATTCTCAAAGCCGCAGGTACATCAGCAATTTTTGTAACTCACGACCAAGAAGAAGCACTTTCGATTTCTGATTGGGTAGCGGTAATGCGAGAGGGTTGCTTGGAACAGTTTGGGACTCCAGAAGAGATTTATCAACAACCTGCTTCGCGGTTTGTGGCTGAGTTTGTTAGTCAAGGTAATTTTTTACCTGGGAGACGTAATGGTGAGGTTTGGGAAACGGAGATTGGAAGTGTTCCGGTGGAAAAATACCCGTTTGCTGAGGATGAAGTTGAGTTGATGGTACGTCAAGAAGACTTAATTTTACAACCAGATGAGACGGGAAATGGGGTAATCCGCGATCGCCAATTTCTCGGACGGGAACATCGTTACTGTTTACAAATGAGTTCGGGACGAGAGTTGATCGCCCGAACTCAAAGCGATCGCGTGTTTGATCTCGGAATGCGAGTTAAAATTGAGGTCGATCCCGATACTTGGCAACTCTTTGGTTCTCGATCTTGAAGACTAAGCCGCAGTCAGTAAACCGCTATGTCTGAGTAATGCTTCAGTTTCAGGTTCCCGTCCCCGGAAAGCTTTAAATACGTCCATTGGATGCAAACTTCCACCCAAAGCGAGGACAGTATCGCGGAAGAGTTTTCCGGTATTGGCGATCGCGTTTTCGTCTTCTAAACCTGCTTCTTCAAAAGCTGCGAAAGCGTCTGCACTCAGGACTTCTGCCCACTTATAGCTATAATATCCTGCGGCGTAACCACCCGCGAAAATATGACCGAAGGCGCACAAGAAAGCATCTTCGGGTAAAGGTGGCAAAATAGTTGTCGTTTCCGCGACACGCGATCGCACTTCTGTCGGACTTTCATCGCTAAAAGGATCGTAACGATGATGTAATTCCAAATCCAAGCAGCTAAAATGCAATTGTCGCAACATCGCCGAACCACTCATATAGTTTCTTGCTGCTTGCAATTTTTCGTAATAATGTTCCGGTAAAGTTTCCCCAGTTTCGTAATGCTTCGCCATGCCCATTAACGTAGGACGATGATAGCACCAATTTTCCATAAATTGACTGGGTAACTCGACCGCATCCCACTCCACATTATTAATTCCTGCTGCCCCTGGATAGTCTACCATCGTCAGCATATGTTGCAAACCATGACCGAATTCGTGGAACAAAGTTTGTACTTCCGAAAACCTCATCAAACTCGGTTTCCCGTCTACCGGAGGAGTTTGATTGCAAATCAGATAAGCCACAGGTAAGCGAGTCGAAATGCTACCAGTTTCCACAATTTTGCCACGATTGATACACTCATTCATCCAAGCACCACCGCGCTTTTCTCCAGGACGACTGTAGGGGTCAAGATAAAAATGCGCGATCGCCTCTCCTGCATTATTATTAATTTGGAAGTAACTAACATCTTTATGCCACACTGGAGCTTGATTATCGGCTGCTTCAATCGTGACATCAAAAAGCCGCTTCGCTAAACTAAACAAACCCGTTAAAACTTGTGGTAAAGGGAAATAAGGACGCAACTCTTCGTCATTAAAAGCAAACTTTTCTTCGCGTTGACGTTCCGACCAAAAAGAAATATCCCAATGTTTTAAATTATCTGCTTCAGGGGCATTCTTTTCCTGAGCAAATGCTTTTAATTCAGTTAATTCTCGCCCAGCCGCATCGTAACTTGCTTGTCGTAATTCTTCTAAAAGTTTTTCTACGGCTTCCACATCCGGAGCCATTTTCCTTGCTAAACTTAATTCAGCATAACTACTAAAACCGAGAATTTCGGCTTTTTCTTGACGCAGTTGCAAAATGCGTTTAATTAGTTGATTGTTATTCCATTCTCCCTCAGCCGCGCGACTAATAAAAGCCCGATACAACTGCTCGCGTAAGTCACGATTTTTGCTATGTTGCATGAAAGGAACAAAGCTAGGATAATCTAAGGTAATATACCAAGGACCTTGTTCCGCAGTCGCCTTTTCTTCTCCTTCACCGCGCGCAGTTTGGGCTGCAAGACTGAGTAAACTTGGAGGTAAACCTGCGATTTCTGTTTCGCTAGTTAGCTTCAATTTAAAAGCTTTTGTTGCATCTAATAAATTATTAGAAAACTTAGTTGCTAATTCGGCAAGTTCGAGTTGGATTTCGTTAAAACGAGAACAAACTTCTCCGGTTAATCCGACTCCTGAAAGTTCCGCATCTCGAATTGTCGCTTCCACAATGCGTTTTTGCGCTGGTTCTAATTTGTCATAATTTGCAGATGCTTGTAGTTCTTTAAAAGCTTCGTAAATTGGCTTACTTTGACTAACTTTGTTGCTGAATTTAATTACATTTGGTTGTACTTTTTCGTAAGCTTCACGCAATTCGGGACTATTTTGCACACTCATTAAGTGTCCCACAACTCCCCAACTCCAGTTAAGGCGTTCTTCTATTTCAGTGAGAGGTTCAACTAAATTTTCCCAGGTAGGAGTTACTTTTGCTTCTAAGTTGTTGAATTCTGTCTCTAATTCTGTCAAAAGTTGGGTAATACCTGGAACTACCTTTTCTGGAGTTATTTTCTCGAAAGGAGGTAAGCCTCGACCAATTAATAAGGGGTTATCGGTAAGCGTAGCTGTAGTCATAATTTCTCTTTATCTTTACTTGGGGGAAAGAATCGCTGCAAAAGCGGCAAAATTTTCTTGCTCAATTAGTGTAACTTACTAAAATCAGCACATAGGATTTTTGCAGCCTTGATTAGGTTGACAGTTTTTGTGACTCTGTTTCTTAAATTTAGCTCAAATTGACCTGGTGGGGGGTGATACCCCTCACTAAGTTTTTGGTGATTCGGGGCTGAGAAATTAGAAAAAAAGGAAAATCTTGAGAATAAACTGTTCACAGGTAACGTTTTTTGCTCTTTTTGTGCTTTTGAGTCCGCGAAGAGGCATACTTAAGATTGATATTCTGTGCTTTAAGTAACAAAAATGAGTAAGGAAAGTATGCTAAGGCTAGCGAAGCAGGGAGACGAAAAGGCGATCGCGTCAGTGTTGAATTATCTGTGTCAAGATCGAGATTTCCAGATTAGCGAAGTTACCCTCAATCACGGTTGTTTGCGAATTGTCTTGGAATCGCGGGAGATTGGCGATCGCCACTCATGTGTGACATTATTACATCAAGTGGTTACTGATTTGGGGATCGAATCTGCTAAATCTTTGATGATCTGCGCGAGACAACCAGGTAAATATACTCCTGTTTGGAGTGAAACTATTGCTTTAATTAATCCTAGAGAACCGGAAAGCTACCCTACCATAGACTCGGAAAATAGTCAAGAAATGATTCACAGTAAATTACAGCGCTGGTTAGCTAAGTTTCCCTTACCTTCACTAATCTTAGGAAAAGAGTGGGAAAATCAAGAGAAAAAGCCGCAAAAAGTTAAGTGAGCCAAATTTTTAACGATTTTACCGGGAAATAGCCACTCAAGTTGCCAAAATAGCTTGAAATTCTTTGACTTTTTGGTCAATACCAGTGAGCGCAGTGCCAACTACCACGGCATACGCTCCTAACTGTAAAGCTTTTTGAGCCATTGCGGGTGAAGAGATCCCGCCTTCACAAATGACGGGTATGTCTAATTTGGCTACCATTTGCGTTAGTAATTCCCAACTGGGAGGTTTGTTAGCTTGGGTTGGTGTGGTATATCCATAGAGAGTAGTCGCTACGATGTCAGCACCTGCTTGAGTCGCGGCGATCGCGTTTTCGATGCTATCCACATCTGCCATCACTAATTTACCTAATTTGGTGTGGATATGTTCGATTAATTGGGTTACGGTTTCCTGATTTGGACGTTGGCGATCGGTAGCATCGATCGCGATAATATCAGCATTAGCTTGGGCAAGAGCGTCTGTAGCTGCTAATGTCGGGGTAATATACACTTCGTAGCCGGAAATTTGTTGTTTCCACAAACCGATAATTGGAATCTGGGGGATTTGTCGTCTGACTGCTTTTACGTGGGCTGGGGTATCAATTCTTACTGCTGCTGCACCGTTATTTACTGATGCCTGGGCGATCGCTGCAATTATTTGTGGATCGTGTAAAGGTGAATTAATTGGGGCTTGACAAGAGACGATTAATTTGCTTTTAATTTTAGTTAAAATATTATTTACAGTCACATTTTTACTTCCTTATTTCGGGTATTTTTTGCTCAGGCAAACTCGCAAAGTCGCAAAGAGTTTAAAAAGCTGATTTTGTCAAGTTTTTATCTTATTTTAGGCTCGCTTTAATTTTAGCTATTTTTGCTCATTTTCTCACGGATTATTCGGAAAAAAATGTACAGATTAGTCGCTAATTTACCGAGGCTTTCAGTGATTTATTTATTCTTGAATTTGAGTTTGTCCGTAATTTGGATTGGAGGATTGTAATTGGAGACTTTCTTCTAAATATTGGATTCTTTTATCTTGTTTGAGAATTGCTTCATTTTTATCTTCCAAAACTCGCTCCATTTCTTTAATTTTCTTTTTTACACTAGCAATTTTCCAGTTTCTTTTAATTACTATGGGACTACAAACTAAGATTCCAGCTATTACCCCCAAAGCTAAAGTTAATAACAAAATTAATGCTAAGGAACCTTGAAAGCGCCACAATAAAAAGTTAACAGCAATAAAGCTAGCGTTTTGCAGAGCAAAAACTATCGCCAAAAATGCTATTAATAAACCGGAAATTAATAATAGTCTGAGCATTTTCTCTCTTCAATCAATGATTTATTTGAATAGTATCGAAAGTCGATCTAATTTTTCCTAAGTTATTTTTTGGGTTCGAGATAGATAAATACTAACTCTCAAACTTACAAGTAATTGTT
>JAWQFW010000309.1:0-5470 GCA_035968095.1 Oscillatoria sp. PMC 1068.18
CTACCTAAGAGTATAGGAATATTTTTTAATAGCGAGCGAATCTAATTTGGAAAAAGTTGGAATTGTCTGGATAGAGATGTTGGAGGTAAAGTTTCACTGAAAGAAAATAAAGAAAAGCTGTAGAAGCATTTGATTCTGGGAAAAATGCTCGAAAATAAAAGGAATGATTTTTACTGTTGAGGGAAGTGCAGAAAAATTGTGATTTTGGTTGTGTGGTAATTGAGTAGTTAAAAGGATGAAATTACAAACAAGGCTAGAATTAGTAATAATTACTATTTTTTTACTGGGCTGGTTGATTACGGGAGCTTCTGTTTATACTGTGGAACAGAGAGATGCTCGAGAACAAATTGTTCGTAGTGCTGAGGTACTTTTGAGGACAGCAGTAGCGACGAGAAAATATAATTTGAATGAAGTTCAACCGATATTGTATAAGTATGATGAGGAGGAGTTTTTTCCGGAAAGCGCACCTTCTTATGCGGTGCAAAATGTGTTTGGATATCTTAATCAAGATTATCCGGGTTACAATTATGTGGAACGGGCGCTAAATCCAACTAATCCGAAAGATTTAGCTGAAGGTTGGCAAGTTGAGTTAATTCAAAGTTTTATTGAAAATCCCAAAGTTAAGGAGATTATTGGGAGAAGAATTACGAAAGTAGGGAAGGAAGTTCTTTATGTTGCTCAACCAATTCAAATTAAAACTGAGGCTTGTTTAGAATGTCATAGTACACCAGAAGTGGCTCCACGTTCGTTTCTGAAAATGTATGGTTCTACGCATGGTTTTGGGTGGAAACTAAATGAAATTATTGGGACGCGGTTGATTACTGTACCAACGTCGATTCCGAAGCAGCAAGCGAAAGATGCTATTAGTTGCTATTTGTTGGTGATTGGGAGTATCTTTTTAATTGCTTATACGGCGGTGAGTTTGATAGTTAAGAATTGGCTGATTAAACCTTTGGATAATATTGCTCATTTAGTGGAAGAAATTAGTTTAAGGAAGGTGGAAATGTCGCCGCTTGCGGAGGAGCGTACTGATGAGTTAGGGAATTTGAGTAAGTCGATTAATCGATTGTTGGTGAGTTTGAAAAAGTCGCTGTCTAGGTAATTTTTTTAGGCTAGGAAAATGAGTGCTTACAATTTAATTGTTATTGCTTTAACGGGTTTTTTGCTGTTTATTTATTCTTTTTTACAGCATAACCAAGATTTAGTGTCGGAAGCGATCTTAGACTATTTATTAGTAATTGTTTTACTTTGTGCGAGTATTGCGGTTGTTAATGTTGTTTCTTTTTTAATAGTTGAAGTTTGGTTTGGACAGAAGAAAGGGAAACAACCTTCGGCTTTGCTGAAATTAGTTATTTCTTTGTTGCTTTATGGGGTTTGCGCGATCGCCATTTTGCTGATGTTGGGAAAGAATCTCGCGACGATCTTTACAACTTCGGCGGTGCTGTCGGCAGTGTTGGGTTTTGCGTTACAATCGACGTTGGGTAATTTCTTTGAGGGTGTAGCGCTACGAATCGATCAACCGTTTCAAGTTGGCGATCGCATTATTCTCGAAGAGGCTGAGGGTTGGGTGAAATCAATTACTTGGCGAGCAACAACGGTGATTACCTGTGATGGTATGCTGGTTCATATTCCTAACGGTTCAATGGCACAAGAGCTTGTGAAAGTTATCCCTCCAGGTGGACAAGTGCGCCGTTGTGTGGAGTTTATGGTTTCAGTGAAAATACCTCCCCAAGAAGTGATTAATACTGTTTATCAAGCTTTATTAAATCAGCCGATTGCTAATCTTAATCTCGATCAACCGCTTCAAGTTAAACCGAGTAAATACGAATTCGCCGCAGAGCCTTTAGCTTGCTATAAAATTCTTTATTATCCCCTTAATTATACTGATGCGAATAATTTCACAGATGCAGCAATTTTGCAGCGAGTTTGGTATGCTTTACACCGCGAAGGACTATTTCCTGAATATAATCCTGCTTCGCGAAACCAAAATTTGAGCTTAATTAGTTCTGTGGAATTTTTCCGCGATTTAAGTCAGAAAAGTCGCGAAATTTTAGGGCAAAATTCTCGCTCTTTGCTGTTTGATACTGGGGAAGTTCTCGATTGCGCTACTTTGCCGCCGTCAACAATGTTTATTGTTGCTAAAGGTTGCGTAAATGTGGAGCAAGAATTAATTACTGATTTAAGTGAAAATACCTTAACAGTTAAAGTATTTAGTCGTCGCCCAAAAAGAAAAGCTCCCATTCCCTTAACAAAGAAAACTATTGAAAAAATCGGTTCGCAATTAGCTTTTTATCTTGGTCCAAGTGCTTTTGCGATTACTAACCAGGTTGCTCAAGAAGTCTTTTCTCTTTACTGGGTTTATCAACGATTAGCTGAGGAAATTCAAGAAAAGAGCGATCGCGCCGAATTTCTGCGTAACTGTCCCCCTGCTCCTGTAGAACAGTTACAGAGAGGAGATTTTTTCGGTGAGATGTGTTTATTCTTAGGCGCAGATTTACCCGATCTCAAGATGACTACCGCCGTCGCTACAGAACTTTTGGCAATTGAGCGAAGCGCGATCGCGCAACTACTACTTCAAGATCAAAATTTTCTTTCGCTGCTGAGTCACCAACTGGCTCAACATCAGCAAAACTATCTCACCGAAACTATGCAAATGCCTAATTCAAGCTCTTTCTCCGCCGAAAATCTCGCTCTCCGAATCCAGGAATTATATCATTTTCAACCCAATAAGTAAAGCAATTTTAAACTTCATAAAAAGCTGAATTCTGGCGCTGATTAATTGCCCAATCTTCATTTTCACCACCAATAACTAAGCGCTTAATTTGCACTAATTCCTTACTAAATTCTCGTAAAGCATTAATCAAAATATCCAAAGCAATTAAATCGCTGGTTCCCAAATCAAACCAACAGCGTCCCCAAACTCCTTGATAGTCAAATTCACCCATATTGTGCATAGGAGCCATCATCGCACTACTAGCTGCGTCATCATCGTATTCCAGATAACTAATCTCAATCCCAGAATCTTGAACTTGAAGATTTTCCGCATTGAATGCTCCTAGTTTACCGATATAAAACCAAGAGTTAAATACTTCTTCAATGTACTGTTTTTCCATTGGTGAGGGAACAGTCTCGAATTCGAGCCAAATCCACAGGTCAAAAGGATTAAATTCGCGGAATTGTACTTCCATTACTAAGATTTTTCCTGAAAAATTATCAAGGATTGAAAAAAGATAACTCTTGTTTGGTTGAGTTAATTAATTTTACTTGATCCTGCTCTATTTTAGCTAATTTAGCCCAATTTGATTTGGCGGCGCTAAATAAAATTGAGTCGAGACGTTGCAGACAACATCTCTACAAAGTCCGTATCTGTAGCCTTCATTTAGGAAAATGGTATTAACTATTTTTTGAGCAAAAGCAGCGCGATAAAGTTAAGGGAAAGCCCGAAGCTTTCCCTTAATTCTAGAGTTGGTTTAAGAAATTATTCTTCTTGGGCTGAGGGGTAGATTTCGCGGGCAATCATCACAGGTTTTTCCTTATATTCCGCTTCAATCTTCTCTTTTACCTCTAAATCCCAAGTTAGATCGTACTCTTTTTCTAGGTCAGCAAGTACGAAAGGACGAACTTCTCCAACAATCGTAACTTGTTCTTCTTCTTTAGCGACAGTAGCATCGGGAGCGATCACTAACAAGTCTTCGCCCTCAAGTTTAAAGGAATTATCGCTATAAACTTCCTCGACCTCGCCTTCAACTGCGATGGGATAATTATAGTATTGATCGGGGTTTTCGGCGATTTCCTCTGGATCTGGTGCTAAAGCGAGGGATTGAGCAACGATCGCGGGTTTTTCTTCGTATTCAGCATAAACTTCCTCATCGAGGTCTAAGCTATATTCTTTCTCAAAGTCAACGACAGTAAACTGTTCAACTTTCCCGGTGACTTGAACTTCGGTTTCGTCTTCCGGTAGCACAAATGGCGTTCCTGTAGCGTTAATGATCAGGATTTCGTCACCATCAAAAAATCTGCTGTCGTTCAGCGTAAAGGATGTTTCATCAACTTTTTGGTTAACTTTGCTTCTGACGCTGATTTCTTGACCAATATAGTCTTCGGTGTTTTCAGCAACTTCTTCGGTAGTGACGTTTCCTTCCTCTTGGCTGGTATTAACTTCTGATTCGTTGGTGCAAGCGGGAAGTAGGAAAGCTGAGAGTGCTAACGCGATCGCGCCTGTACGAAGATTAATCTTAGTCATTTATTTACCTCTTTAATTTACTACTGCCTTGATTCAGTCAGGCTTTTTAGTTAGCTTGTACTGAAAAAGCAGCAAAAGTTATCTTTACATAACAATATTAAGAAATAAAAGAGGATCTCGCTTCTATCTTGAGAGTAGGAAGATCCTCTTTCTCAGTGAAGAGATTTTCTCCAACACTTAGGCGACTTGAATTAATTTCGAGGTGTTTTCCACTATGCTTGCAGCAAATTGGTCGAAACGTTGGGCAAGTTTCTCATCAACAATTTTCCCATCTTTGCCAAAAGCTTGCCAAGCTTGACCCACGGCAATCTGTTCCGGAATTACCCAAGCGTGTACCCAGCGCATAATTGTGCGAAGATCGTTGAGGGCGTTACTATTCGATTGTCCACCTAAAACGCTAATTGCTCCGGTCACTTTACCTGATAATTCGTCAAAACTCATCAAGTCTAAGGCATTTTTCAGTACCCCACTGACACTACCGTGATACTCTGGAGTCGCCAAAATTAAACCGTCTGCGGCTTTGACTGTGGCTTTTAATTTCGCGACATCGGGGTAGTCTGGGTACTCGTCACCACCGTCGCAAAAAGGTAAGTTCATTTCCCGTAAGTCAAGAATTTCTACCTCTGCACCGAGGGCTTCTACTCGTTGCATGGCTATCTTTAAGGCTTGATAGCTGTGGGAGTTAGGGCGTAAACTGCCGCCAATGCCAACTATTTTTACCATAAGTTAGATTTCTCCATCAAGATCTGGATTTAAAGGTTTAAGCGTAGTTAACTTTGAATAAGTTCGAGTTTAAAGCAAACTCATAACGACTACATATAAGCTAGCGTAGAAAATTACTAATTGTCAAGAGAGAGGCTGAGGTAGATTTAGGTAAACTCAAGCCCCGAAACTTAACGATCCTTAATAAAATTTAGTTACGAATCCGAAAAAGCCGGAAAAAAAATTGAATTTATACTCAAGCTAATCAATCAGCTTCAGATTAGCAAAAAGCACTTCACCTTTCCTTTAAATTCTCCTAGTTATAACACTTGTACTGAAGCCAGTAATTATCACAAGCTTTCACATCTATGAAGAAGGGAATAGTTCAGGGTTTTTACGGATTAACTCAAGAATCTAGCAAGTAAATCAGCCAAAAATTCGAGAAAATACTTATTGATTTTAGCTAAAGAAATACTCAGTAAAAATAGCTTATCTTAAAAAGATATTTTGCTCTAGAAAAATAAT
>JAWQFW010000310.1:0-5463 GCA_035968095.1 Oscillatoria sp. PMC 1068.18
AAGATTAATTGTCTCAAAAATAGATATAGTTTGTGATTGGTGTTAAATATTTGTTACCAAATCTAGAAACAGTTGTTGAGCGGAAGAAATAAGCTAAAATTCTTGATGAGAACTTGATTTTATTAAGAATTTTGTTTCTTAAAAGAGGAAGTAAGAGGGAAAAATTAGACTTATCTTTGTCGGAATGAATATTGTCTGGTGAGTAGCTAATCAACAAAATTTAATTAAAGCTAATTTTCACCACTCTTTTCCTAATTAAAGTTGAGGGAAAAAGTTCTAGTTAATTAACATTTTTCCGTTCAATTGCGCCGGGATCTTCGACATCGTTTTCGGAACGATTGAAGATTTTGCCGAACCAATGAACCGTGTTATCTACATAGGTGAAAATTACGGGGACGACGACTAAAGTTAACAGTGTGGAAGTGGAAAAACCGCCGATTACCGCGATCGCCATTGGGGATCGTACTTCACCACCTGCACCATATTCTAAGGCGATGGGTAACATTCCGGCGATCGTCGAAATTGAGGTCATTAAAATTGGACGCAACCGAGAAACACCAGCTTCGATTACAGCCCGAAACTGCGGTAGTCCGCGTCTTTCGTTTTCCAAAGCGAAGTCTACTAACAAAATCGCGTTTTTCGTCACCAACCCCATCAGCAAGACAATCCCAATTAACGCAAACAAACCCAATTCTTTTTGGGTAATCAATAGCCCCAGTAACGCCCCACCAAGGGAAAGAGGTAAGGCGACCAAAATTCCCAAGGGGTAAAGAAAGTTGTTGTACAGCAAGACGAGAATGGCATAAATTGAGAGTACCGCTAGCCCCAAAGCTGACAAAAAGCGACTAAAAATGTCGCGCATAATTTCGGCATCTCCGGCGGGTTCTTCGGTAACTCCTGGGGGAAGTGGATTCATCGCTGGTAACGCCCGCACTTGTTCCAGCGCATCACCCAAGGCAATCCCTTGTAAATTCGCGTCTACGGAGACTTGACGACGGCGATCGAAACGGTCAATTTGTGCCGAACCGCTTGCTAAACGGATGTCTGCGACGGCGGTGAGAGGAACTAGAGAACCGTCTTGACTGGGGACGCGCAAATTTCTTAAGGTATCGAGATCCGATCGCTGTTCGGGATTTAGTTGGACGCGAATGGGAATTTGGCGATCGGGTAAATTAAATTTCGCTAAATTTGATTCATTGTCGCCAATTAAAGCCAAACTTGCGGTGCGGGCGAGATCTCGGACGGAAACTCCCAAATCGGCGGCGCGATCGCGATCGGGTATAATCACAATCTCTGGCTTAACTAAACTCGCACTGGAAGTGATTTCGACTAAGCCCGGAATCCCACTCATTTGCGTTTCTAAAGCATCAGCCGCTTCTTTAAGGGCTTCGGGATTATCGCTTTTGAGAACAATGGAGAGATCCTTTTCACCGCCACCAGCCCCCTGACTGCGGAAACTGACCCGCGCACCAGGAATGCGCCGAAACTCTTCTCGCATTTGTTGTTCAAATTCCTGCTGAGAGAGCGATCGCTCGGCTTTCGGAACTAAATTAACATAAACTGTCGCGGCATTCACGTTTTCAGCGCTCGCGAACACACTTTCTACTGCGGGATTTTCGGCTAATAAATCGGTACTTTGTTGAATTACTTGTTCGGTTTCACTCAAGCTCGAACCGGGAGGTAAACTAATCGATACCAAGCTTAAACCCACATCACCGCTATCAAATAAACCCTTGGGAATATAAGGAACAAGCTGAAGACTGCCAATAAAAAAGGCGATCGCTAATAAGATTGTGGTAATTTTGTGTCTTAGCGCCCAAGTCAATACCCCGCGATAAGGTTGAATGCGCTTACTGGCTGGGGAATTAGTCACTGAAGTTGCATTCGCCGGATCGTTTTGCTTCGCCCCACCTAAGCGCCAAAACCTTGCCAACAACTGAGAACTTGTACTTCCTTTTTTGTTGCCTTTTCCTAATTTACTAACTTTCGGCTTCAGTAAATAAGCACTCAGCATCGGTGTCATTGTCGTCGCTACCAACGTCGAAAACATCGTCGAGACAGCCACCGTTACCCCAAAAGGTTGAAAAAATTGCCCCGGAATTCCACCCATAAAAGCTACAGGCAAAAATACCGCGACAATCGTGGCTGTGGTAGCAACTACCGCTAAACCAATTTCCCTAGCAGCATCGAGGGCAGCTTTGTAAGGCTTTTTGCCCATATCGATGTGTTGGTCGATGTTTTCAATCATACAAATCGCATCATCAACCAAATTACCGATCGCTAGCGCTAATGCCAACAACGTCATCCCATTCAAAGTGTAATCGAGACTCTGCATCACAATGAAGGTGGGAATAATCGACAAAGGTAACGCCATAGAAGTGATAAAAGTTGCTCGCCAGTCGCGCAAAAATAAGCCTACGGCGATCGTTGTCAAAACGCAAGCAATAATTAAAGAGTCAGTTGTCGCCCGAAATGAGTCGCGAATTTCGTCAGCGCGAGTAAAAATTAACTCTAATTCGAGATCTTCTGGTAAAGTCGTGCGTAGTGTTTCTACTTTCTCCCGGATTCCTTCTTCGACGCTAACTAAGGTACTTCCTGTACTTCGCAAAACCGAAAAAGCCACTACAGGTTCGTTGTTTAAAAAAGCCGCATTTCTGGGTTCTGCATAACTATCTTCAACGGTTCCTAAATCAGTCAAAGGTATCGTCGCACCACCAGGAAGTACCACCTGGTAACTTTGTAACTCTTCAACTGTCCTTGCACTACCTAATGTCCGAATATTTTGTTCGCCACCACCAACTTCAGCGCGACCACCTGGTAAATTGATGTTTAAAGCGCCAACTTGGTCGTTGACTTGAGTCGCGGTAATCCCATAAGCTTGCAAACGTTCGGCATCAAGGTCAATCCGAATTTCGCGATCAACACCTCCAAGTCGATTGATTTGGGCGACTCCGGAAACGTTGAGTAATTCGCGACTGATGGTTTGGTCTACTAAGTTACTTAATTCTTCGACTGTACGCTGTTCGGAAGCAACAGCGTAAGTCATGACTGCACCACCAGCAAATTCTAATCGCTGGACGATCGGTTCGTTGGCATCTTGAGGTAAATCTTGCCGAATTTGGGCGACTGCGTTCCGAACATCGTTGGTTGCGCGATCGCTATCTGTTCCTAATTCAAATTCAATTGTTGTGGTTGAATTCCCATCGGTGACAGTGGAGTTAATTCCGTCAATGTTACCTAAGCTTGCAACTGCATCTTCTACTTTTTTGGTAATTTGAGTTTCTAGTTCGGCTGGACCTGCACCGGGTTGGGTTACTTGTACCTG
Organism: Oscillatoria sp. PMC 1068.18; assembly: GCA_035968095.1. Lineage (GTDB taxonomy): Bacteria > Cyanobacteriota > Cyanobacteriia > Cyanobacteriales > SIO1D9 > IIICB1. The sequence goes on from JAWQFW010000310.1 coordinate 3,326, forward strand.
GACGATGGGAACATCAATATTCGGATTATCGTCGATTCCTAAAGAGAAAAATGACATTAATCCGACAATTCCAAGTATTAAGAATAAAACAATTGTCGGAACTGGATTTTTAATTGACCAAGCGGAGACGTGGAAAGACATTTTGGGATTTGGGATTGGGGATTGGGGATTGGGGACTGGGGACTGGGGACTGGTGATTGGGAATTATTTTCCCTTGATTGTTTCCTCGGATACTGAAGTTTTTTGTTAGTTAATCACTAAATAACTAGACTTAGATTTTTAATTAATTAACTTGGCTGAGTTTGGTTGAAATTAATCATTTTTTTAGCTGCAAATTTAGCTTTTCGTTGCGAAAATTTCTCTAACTATTGTGTTTCGACAACTTCTATTTTGTCACCATCTTTAAGATAAGCGGCACCTTTAACTACTACCTTTTCACCGGAATTCAAACCGCTTTTGATTTCTACTTCTTTTCCGGGCATAATTGTGCCAATTTTCACTTCTTTGGCTTTGACATTGTTATCAGATTGCACGACAAAAACGATCGCGGTATTCTCGCTTTGAGGTTGAATTGCGTCATAAGGTACAGTCAAACCTGATGTTGACTGAGTAACAATTTCGGCTCGCAAAAACATTCCCGGACGTAAACTTTCGGTCGCGGGTAAGTCAACTTTTACTTGTGCTTGTCGTGAGTCTTCATCTACCGTAGGATCGATTTCCCGAACTTCGCCAGAAAGTTGTAAGTTGCGATCGCTATCTGAGCTAATTTTAACTTTTTGTCCCGGACTAATTTGGGTTAGTTGGGTTTCGGGAACTTTCAAAATTAGCTCTAAACGTCCGTTTTCAATGAGTTGAAATAGTGGTTGACTCGGCGAAGTCACATCTCCCAAACGAGCATTTCTTTGAGCTACTTCACCGCTAACTGGAGCGACAACTCTGGTATCGTCAAGTTGCTCTAACACTGATTGTACTTGAGCTTCAGCGCGGGCTACTTCTGCTTCTGCTGCCGCAATTACTTCTGGACGCGGACCTTTTTCTACTTGGGCTAATTGCTGTTGGGCTTCGTCACGACGGGCTTTTGCTTGTTCGAGGCTGAGTTGGTTACTACGCGCTTCGTTGAGGATTTCGTCAAAGCGATCGCGCGCGATCGCCCCTGCATCTGCTAAACTACGATTGCGCTCAACTCGCTTTTGAGATAAGTTCAGTGTTGCTTCGGCGCTGGCTGCTGCGGCTTCTGCACTACGAAGATTTTCCCGCGCACGGGCAATTTCCTCCGAGCGACTACCCGCCCTCAATTCGGCTAAACGTGCCTCAGACTGGGCAACAGCCGCCTTAGCTTCAGCTAAACTTGCTTGTAGTAACGAGTCATCAAGAATTGCGATTACTTGTCCAGTCTTGACAAAATCACCTTCATCTGCTAGGACTTTTTGAATTTTCAAACCTGTAGCTTGGGGAGAAACCGGAGTCATTTCAAAAGCTGCCACAGTACCAGTTGCCGCGATCGCGCGCTCGAGCCGGGAGGAAGTTACCTCAGCGACAGTGACACTTCTCCCCGCTTGGGAGTTTTCCACCACCGGAGCTTCAGCACCAGTGTCGCTTGTCTGGCTAGGAGAAACAAAGCGCATTCCCACAAATGCCAGTACCAGCCCCAAACCGACACCAATAAATAAATTGCGTCCCCCAGAGCGCCAATTTTTTCTTGGCGACTCGGAAGGTAATTCTGCATCTGAATTTGTTTGGGACTTCATTGAGTCAGATTCTTCCCAACTTGAGTGTTGCTCATTAAGATCGGCAAGTGCCGAACCATTAAGATAATATTTTTCTTCTTCTGGGGCTTTTTGGCTCACGGTTACTCCTGTTATTGCTCGTCGAGTTTGCGGCTTTGGTTAAAAACTTGACTAGCTCTGTGGCGCTCCCTTACCTGTTGCTGGCTTGAAAGATCCCTGAGCCAGACACTTACAAGATACTTTTATTCCCGACGGGATACTTCATATATCTGGCTCACCCGATTGGGTGATTTCTCGCTCTAGTAAGTTTTGTTTGTGCTAAGGAAAAGTTTATTAATTTTTTTTCTTCTTCCTTAATATTACTTAAAATAGTTTCATTTGGGAAATTGGGGATTGGGGACTGGTGATTGG
>JAWQFW010000311.1:0-5446 GCA_035968095.1 Oscillatoria sp. PMC 1068.18
GAATTAAAAATCAACTAGAACAAAAAAATTTACGTCAACAACTCAATGAGCAAAATTTACGTTTACAAGCGGAAATTCAAGAGCGAGAAAAAACTGAACAAGAAATTCGCCTTTTACTAGCGACAACTCAAGCAATTAATGACTCAATTGATTTTCAATCGGCTTTAGAAGTTACTCTAACTCAAGTTTGTGAAACAATTGGTTGGGATTTCGGCGAAGCTTGGATTCCTAACGAGGATAATACTGTTCTCGAATACAGTAAAAAAGGATATACTAAAAGTTCTTATTTAGAACAATTTCGACGCAAAAGTGAACGTTTTTCTTATGCGCTAGATTTAGGTTTACCTGGGCGAATTTGGTCATCTCAGCAATTTGAGTGGCTAGAAGATGTCACTGTGGAATCGCGCCTTAATTTTACTCGCAATCAATTAGCCGCCCATGTAGGATTAAAAGCTTGTTTTGGTATTCCTTTGTTGGTTAGCGATCGCGTTTTAGCTGTCTTAGTTTTTTTGCACTCAGAATCTTGTGCTTTAGATACCCATTTGCTAGAGTTAGTTTTTGCTCTTGCGAGTCAACTCGGTTCGCTCATTCAGCGCAAGCAAGCACTCGAAGCATTAAGTCTGGCGGAACAGCGATATCATAGTATTGTGGAAAATGCGATCGATGGTATTTTTCAAACTACGCCTCAAGGACGTTATGTGAGCGCGAATCCGGCTTTGGCGAAAATTTACGGTTATAGTTCGCCGGAAGAAATGATTTCGACCCTGAAAAATCTTCACGATCAACTTTATGTTGAGCGCAACCGTCGCCGGGAATTTGTGGCTGCGATCGCGGAAAATAATGCTGTTTCTGGATTCGAGTCGATGGTTTATCGTCAGGATGGCAGTAAAATTTGGATCTCGGAAAATGCTCGTGCAGTGCGGGATTCGACGGGTAAGTTGCTTTTCTATGAGGGAACTGTTGCGGATATTACGAAGCGCAAATTAGCAGAACAACAGTTACAACTCCAACAACAAAAAACTGAAGAATTGTTACTCAATATTTTACCGCAGCCGATCGCTGAACGTTTACGAAATGAACAAAGGACGATCGCGGATAATTTTGAAGGAGTAACGGTTTTGTTTGCTGATTTGGCGGGTTTTACAGAATTCTCGGCTTCTACGTCTTCGACGGAGTTAGTAGAGATTCTGAATGTGATTTTTAGTGAGTTTGATGGAATTGCTAAGGATTATGGTTTAGAGAAAATTAAAACTATTGGTGATGCTTATATGGCTGTTGCAGGTTTGCCGACACCAATGGAAGCTCGCGTGGCGGCTATTGCTGCGGCAGATATGGCGCTGGCAATGCTGACGGCGATTATTCAATTCAATCTCGAAACAGGACATAATTTTGATTTGAGAATTGGGCTGAATTCGGGTTCGGTGATTGCAGGTGTGATTGGTGTGAGTAAATTTGCTTACGACCTCTGGGGCGATACGGTAAATGTGGCGAGTCGAATGGAGTCTTCGGGAGTCGCAGGTAAAATTCAAGTTACGGCGGCTACTTATGAACTTTTACAGGAGCGATATTTGTTTGAGCCACGAGGCGAAATTTCTGTGAAAGGTAAGGGTGAAATGACTACTTATTGGCTGACTGGAAAGCTTGAGACTGGTGACGGGGACTGGTGACTGGGGACTGGTGACTGGGGACTGGGGACTGGGGACTGGTGACTGGTGACTGGGGACTGGTGACTGGGGACTGGTGAATAGGAAAACTTTGCTGCAAACTCCTCCTTGTCTTCCAACTCCTCCTTGTCCCCCGTTTCTTCCTTGTCTCCCCCCTCTTTCTTGTCTCCCAATTCCCTAATCACCAATTCCCCAGTCCATAATCTACGGTTTATCGGTAGGAATATGTTAGATTGTTGAAAAATATTGAGGAAAATTGCCACTGATGAGCTTGACTAACAAAAAAATAGAACCAGGATTGCAGGAGAAAATAAATCAAGCAAAAGAACCGATGTTCTACTATTTTGCTTATGGAAGTTGTATGTGTCCGGTAGATTTAAAGCGATCGCTGGGGGAAAATACTCATGATTATATTGTTGGCGTAGCTACGGTGAAAAACTATCGTTTAGGATTTTACCGTCGTTCCCTACGGCGAAACTGTGGCGTACTTGACATTGTGAGCGATTCAACTTGCTCAGTTAGTGGTGTATTGTATGAATTACCTTGGCGATTAAGCGATCGCCTTGACGAAAGAGAAGAAGTTCCTCGCAATGGTTATCGACGCGAATATATCGATGTCGATTGTGGATCTCACTCTTACCCGAATGTTCGCACTTACGTGGTAGTTGATAAATTAACTGAAGAAATTGCTCCTAACGATTGGTATTTTTCCGTGGTACTTCGGGGTGCTGTTACTTGTGGACTCCCAGAAGAATATTGCTGGAATCTCTTTCATCGAATGCACCAATTACAATTACGTCACCAGGAAGCAATAATTCTCAACAGTTCTCTGAAAAGTGCCTAGTTCGAGAATAACAGTCATTGATTAAGCCAAAAATTTCCCCCGAAATGTCTTCTCAGATATTTTCTCAGTTCTCAGATCATGATTTGGGAACTTTTGCCGTCGATTTTTCGTCCAATCGAGCAAGTTTATTAAACAATCTTTTAGCTAAGAGAGCCTAGTAAATTTTTACTCTGGTGACAGTTGTTAAATTAAAAGTAAAATAGTTAAGGCTAGAGTCTGAAAATTAGTTGTAATCAACAATTTAAGCGCTCACGCTGTCTTTATCGTCATAACTCAAAATTGATTTAGAGGAAAATTTGAGTTTTGTCAGCCGTACGAATAATTACTAAAAAAGATAATCATGTTCAAAAAATTTACTTACTTAATTTTTGGTTCATCTGCTTGTTTATTATTTTCTCTCCCAGTACAAGCTCAAACTTATTTGCAATATGCAGAAACCTATTGGCTAGTAAAAAATAGCTTACACGCAGCGAGAGGAGAACAAGTTAACCAAGATAGAGATACGACCATTATTTTCGCTTTGCAACAAAATCCAGATACTTTGAAAGAAGATACAATCAAATTGTTACGACAAAGCCGCGAAGCTATGAAGTCAGCTTCCATTGAACGAGCTTGTTATGGATATGCTTTCCTAACAAATGCTCGGTCAATTTTGTTAGAAGATAGAAGGAATTATATTGATATTGATATTGATAGTTGTCGGAGTCTAAGTGTGAGAAGCTTTATGAATATACTTGATGATGAATACCGACAAATTTATCGAGCATTAGATTAAATTGTGAGGTAAAAACGGGGAAAAAATCTGCTTCTCTCCCCGTTAAGAAACAATTCAATTATTTATACAAAACCGCATCTTGCAATGTGGAGACACGACCGAGGATAGTGTCAATGTCTGATTGTGGTACATTGTGTGCGGTTAGAGCTTCATTGAGATGTTGAGCGATCGCGTTAAAATGTTCTGGCTGTAAATTCAAACCTGCGTGGGCTTTTTCCATCGAACGCCCGGTATACTGCGGTCCCCCAAGGGCGTAAGAGATAAATGCTGTTTGGTGACGACGCTGCTGTTCCATATCGGTATGAGAGAAAAAGCCGTTTACAGTGTCGTCAGCCATAACTAACTTGTAGAAATCGTCCACGACTTGCGCGATCGCTTCTTTTCCACCAAGTTTTTCGTATAAACTCATTTTCTACCTCAAGTTTAGGTTAGCTTAATTCTCGCGCTAAGACGCTAAGACGCAAAGAAAACTCAAGGTAATTTTTAGATTTGAGAGATAATTTTTAACTTACAGTTAATTTTTTTATAGTTTGAATTCATCAAACTTTACGACTTCTGAATTGGGGAAGTTAGTATCAAAGTAGTAGCTACTTACCATACCTTTTTCTGTATCTAAAATAGCAAATACCGTAATTTCATTACTAGCAATATAAGGTAAAGGTTGACCCTCTGCGCTTAATAATGGTGTAAGATTTGGTACTATGGGAGCTAAACCATTTGGGTTTCCTGTAGCTGCATAATCTGCACCCTCTGGAACAAAACGCTTATTTTCGCCAAGATACGCCCCATAGCTATTACCAACGTTTGAAGCTTCTAAATAATTTGTTCCCGCAGGGCTAAGAAAACGGTTCCATAAATGTGAGTGTCCATAAAAAACTAACTGCGTTCCTACTGATTCTAATAGCGGGACAAGATCGCGAATTAAATAATCTGCTTCTGGGGGATATTCGTAGCGGATTGCTTTAATAGTATGATCTGAATTACGCTCAATTTTCGGAATCGGATCGGTGTAAGGTGGAATTGCTTCGTGACCTAAAGTGTGCGGTGGATGGTGAAACATCACCACTTTATATTTTGCTTGTTGAAATTCCGGACTATTTATTTCTTTTTCTAACCAAGAATATTGTTCGCTACCCTTGACAATTGGTTCAAAAATATGCTGTCCATAACCCCAATTAATTTGCTTCGAGAAATATTTTTCTGTTTCGTAATATCTGCCTTTTTCGTCAGAATCGGGATTGGGTTCGCGCCAAATCAACGTAATAAATAAAACAACTAAACGCAGATCGCCAAAGCTAACCGCGTAGTATTTTTTGCCACCAGAATCACTTTCCGGTAAACTAAAAATTTCTTCGTAGCTATCAGTATTGAAAGAATTATTTTTTAACCACTCCAAAGGAACTTCATCAAGAGATTTACCAGAAATTTGAGCCGCAGCAGCGCGAGGGTAAGCATCATCAAACTGATCTTCTAAACTATTTTCAGGAGAAAACCGTCCCATTACTTCATGATTACCGATCGCAGTATATATGGGTGTATGTTGAATCAGTTCTGCACCTCGATAGATTGTATTTGTATTTTCTGAGAGTAACTCATATTCAGCGCGACCTTGTAAACTAGGAAAGAAGGAATTACCTTGGCGATCGTCAAACCATTCCGAAGCGCGATCGGGGTTATTTACTAAGTCACCCGCAAAGAAGATTGCATCAGGAAGTCCCACTGTTTCAACTACTTTTTCGAGGTTAGCTGTCGTCATGGGTTTAAGCTGATGATCGGAGGTAAGTAAAATCTTCAGTGAAGTTCCCGGTTTCGGTTTTGGTGCAAGAGTGAAAATTTTGCTGCTAATGCTGTTACCATCAAGATCGCTGCTGATAACTCGATAAGGAAGTCTTGCGGGGGAATTTAAGCCTTTGACTTCAGCTTCGTGACGATAAACTGGACGCTTGGTAAGCTGTTGGTAAATGTTTGTTGTGGTTGAGTCTTGGTCTTCTCGCAAACGAGAAAGTTCGGTTGTGCTAGCAATGACTGTTTTTTCTAATTTATGACCATATTCTACGAGATGGTGAGTACCGACAAATTCGGTAAACCAAACTACTCTTACTGATGTTTCGGTGGGTAACTGTAAAAACGGATCGCTTAAAAGTTGGGGTTTGGGGATTGGGG
>JAWQFW010000312.1:0-5436 GCA_035968095.1 Oscillatoria sp. PMC 1068.18
CTTTAATTATTGCTGAAGCCAATAACGTCCGCGACCAAAAAGCAAGAATTCTGAAAAATATTGGTCAGCTTTATACTCAATACCGAGATGAGAAAAACGCCTTAGAATTTTTCAATCAAGCTCTAAATATTTATCAAGAACTAGGAAATAGAAAAGAACAAGCAGGTATACTGAGAGCGATCGCGCAATTCTATAATCAATTATCAGAGTCAGAAAAAGCCTTAGCCTATTATCAACAAGCATTAGCTATTGACAGAGAAACTGGCGATCGCGGCTCGATCAATCTTACTCTGGTAGATATAGCCGAACTCTACTACAAATTAGGAAACCTCGAACAAGCCTTAACCTACTTCAACCAAGCGCGAACAATTTCCCAAGAAATCAACACCGGAAAAGCGACTCCACTACTTGGTCTAGGTAAAGTTTACTCCCAACTAGGCAACTCAGAACAAGCTTTAGCATACCTTAACCAAGCCTTAGCTCTTTTCGAGCGTTTTCCCGAACAAAAAGCAGAAACTCTCTTCCAAATTGCCATTGTCGAACGCAAATTAGGTAATCTAGAAACTGCTTTAACTAACATTGAAGCCGCAATTTCAATCATTGAAGCACAAAGAGCGAAAGCCAATCTTCAAGAGCGTCAAAATTACTTTGCATCGAAACAAAACTACTACGAATTTTACATTGATTTATTGATGGAACTACACCAAAATAACCCATCAAAAGGATACGATGCTCAAGCAATTAACATCAGCGAACATAGACGTGCAAGAAGCCTTTTAGAACTTTTAGCAGAAGCAAATACCGACATTCGTAAAGGTGTTGAACCAGAATTAGTGAACCAAGAACGCCAAATTCAAAAACAGTGGGATGCACTGGAACAAAGTCGGGTAGAACTTTATAGTCGTGAATTTGCCAAAGAAGAACAAACAGCCCTCGAACAAGAACGACAATATTTGTTTAAAAAATATCAAGAAATCCAAAGTAAAATTAGAGAAAAAAGTCCCAGTTACGCGGCAATTACTCAACCTGAACCTATTACTCTCAAAGAAATTCAACAACAACTTCTCGACGAAAACACCTTGATGTTACACTATTCTCTCGGTCAGCAACGAAGTTTTCTTTGGGCAATTACTAAAAATAGTTTCACTAGCTACGAATTACCTCAAAAAGCAAAAATAGAACAAGCAGTTCAAGAATTTCGTCAGAGTATTACCAACAGCCTCAGTTCCCCAAAAAGCTTATCTGAAAATTCAGCAGCTTTATCAGAAATAATTATAGCCCCGGTTGCCAATCAACTAAATAATCAGCGCTTATTAATTATCCCGGATGGAAGTTTACATTATCTTCCCTTTGCAGCACTTTCAGAATCGAAAAACGATTATCTTCCCTTAATAAATAAACACGAAATTGTCAACCTTCCATCTGCTTCAACCTTAGCTATTTTACGTCGGGATAGCCAACAAAGAAAACCTGCCCCAAAAACAATTGCAATTATCGCCGACCCAATTTTTAGTGCTGAAGATAGACGTTTAGAAACTACGACAAATAGTAACAAAAATTGGCAAGAATATACTCTGAATCGTGCAGCCGAACAAATGGATATTGGCGTTTGGACAAGACTTCCTGGAACCCGCACCGAAGCTGAAGCAATTCTTAATTTAGTTCCGAAATCAGAAAGTAGCTATGCGTTTGGTTTTCAAGCTAATCGCGCTACCGCAACTAATCCAGAATTAAGCCAGTATCAAATTGTCCATTTTGCTACTCACGGACTAATGAATAGTGTGACTCCGGAACTATCAGGAATTGTTTTATCGATGGTAGACGAAGAGGGAAATTTTCAAAATGGCTTTTTACGTCTTCATGATGTTTTTAACCTCGATTTGTCCGCAGATTTAGTAGTCTTGAGTGCTTGTCAAACTGGCTTAGGAAAACAAGTGCAAGGAGAAGGTTTAGTAGGATTAACCAGGGGCTTTATGTATGCAGGTGCGCCACGTTTGTTAGCGAGTTTGTGGAATGTAGACGATGCTGCAACCGCAGAAATGATGACGAGATTTTATCGTTTAATGTTGAGAGAAAAACACTCTCCTAGTGAGGCTTTAAGATTAGCTCAAATCGAAATGCAAACGGAAACTAACTGGAAATCTCCTTATTATTGGTCAGCATTTTTCTTACAAGGAGAATGGCGCTAATCTGGTGAATTTATGCTGAAAGTTGACCAAGATACATTGTATCCTCGTCAACTTTAGCCAATGCTACTTTTTCTAGTCTAAAATCTGAGTTCTAATTAATAAATTAAACAAAGTTGAAAGAACTACTATTTAAATCAAGGTCAGTAGGATTAACTTTTTGGACAATAGCAATCAACTCATCAACACCACCAGTCTCCAAGAAAATCTCCGTATGCTTACCCGCAGCACCCAAAACATAATTGCTAGCACTACCAGCAAGTTGAATTACATCACCATCACTCAACTTAAAGTCTTTAATCAAAGCATAGTCGCTTTCACCAGCATTGCTATTATTACCATCATTGTAGAAAGCGCCGAATTCGTTACCCAAAACAAAAACATCAGCACTTTTGCTACCTTTAATCGTATCGACCTCACCTCGTCCAGCAATGCTACTATTGGGGTCAACACCAATCAAAATATCGATTCCCTTACCACCAGTAATTTTGTCGTTGCCAGTACCACCAACTAAAGTATTATTGCCATTAACACCTTTAAGATTGTCCTTACCAGCACCACCATCGACGTAATCATCTCCATTACCAGCATCAAGTTTATCGTTACCCTCGCCACCATTGAGAGTATCATTTCCATCATTACCTTTGATGTTGTCATTTCCCTCAAAGCCGTTGATAGTTTCGTCTTCAGCAGTTCCCTTGAGTTTATCGTTACCAGAAGTACCATTGATAATCAAAGAATCTAAATCGTCATTGAGAATTGTTCCGATACCTTGAGAGTCTGCAATGTTAGCATTGCTAGCATTATAGAGATTGACAAAGAAGCTTTCATCAGCTTCAACAACCGCGTCATCGACAATTGGTATCGAAATAGTAGCAGTTGTTTGTCCTGGATTGAAGGTTAATGTACCGCTAGTGTAACTGTAGTCACTTCCAGAGATGGCTGTGTCGTCAGTGGTATAGTAATTAACGGTGACGGTGTTGCTGCTAGCTGTATCTAAATTAACTGTAAACACAGCATTATTTATCCCTCCGTCGCTTTCGGTTATCGTAACATTGTCAATCGATAGCTGGGGGACTGAAGCGCGTATATCATCCCACCACAAATCGTAGGTATTACCAGAACCACTGTAGGGATAAACTTTGAGGTAATAAGTACCTGAACTTGGTAGGATTGTATCGATAGATTCGTTGTCAGTGATCGAATATGAACCTGCAACGAAGTTGCCGTTTGCATCGTATACTTTTAAGTCAATATCACCGTCAGCGTGGGCGAATTGTAAATCAACGACTAAGTTTTCGTAGCCAGGAGTAATGTCTATTTTGTACCAGTCTTCGTCAGAAGCAATTCCTAAACCATCCAAGTTACTTAGCCAGGTTCGTTCGTTGGCGCTAAGATTGTAAGCAGTAGTGCGAGTGTCGTTTTCTTCGTAGTTATCGTCGGTAGGATTGGTTTGATTGAACAGGATTGAAAGGCGATCGCTAGCTGAAACTGTATAATAATCACCTAGAGTAATCTCACCATAGCTATCCAAGCCGAGAATTAAGTTATTACCGCTTCGAGTTTGACTTACTCTCGAAGAGTCGTAACTGGACAAATCGAGAATATCTAGATTATCCCAACCGAAAATTTCGTCGTTACCTGTGAAAAGCCCTGGTGCATAACCACTAAATGTGTTCGCCGCACTATTAGCAATGATATAGTCGTTGCTAGTTGAGTTGATGAGGTTTTCGATTACGGTGTCGAAGGCGATCGCTGTACCAAAACCAGTAGTATAGTAGGTACTTCCACTAGCATCGCTTCTAGCCGAATAGGGGCTACTATTGTAAGCACTTTGAGTCGTGAGCATACCACCTTCAGTCAAGTCAAAGTAGTAACCGTTGTTATTAAAATTTAAGCCGGAAAAGTCGAAAACATCTATACCACCGCTATCCCAGATAGTTTGCTTAACATCAAGGCTAGAAGTGTGACTATCTACGCCATCTACTGAATACAAATCTACTGATTGAAAATCGTACGTCGTTGCGCCTTGGTTATGAGCTTTGGCTCCATAAAGATACTGCAAGGCTTTGATATCATAAGCCATTGGCGTTACTGCTGAACTGCCAGGAGTGTTGTAAGACATCAAGGTATTAGTGTTGTGGTCTTCCCAGTAAGGCAAAAAAGGACCTGTTCCCGAACCGCTACCATTGTAATTACCAGGATGTTTTAAACCTAAAGCGTGTCCAGTTTCGTGAATCAGAGTTTCGTAGCCGTGATTACCCGGACCGTCAGAAAAGTTATTCCACCAGTCGTTTTCATAATTAGGACTCAAATGCACATCACCAGCTTCTTCAGGATTCCAAGGCCATTCTGGGTAACTTGCATAAGCATAATCTGGTCCATCGGAAAACATATAACGAAGTTGACCATAACTATTAGCTGTATCCGCTACTTCCACGAAGTTGACATTAATTAACGGTTCTAATACATCTTCAAGTATGGTTCGCACATTATTCTTAACGGCTTCGCTAACTTCCCAGACAGTTTCACTACCGTAATATGCACCACCGTTTGCATTAGAATAGAAACTGTAAGTAATTGTAGTGCTGTCCCATTTACTACCTCCTAAAAGAGCATCGATTTGGTAGTCTCCTGATGAACTAACATAACTTTCTTGAGGAATTGGCATTGCTTGAGGTTCTAAGCTTGAGTTAGAAATTCCACCATGACAAGCAATGCAGTCACAGGTAACTAGCCGCCTTTCTGCACTGTGGAAGTTTTGTTGTCCATCTTCTAACCAACCAAAGTTTTGATTAAGTAAGTTAATATTGTTACTAATTTTATTTGGTTCTTCGTCAACTAATTCTATTTTTGAATCTTGGCTTTCGTTGCTTGAAAAGATTTCCTGCTTCTGAGTGTTATTTATTTTATTTAATAGTGGCTCATTTTCTGACCAGCCGTATTTTTTGCTTGTTAAGCTAGTGTTTTCGCTAATTTCTAAAGCTTTTTGATTCAAATAAGTTGATTTTTTTCCGGAGGTAGACATGGTTTTCAGTAAGTAGTAGTAGTAAATGTCCTAAACAAAATATCCCTGGATAAATAAAGACACACAGAACTTGAAAAAATCTGTTTGCTTATTTATTCCTTTCAAATCATAAATTTGTTATTAATTATTTTCTTGGGTACAAGCACTGAATTATTATCAGGAATTAATAAAGATTAATTGAAGATATTTATAGAAAACTTAATTGTTTTATGAAGATTATAT
>JAWQFW010000313.1:0-5411 GCA_035968095.1 Oscillatoria sp. PMC 1068.18
CCCAATTCCCCCAATTCCCCCAATTCCCCCAACACTCCCAATTCTCCCAATCCCTAATCCCTAATCCCTAATCCCTAATCCCCAGTCCCCAATACCTCATCCCCGACAAAATTTGTTACATTTCGATCATGGGTAATTCGCGTTTCCAACAACTACTGGCTTATCTAAGTCCTCATAGGAAGGATGTATATATAGGCATTGTTGCCTTATTCATCGTTAATGGGATCGGGGCTTATATTCCCCGGTTAATCGGTAATAGTGTTGATGAGTTGAGGGGAACTCTCAGCTTTGAGGTGCTATTGCGTTATGTGTTCTTAATTGGTATTCTCGCCTCAATTATGTGGGTAATTCGGATGGTGTCCCGGATTACAATTTTTGGAATTGGACGAAAGGTAGAATTCGATCTTAAACAAAGGATTTTTCAACATTTATTGAGGTTGGAACCTGGTTATTTTTCGAGTAATTCTACTGGAGATTTGATTAATCGGGCGACTTCGGATGTGGATAATATTCGACGTTTACTGGGATTTGCGGTTCTGAGTTCAATTAATACAGTTTTTGCTTATGGTTTGACGCTACCGTTTATGCTGGCAATTAATGTACGGCTGACTTTAGCGACGATCGCGATTTATCCTTTGATGTTGATTGCGGTACAGTTGTTTAGTGCGAAGTTACAAGCTGAACAACGAACGGTACAGGAACGGCTTTCGGATCTTTCTCAGTTGATCCAAGAGGATATGAGTGGGATTTCGTTGATTAAAATATATGCTCAGGAAGTTAACGAACGTCTTGCTTTTCGTCGCAAAAATGAACAGTTATTGTCAGCAAATCTGAAGTTAGCCAGAACGAGAAATGTTTTGTTTCCGGTGGTAGAAGGTCTTTCTTATCTTAGTTTGTTGATTTTGTTGTGGTTGGGTAGTAGCGCGATCGCGAATAATACAATTTCAGTTGGTGATTTTGTCGCGCTGATTACTTATGTGGAACGTTTGGTTTTCCCGACGGCTTTGTTAGGTTTTACGATTACTACTTATCAACGAGGTGAGGTTAGTATTGAGCGTGTTGAGGCAATTTTTGACGTTCAACCACAAATTAAAGATCGACGCGATTCTCTGGAACTTCCTTTAGAAAGAGTGAAAGGTGCGATCGCCGCGCGAGACTTGAGTTATACCTATCCTGGGGCAAAAAATCCGGCTTTGAAGCAGCTTAATTTTACGATTCAATCAGGGGAAAAAGTGGCGATCGTGGGTTCGATTGGTTCTGGGAAATCAACCCTAGCCAATGTGATTCCGCGTTTGTTAGATCTTCAATCGGGACAGTTGTTTCTCGATGAGTATGATGTTACTGAAGTTAAGTTAGCCGATTTGCGTCGCGCGATCGCTTATGTTCCTCAAGATAGTTTTCTCTTTAGTACCACCATTCAAAATAACATTCGTTATGGTGAACCTGTTGCCGAACAACCAATAGTTGAATCGGCAGCGAAAATTGCTCAAATACATCCAGAAATTCAGAATTTTCCGAAAGAATATAACACCTTAGTCGGCGAACGTGGGATTACACTTTCTGGTGGACAACGACAACGGACTTCTTTAGCTAGGGCTTTGTTAATCGATGCACCAGTCTTAATTCTTGATGATGCACTTTCGAGTGTTGATAATCAAACTGCAACGCAAATTTTAGACAATCTTTCCCAAGGTGTACAGCGTAAAACAGTGATTTTTATCTCTCATCAATTATCGGCGGCTGCAACTGCGGATCGCATTTTTGTTATGGATGCTGGCGAAATTGTTCAAATCGGTACTCATGAAGATTTGGTCGAATCTCCTGGATTATATCAATCTCTTTGGCAACAACATCAATTAGAGGAAGTTTTGCAATAAATTTGTTGTGAATTATAGCTATTTAATTGAGTAATTAAAGTCGGTGCAAGTCTGATTACCTGCACCGATTTTCATCATAATTGACTCAATTGTTAGGAGAAATTAACTTGTACTATTCCATCGCTAACTCGCACCGGAAATGTAGGGATTTTTACATCAGAATTGTCTAAACATTCACCAGTAGCTAAATTAAAGTTTTGCTTATAGATCGGAGAAGCAACTTTAAGAATCCCCTGGCGATCGCCAATAATTCCTCTCGATAAAACATACGCCTTACTAAAGGGGTCGTAGTTACTTATAGCGTAGACTTCGTTAGTATCACCAATCCGAAAAATTGCGATTTGAGTATCATTAACTAACGCACAAACTCCAGTATTGGGTTGAATATCAGCTAACTGACAAACACTTGTCCATTGAGCAGTTTTTTCTTGATTTTGTAAAGCTTGAGTCATCATCTTTTTTCCTTTTTGTCAAATTCTCAATACTTTTCAATAGAATTACTAAACTTGCTAAATTTAGTTAGTAACAACGATAGCAATCCTGAAGCAAATTCACCCCGTATGTGAATTTAATAAATTGTGGGGATTACCAAATAAATCAGCTTGCTATCGTCGTTAAAAGCCACGTCTATCCGACAATTAATTAGTTGAACCAGCGAGTTCTTTTTCTACTTCTGTAGCCGGACGTTTTTGTCCACGTTCTTCAACATAACTTAATGTAGGATCGACTCGATCGGAATTGACAAAGTGCCGGAAGCGCTGAAGTTTTTCTGGGTTTTCAATAGTTGTTTTCCACTCACATTGATAGGTATCGACATGGTACTGCATTTGGGCTTCTAACTCGTCGCAAATACCCAGAGAGTCTTCGATAATTACTTGTTTGAGGTAATCTAATCCTCCCTCAAGTTTAGTGAACCAAGTCGAAGTTCTTTGTAAGTGATTAGCCGTGCGAATATAGAAGATTAAGAAACGATCGATGTATTTAATCAAGGTTTCTTTATCGATATCAGCAGCTAATAAAACTGCGTGTTGCGGTTTTGTGCCACCGTTACCACAAACGTAGAGATTCCAGCCATTTTCAGTAGCAATAATTCCAAAATCTTTACCTTGTGCTTCGGCACATTCTCGCGTACAACCAGAAACAGCAGACTTAAGTTTGTGTGGCGATCGCAAACCGCGATAACGTAATTCTAATTCGATCGCTAAACTGGTGGAATCCTGTACCCCAAAGCGACACCAGGTTTCACCAACACAAGACTTGACTGTACGCAGGGCTTTACCGTAAGCGTGTCCCGACTCAAAACCAGCTTCAACTAATCGTTGCCAAATTAACGGTAATTGGTCAACTCGCGCACCTAATAAATCAATTCGCTGTCCGCCAGTAATTTTAGTATAAAGCCCAAAGTCTTGAGCGATTTGACCTAAAACAATGAGTTTTTCGGGAGTAATTTCGCCGCCAGGAATTCGGGGAATTACTGAATATGTACCGTCTTTTTGGATATTAGCCAAAAAGTTGTCGTTGGTATCTTGTAACCCGACGTGAGGGGTGTTTAAAATATGTTCGTTCCAGGTGGAAGCCAGCATCGAAGCGACTGCGGGTTTACAGATTTCGCAACCTTTACCTGTCCCGTGTTGGGCTAGCAAATCGTTAAAGGTTTTGATTTGGTTAACGCGCAATAAGTGGAAAAGTTCTTGACGAGAATAAGCAAAGTGTTCGCACAAATGATTGTTAACTTTAACTCCCGCTTTTTTCAGTTCGCTGTGCAGGATATCTTTAACTAAAGGTACACAACCACCGCAACCTGTTCCGGCTTGGGTACATTTTTTCAAGCTACCAAGATCGGTGATTTTTTCTTCGGCGATCGCTGTACAGATTTGTCCTTTGGTGACGTTATTACAAGAACAAATTTGAGCGGTGTCGGGTAAGCTTTCGACTCCCATCACTGGGGCTGCACCTTCGCGAGGGGGAACTAACAAATCTTGGGGGTGAGGAGGAAGGGGAATTTGATTTTGTGTTAGTTGTAGCAAAGTTCCGTAAGCTGAAGCATCACCAACGAGAATTCCGCCTAAAAGATATTTGTTGTCTTCGCTAACGACAATTTTTTTGTAAGTTCCTTCTATCTTATCGGCGATCGCCAATTCTTTTGCGCCTGGGGTGCGGGCGAAGTTGTCACCGAAGCTAGCCACATCAACTCCGAGTAGTTTGAGTTTCGTGGACATATCTGCCCCAGTAAACTTAGTTTCGCCTTGGTTAGTAAAGATATCGCTGGCTACTTCTGCCATTTGATAGCCGGGAGCAACTAAACCGTAAATCCGTTGTTGATAAAGGGCGCATTCGCCGATCGCGTAAATGTTCGGATCTGAGGTTTGACAATCATCGTTGATAATGATTCCGCCGCGATCGCCAATTTCTAATTGACAATTTCTGGCGAGTTCATCGCGAGGACGAATTCCTGCGGAAAAAACGATCATCTCGGTTGCTAATTCACCACCATCGGCAAACTGCATTTTTACGATTTTGCCGTTTTCGCTGACAATTTCAGTTGTGGCTTTGCTGGTATGTACTTTAACTCCCAAATCTTCAATTTTGGAGCGTAAAATTTCACCGCCTGCATCATCAATTTGTACGGGCATTAATCGCGGTGCAAATTCTACCACATGAGTTTCTAAACCTAACGATTTCAGCGCATTAGCGCATTCTAAACCTAACAAACCACCGCCCACAACTACACCAACTTTCGATTTCTTAGCGTAAGCAGCAATTTTTTCTAAATCTTCGATAGTGCGATAAACAAAGGTTCCAGGGGCATCGTTTCCTTTAATTGGTGGGACAAAAGGATAGGAACCTGTGGCTAATACGAGACGCTCGTAAGGAATTTCGAGATTGTTTTCCGAGTAAATAATTTGCTTTTCTCGATCAATCTTTACTGCGCGATCGCCTAAATAAATTTTAAGATTATTTTCTTGATAAAATCCTGGTTCTACTAAAGTTAAGTCTGCCGCAGTCTTACCAGAAAAATAACTGCTGAGATTGACGCGATCGTAAGCTACACGGGATTCTTCGCAAAATGTAACTAAGTTCCAGTTATTAGTGGCTCCTTTTTTCACCATCAATTCTAGAAACTTGTGACCAACCATTCCGTTACCAATTACAACTAAATTCTTTTTGGCGGTCATGTACTGCTTACCCAAACTCTATGCTTTTTACTTTACGCAATTTTTCTAGAAAAGCAATTGTTAGTATGCGGGTATCGTCGCTAGTTAATGCTAATTTTGCATTAAACCCTATTAAGCGTTTATTTCTGAGTTTTTCCTAATGGAAAAAATTTGTTATTCAGAGTTTGAATCAATTTCTTTGACAATTTATTAATTTTTATTAAATTACCCTTCAAAAAATTAATGTAGTTGTAGTTTTTTGCTGAGAATCTTCTTCAAGTTCGGACTATGTACTTTTTTCATTCCAATAATTACTTCTTTGCATCAAATTACTTAAACAGAACAATTTAGTAAATAAAAACCATAACTAGCTTAAGCT
>JAWQFW010000314.1:0-5329 GCA_035968095.1 Oscillatoria sp. PMC 1068.18
AGCTTTATCTAATAATTGACGATCTCGATTTGAAAGATAATTTTAACTTTTTGAAAGACGATAATTTGCAGATAATATTTGACAAATAATTAAAGAAAATTTTCAGAAGTTATGATTTGTAATGGGGTCAATACCCGGACATTAATTGGTTTAATTGCGGGCAAGATGCCCGCACTAGGGAAATATTTTAATATTGTAGATGGCTAGTTTTTAATGATGGTTAATTATCCCAATTTGAGAGAAAATTTTAAATTCTTTCCAGACGAGGATTAGAAGTTTTTTCGCATTGAGAAGCTGGAAAAACGTAGCCTTCGACTCTTGCAAAGACATAACCTACGTCAGCCGCAGTTTGTTCGCCGAGTGGGGTGGCTGTGGTAAAGTTATCTTCTCGGTCTGGATGCCAGTATAATTTGAGTGGTACTGTTCCTGGTTTTTGAGTAGGAAAAACATAGCCTTCGACTCTGGCTAGGACATAACCTACGTCAGTGGCAGTTTGTTCGCCGAGTGGGGTGGCTGTGGTAAAGTTATCTTCTCGCTGTGGATGCCAGTATAATTTGAGTGGTACTGTTCCTGGTTGCTGGGTGGGAAATACACAGCCTTCGACTCGTGCAAAAACGTAACCTGCGTCTTTTGCGGAATATTCTCCGACGCTGGTAGCGGTAGAAAGATTGTCTTGTCTGGCAACACTCCAGTAAAGTAATAGTGGTTCTAGGGTTGTTTGTGCAAGGGTTGTGTCGGGAGTTGGGGAAGGATTGTTGTTGGTGGTTTTGCTGAGGGTGGATGAGTTTGAGCAAGCGACAAAGCTGAATAGTAGTCCTGCGGACACTATAGAAGTGGAGAAGCGAGTTAGGATTGAGTTCATGAGAAATGCTCCAGATAGCGATCGCACTTTCTCTAATCTACTCGACTAAATCGGGAAATACTTCTTGTACTGCTGGATGAATGAGCAAATGGTTTTTTACGTTTAACCCTCCAGCTAAAGCAGAATCTTGTTCTAAGGCTTTCAAACCCAGATTAGCTAGTTTCAGAACGTAAGGCAAGGTACTATTATTTAAAGCCTGTGTTGCTGTCCAAGGAACTGCTCCGGGCATATTCGGCACGCCAAAGTGAATTACTTGTTCTTCAATGTAAATGGGATTACTGTGAGATGTGGTGCGTAAAGTTTCGATGCAACCACCTTGGTCTACCGCTACGTCAACTATAACCGAACCGGGACGCATTTTTTTAACTAAAGTACGAGGAACTAATACAGGTGCGCGACGACCTACGACTAAGACAGCACCTACCAATAAATCTGCTTCCGGAACTACTTGTTCGATTAATGCCGGAGAGCTATAAAGTAATTCTACCCTCGAACCAAAAATAGTTTCTAGATAAGCGAGTCGCTCAACATTAATATCAATAATTTGTACTGTAGCACCCATTCCCACAGCAATTCTGGCTGCTTCTGTACCGACAACACCACCACCCAAGATTACTACTTTACCAGGACGAACTCCAGGAATACCGCCGAGGAGAACACCTCTTCCTCCTTGCTGACGTTCTAAATATCTTGCACCAAACTGTACTGAGAGTCTTCCAGCGATAATACTCATAGGTGTCAGTAAAGGAAGTTTACCATCAGGAAGTTCAACTGTCTCGTAGGCGATCGCCGTTACCCCCGAATCAAGTAAAGCTTTCGTTAAACTGTGACTAGCAGCTAAATGTAGATAAGTAAACAATAATTGATTCTTTTGCAAATACTGATACTCTTCCGGTAAGGGTTCTTTAACTTTTACTATCAGTTCTCGATTCCAAGCCGCAGCCGCATCAGTAACAATTTTTGCTCCCGCTTGTGCATAATCTTCATCAGTGAAACCAGCACCAACACCAGCATTCTTTTCCACAAAGACTTGATGATTTTTGTCACAGAGTAAACGCACGCTGTCGGGACTCAAACCAACGCGAAATTCTTGGTCTTTGGTTTCTTTTGGTACACCTATTTCCATAATCGCTCTCTATTCATTCCTTTTACTACTGTAGGGCTTGCTGCTGCCTAATTTTGTATTTTCAAGCAAAATTCGGAATTTAACCGAGGAAGAAGACCAGGAGGAAGGTACAGCCAAGTTTTCCAAATCCCCTTTTAGGGAATTGGAAGTGTTGGGAGTTTTGGGAGTATGGGAAGTATGGGAAGTGTTGGGAGTTTTGGGAGTATGGGAAGTATGGGAAATTATCAACAGACATTTTACCAACATAAACTCTCCCAATTTCCCCAATTCCTCCAATCCCTCCAATTCTCCCAAATCCCCCAAATCCCCCAAATCCTCCAATTCCTCCAAATCCCCCAAATCCCCCAATTCCTCCATTTCCTCCATTTCCCCCTTGTCTCCCAATCCCCAATACCCAATTATCTGTAGAATAAGATATACAAGTAAAGATTTGTAACTATGAGCGAACCAGAAAAGCCGATGACAACTACAGAAGCAAAAACCCAACCGACAGTAACACCCAACGTAGAAGAACCAAAGTTTGGGTTTAACGAATATGCAGAACGTTTAAATGGTAGAGCCGCGATGATTGGCTTTCTGCTAACGTTGTTGATTGAATACTTTACTGGTCAAGGAGTATTATCTTGGCTAGGGTTGCAATAGCCAGGAGCGATCGCCAAATCTAACTCCTCAATCAATTTTGTTTCTTTCCCCGATCTTAACTTCGGGGTTACTCTCGAATTTCCAATCCCTAATCTCAAATCGAATCTGAGCAAATAGTTACTAAACCAAGTAATTTTCTGTACCACGAGATCGGTCATTTCGGAGGTAGATAAGATAATCTGGGATTAGAATCAAGCAGAATCTGGATATAAACCAACGTGATGAACGCATTGTTGCCTCGGTTTGTGAAGTTAGCCTACCGTAAAGAGCCGATTTCAAGCTTTATTTTGATTATCGGGATAGTTGACGCAGTAATTGGTGGCGTAGGTGAGCGCTGGACGTTACTTAGTTTTGGTATAACAGTAATGTTAGCAGCGATCGCCGTACGTTGGTGGCAAACTCAACGTCACCAAGATCATACCCCCGACGAAGGTGTCAGAGCTTTTCTCCCTCCAAGTTCGTCAAATGCTCCCTTACCGATGCTCACAACGCAAAAAAAACGCCGTCATTAAATTAAACAAAGAGGGAGAGACACTGGAGAGAGTGTCAATCTTTGATTTGGTGCGTATTCAAAGCAGGTGTCGCAGCGAAACACAGTAAGATATGCAATCTGTAGTCCAATTACTCAAAATTGGTGAAGTAGCCAAAGTTAGCGGTTTACCCGTAAAAACGATTCGTTATTACGATGATTTCGGCTTACTAACTCCGGTAGTACAACGCTCTCCCTCCTCTGGTTATCGGCTTTTTCAAGAATCAGTTTTCAATCGATTAGCATTTATTAAGCGATCGCAAGCCCTCGGCTTAGATCTCAAAGAAATTAAGGATATACTAGAAGTTCACGATGCGGGGCAATTACCTTGTGGCGTTCTCAAAGAGCATCTCCAAACCAAATTAAACGTCATTCAAGAACAAATCGAAGCTCTCGAATTATTACAACAAGAGTTACAAGGTATCCTCTCTGGATGGCAAGATTTCCCCTCAAAAAAGTTAGCTAACCGCACGATTTGTCCGAATATTCAAACTGAGTGAAAACAAGCTATGCTCTGGAAGAGGAAAAAATCGACGTTACTATTAACTCTCGCTATTTGCACCAATATTTTCTCTCAGTTTACTTCCGCTCAGGAATTTAGCGAACCTTTACCACTCCCAGATTATCTTCCGGAAATTGACAAGCTCCCAACCTCAGCACCTTGGTCGAAAGTAGAATTATTTCGGACTCTTGAAAGTCACGAAACTACCGTAGATGCACTAACCTTTAGTCCCGATAGTCAAATGTTAGTTAGCGGTGGTAGTTATAATGAAGGACTTTTGCGATTGTGGTGGGTAAGAACCGGAACCGAAATCGAGCGCTTCCGCATCCACCATACCAGAGTTTTAGCAATGGCGTTAAGTCCCGATGGAGAAACTCTCGTTAGTAGCGGACAAGATGCAAGAATCAATCTTTGGAAATGGAACACCGGGGAATATACCCATACTTTTCTCGACCACTTTCATAATGTACTTTCTCTCGCAATTACTCCCGATAGCGAAGTTTTAGTTAGTGGTGGTTTAGATGGAATCAAACTTTGGAATTTAAAGACCCAGCGACCAATTTATACTTTAGTTAGTTTCGAGAGTCCTACCTATTCTGTCGCAATTAATCCTAATGGCTATATTTTAGCTAGTGGGGGGAAGGAAGGGGAACTGAAGTTATGGAACTTACGCACTGGAGGTTTACTCTCAGAAAATATTGGTCATGCAGGTAAAGTTACGGCTTTGGCTTTCACCCCAGATGGTAATATACTCGTATCCGGCAGTAGCGATCGCACCATCCGCGTTTGGGATATTGCTCAAGGTCAGTTACTTTATACCCTCATCGGACATACTGGAGAAATACGCTCCCTTGCAATTCATCCTGACGGACAAACTCTCGCTACTGGAAGTCGTGATGGTGTGCGGATCTGGGATTTAGCTACAGGTACGTTACTAACTCACCCTGAAGGACATTCAGATTGGGTACAATCAGTTAGTTTCAGTCCGAATGGACGCTTCCTTGCTAGTGGTGATTTTCAAGGTAAAATTATCCTGTGGCAAGATGCTCGCACTAAATTTCTTTCTGACGATAATCGATAATCGACCTTGACTACACCACCTGAACAAAAACATCCACGAGAAAAAAGCGATCGCGAAGAAACTAACCGCATTTTACAAGAAGGACGCAGCGACTACAACCTCGCCGAAGTCGCTCGTTTACGCATTCGCTATCAAAATTTTCCCGGAGCAAGAAAAATTCAAGCCGATTTAGACAAAATTCTTCATAATTGGGGCTTGACAGAAGACGAATTATATGAAATAACCCGTAAGCTACACTCACAAGGAGCAATTTATAAACCTCGCACCAGTAGCGAAGAACAAAAAGATTGGAGTTAAAATTGAACAGCTAACTTCTTCGTGAAAACAAAAGTTTGCACAATAACCAAGGTAGATAGCAATTCTAGATCATGGGTGAAATTTTTACCAGACATTACATTTTCTCAATAATTTCGCAAATCACCTCTTCTTGCTATAGTCACAAACTACCTTCCAGTTAAGGATTTTCTCAGCCTCAACCTACTAGCTGCTCTTACCTAAATTCTTTCTCTCAACATAATTTAACCAGGTAAGTGAACTTACTTAGGCTCAACCACATTGATAACATTTATAACATCTTAATCAAGATT
>JAWQFW010000315.1:0-5300 GCA_035968095.1 Oscillatoria sp. PMC 1068.18
ACGGACATCTATTCGATTAAATTTAGGACAAATATTGTCCGCTATTAACAAAAATTGCTATACTTTAACTAATCATATTCTAGATAATTAGTCAAGCCAATTTTACCTTATTTAATCATCTCAAAAAAACTATCATCAATCTCATAACCCAAAGTCTTAGCCATTAATTGTAACTTCGATTTGCTACTAATATTTTGCCTTTGTAACCAATCACTAAGTACAAAAATCTTCTTCATCACAAAAATTTCCAAAGCCTCTGGATTATATTGAATACCCTCAGTACGATGAAACTGATGGGGAACCAACATTGCTGCATAGCGATAAAGTTCTCCAGATTTCCAATCTAACAGAAAAGGTAGCCAAGGATAACGAGCATCAAGCCGCACAAACCATAATCTTACTTCTGGTACTTCCGATATTTCTCTGGGGTCAGTTTCATCCATCTCGTATGCAATTTTGAAGTTAATTTGCTGTTCATATTTAACAACTTCACCTGCTTGCAAGATTTTTTCGATCTCATTTTCCACAGGCGATAAATCTAAGTTATTGATGTTGTCAGTATTTACAGTAATTGTAATTGTCATTCTCTTCTACTCTTTACTAATTCGATTTAAGTTTTAAGTTTTCCCGTTTTTTATTGTACACTTTAATTTCTCTCTAAACTATGGATGTTCACCAGCTTCTACAACATGAAGCTAAGTGAGCATTTAAAGTTATCAGTAATTAAACTTGGTTTAATCTTGAAATAAAACAATAAATCCTTCTTGCTTAAAGTGTTGATCGTGAGTTAAGACTTCGGCGATTTTTAGTTGTTTCATTGCTTGCATAGAAATACAATCTGTGAGACTATATCCTTTGTCTAAACGATGTTCAGATAATACTAATCCTTGTTGAAAAGATTCATGAGTTTGGGGAATCACTCTAATATTAGGATTATTGAGAATATCTTGAACGAATACTAGAGTTCGTCTTCGCATCCCCTGTCCATAGCTAGAAAGAAAGTTTAATACTTCGGTTAATACTTCTTCAGTAGTAATCACTTGAACTTTGTCAAGAGTGCTAGTGAAAAGGATAACACGCTGATGCTAATCATCTTTTTGATTAATTAAAGCTATCCAATAAAATGTATCTGCAAAAATGATTTTTACTGTTTTTTTTTGATAGCTTGATAAAGATAATGATCGTGTTGAGTAGCAGCATCAGCAGGAAGCTGATTAATTTCTTCTTCTGTCATATCTTCCGTAAATTTAGTTACCATTTTTAGAATAGACTGACCTATTTTTTCGCTTTCAGTTGGTTGGTTCAAATGATGTTGAACGAATTGCTTAAGCTGGGTAAAGACAACATCTAATGAGTCATTTTCAAACTTATCTTCTGATAGCTCGGGACAAGAAGCAAGATAGCCTGATTCACTCTTTTCAATCACTACGTTAAGTCTTTCTGACATTTTGATTTCCTCTAAGTCTTCAATGTGGATGAAATTTTTAATCATACTATCATTTTAGTCGTCCTCTAGGTTTAGCTAATAGATTTCTCGGAGTAAGTTATCCGGTTCCATGAAGAAATTCTTTTCCGACTCATAAAATAAAGCCTAAATCTTGGGGAATTTGACCCATATACTCAATCGCTAAAGGTTGTTCTTCTAGAGTTTCAAGAGCTTTGTAAACCTCATCGCGATTAGGAGAGTGAACTAACACTTCTCCTTTAATTACTTGCAATTCCTCATTCACTTCTTTTGGTGCAATTAATAGCCATTCGTTATCATAGCGATGCTGCATTTCTGCAAACGTCATAATTTCTGACATTTTCTTTTGTCCCACTAGGGTTAATTTGAATTCTAGATAGTAGAGACGTTGCAGGCAACATCTCTACATAAATTTCCAGTTGATTAATTACCTAGTTTTAGGAAGGTAGAGGCGCGAGAAATGCCGTTTTCTGTGCCGCTACTGGTGATGGTGAGGCTGTGTAAGTTCTCGAATAAGGGTTGACCAAATAATTCGATTACTTGGAGTAAGGGTAATTGTTTTTCAAAGATAGATTGACTTTTTTTCCAATCTATGTATACATAGCCGTTATTATTTTTGGGTAAGGTGGCGAGATTTGCCTGAAATTCTGGGTTTGCGAGGAGGGAATTGTCGGAGAGTGCAGCCGCGATCGCGTCCACGGAGTTAGCGATGATTTCGTATTTACCGATGCTTGTATGCACTCCTTTTACTTCGGTAGCTAGTTGTTTTTGGGCGGCTTTCAATTTAGTCCAGGCGGTTATTTGTTGTTGATTTCCTAAACTAAAATTAGCTATGTTTAAGCCGCGTTTGCGAGCAATTTGATCTAAGTTGGCAATCCCGGTTTCTGTCGCTTCTGGGTCATTTTTTTCGGCGACGAATACCCAATTATTATCGGGAAGTAAGGAAATTGCATATTCACCGTTTACCCAAGAAAAGACTTTTTGAGCTAAATCAATTTGCAATTGACTGTTGAGATTGGCGAGAATTTGCTTAAAGATTCCGCCGACGAAAGTTCCCGCAGTTAACTCGCTCGTTAAATCGGTATAAAGTTGTTCTAAATCGGTTCCCGAAGCGCTTAAAATACTGTTTGCGGGAAGGTATTTTAACGCTTCTACAGGTTGAGAAAGAACTGGTTTTTGTTCTGGTTTATCCGTAGTTCCGAATAAAGCGGTTTGGGCGACTAAGCCTTGCTCATTTAATTGGATAGCTAAAGTAATTGTTTCTGCTGACTCGGTTTGGGGATTTGTTTCGTTACCAAACCAAGCGTTAGCCGCAGCGAGATGAGCAAAAGCTACGCCAATACGCGGTGTGGGAATTGTCTCTAGGGCTTGTTCGTAAAAGGGGGCATTTTTTAAGTTTAAATTGCTTGCTTGGGCGTTATTAATTGCATCGCGTAAGACTTGGGAACTGTTAGCAAATAAAACGAAGTTACCGACAACGCCACTAGCTAAATTACTTTCTTTGCTGTTAGCGAGGGGACGACGATAAAGTAGTTTAACTCCTTTGTAATCATCGGAAATTAAATCTGAGGTTCCGGCGATCGCGCTTTTACTATAATACAATTGCAGAAACTCACGAGCTAGTTCTGCGTCTCGATTTTTGACAGCGAGTAAATATCCGGGTTGTACCCCATTTTCGGCGTTGCGATCGTAGTCTAAACTCGTAATTGCGAGAGTAATTTCGTTTCCCAACCAAGGTTGAATATCTTTGGTATAGCTAAGTTCCGTATTTGTGAGTAAACTAGCTTTAATTTCGTTTAATTCGCGATGCGATCGCCCTCTTTGGGAAGGAGGGGCTTGTAATTGTCGAAATGCTGACAAACGATCTGGATTTACCAGCAAAGAAATCATTGCTGGGGCTTGTCTCGGGATAAATACTGTTGCGGTGGGGTTAGCCACTCCCTCTCCCTGTAATAATGTCAGAGGAGTTTGGGCTAAAATCCAATTTAAGCCAGCAGCACCGATTAATAGTAGTATCAGACAACTAGCAGCTAGAGCCAAGAAAAAAGAGCGAAGCTTCATAGAATCAACCATTACCAGCAGCAAACAGGATTATCCTGCCCATACTATTATTCCATCAAAGATGTCTCGATCAATCTTTACTGCTTAAATTCAGCTTATGTCTAACTCTCAAACCCCTGGTGAAATTACTGTTGAAGAATTAGCTACAGCGATCGCCGCCGCCGATCGCCCTGTACAATTGATTGATGTCCGCGAACCAGCCGAAGCCGCGATCGCGCTAATCGATGGTTTTGTTTTACTTCCTCTCAGTGAATTTGCGGAATGGTCGGAAACAATTCCGACTCGCTTTGACGCTGATGTTGAAACTTTGGTCATCTGTCATCACGGCTATCGTTCTGCTCAAATGTGTTACTGGCTACGAAGTCAAGGCTTTACCAATGTTAAAAATATTGTTGGCGGTATCGAGGCTTACTCAGTGCGTGTCGATACCAGTATTCCACGTTACTAGCTTTCTGACTTTTTTCGCTGAAAATTTGCAGTCAGATTTGCTATCCTCTTGAATAATTAAGCTAATTTGCGCCAGATTAGTTAATTTTCACGGAAATATTACCTAACTGGATCAAAATTTACAGTAGGTTGCTGACCACAAAAACAATATTTAATCCCAAATTTTAATAAAAAGTTAGAAATTGCTGCCAATGGCTAAAAATACAAGTTTGAGCGATCGCCACTTACGCATTCTCTGGGCAACTATCAGACACTATATTACCACCGCCGAGCCAGTGGGTTCCAAAACCTTAGTGAATGAATACGATTTTACCGTTAGTTCTGCCACAATTCGCAATGCAATGGGATGGTTAGAAAAAGCCGGATTACTTTATCAACCCTACACATCAGCCGGAAGAATACCTTCTGATTCTGGATATCGAGTTTATGTAGATAAACTCTTGATTCCCAACAAAGCTAACCAAAAAAGAATCGAAAAATTACTTACGAAAAAGCTTAACTGGGAAGGAGGAAATTTAGACATTTTATTGCGCGGTGCAGCACAAATGTTAGCAACTTTAAGTGGCTATATTGCAATTATTACCATGCCTCAACATTCTACTTCTCAAGTGCGTCACGTGCAATTAGTTCAAGTTGCCCCCGCAAGAGTAATGCTAATTTTAGTTACCGACTCTTACGAAACTCAATCCATTTTAATTGAACTACCAGGTGTCAAACAAAATTCTCAATTGAACGAAGGAGAATTACAGATATTATCTAACTTTTTAAACAGTAAACTTAAAGGACACTCTGTAGTCGATTTATCAAGTTTAGATTGGCGCGAATTAGGAAGAGAATTCGCGCAATATGCAGAATTAATTCGCCAAGTTCAAAACGAATTAACTCGTCGTCAACAATTACCAAATTCGACACCAATTATGGTACGCGGAATTTCTGAAGCTTTGCGCTTACCAGAATTTTCAGAATTGCAGCAAGTACAAATGTTACTTCACTTACTTGAAGAAGAACAAGACCAACTTTTACCCTTAATCTTTGAGTTACCAACAGCAGATAATTTAGGGAAAAAAGTTAGGATTAGAATTGGTTCAGAAAACCCTCTCGAACCCCTCAACACTTGCACCCTTGTTTCCTCTGTTTATCGCCAAAAAGATGTTCCCGTCGGTAGTGTGGGCATTCTCGGACCAACGAGAATGCTTTACGAAAACGCGATCGCGCTAGTAGAATCTGTAGCTGATTATCTTTCTGATTCTCTGACGCAAGTAGCTTGAAGGAGACTGGTGACTGGTGACTGGGGACTGGTGACTGGGGACTGGTGACTGGTGACTGG
>JAWQFW010000316.1:0-1514 GCA_035968095.1 Oscillatoria sp. PMC 1068.18
TCAGTCAATGAAGCGTAAAGAATCCCTGTGCGTTTACGCCAGGGAGTATGTCAAAAAAGCTCTAAATTGCAAACAACGATGTAAAATGAGCTTGACTTAACGTAAATTAATTTGGTTCTCTTGCAAAAAGAGCAAGCGAGATGATAAAACTTAAACGATACTTAATTGGCATATTTGTCTTTATTCTCTTGATCGTAGGTTATTCCTATAACCAACCCCTTCAAGCGAGTCAAGTCATTCCTTTTGATTCAACTCGCTGGCAAATCGACGCTGAAGAAAGTAAAGTAGAGAACTACTTAGGTCAAGAAAGTCTCTTCCTGAAAGGCGGTTTTGCCGTTATTGAAGATTCTAACTTCCTTGATGGCATTATTGAATATGATGTCGCCTTCGACAAAGCACGAGGTTTCATTGGCGCGCTGTGGCGGATACAGGACTTAGAAAATTACGAAAAGTTCTATATGCGCCCCCACCAGTCAGGAAATCCTGACGCTAATCAATATTCCCCTGTTTTTAATAAAGTCACTGGTTGGCAATTATATTATGGTGAAGGCTTTGGCGTTCCCATCGAATATCCTTTTAATGAATGGATTCATGTTAAAGTTGTCGTTTCTGGGAACCAAGGCGAAATTTATGTCGATGATATGAACGAGCCAGTTTTGTTTATCCACGACATGAAGCGCGAACTCGAACCAGGAAAAGTCGGCTTAATTGTCGAAGATTTTGCACCAGGGCATTTTGCTAACTTTACCTATACTAGCGTTAATAATCCACCTTTAAAAGGACAAGCCCCAGAGTTAGAACCAGTTCCCGCCGGAACAATTAATTCTTGGTTTGTTTCTGATGCTTTTGATAGCAAAACTCTAGAAAGTAAACTTATTTTAAGTGCTATTGACAAACAACAATTAAGTTGGAAAAAATTTAGCACCGAACGCATGGGATTGCTCAACCTAGCCAAAACTAACCGTTTTGCTGAAGGTCAAGATACAGTTTTTGTTCGCACAATCATTAATTCAGAACGCGACCAAATGAAGCCACTAGAATTTGGCTTTAGCGACCAAGTAAAAGTTTACTTAAATGACCAATTGATTTATAGTGGTAGCGATCGCTTTCGCTCTAGAGATTATCGCTTTTTAGGTACAATTGGTTACTACGATACGGTGTATTTGCCACTGAAACAAGGAAGAAATGAACTGTGGTTGTCAGTCACAGAAACTCCTCCTATGGGTGGTTGGGGCGTACAAGCTCGCCTGAAAGATCCCGCAGGAATTTCAATTGTACAGTAGCAAGTGCTACCTGATTTAGTGAGAGAATGCGGCGGAAGCTTTTGAAGTAATAAAAAAAGTAAAAGCCGCTATTTATTTTTCACCTTTTGTGGTAATTTATAAGCTACAAAAAATAACCAATTCAATTTTTGCTCAAAATAAAGAATCTATTAGAGAATTCAGAACATGGCAATTAATTTAGAATTACTAGATTCATTCGAGTTTCTTAGTGGAGACGGCATCGCCTTCGAC
>JAWQFW010000316.1:1614-5238 GCA_035968095.1 Oscillatoria sp. PMC 1068.18
CCAATCTGGCAGACTTAACCGGATTTATCGATGCCGAAGGCTTAACCACCGACCCGAACACCGGAGAACTGTATGTCGTCTTCGATAACGATAGCGGTAGTGGAGACAGGGTTGCACGTTTAGATATTTTACACGCCCCCGAATTAACAGATATTTCGCTCTCAGGTGTCGAAGATACTCCGATTAGCTTTACTGCGGAAGATTTTGCCGATGGTTTCAGCGATGTGGATGGTGACGAACTAGCCTCAATAACTGTAACTAGCCTTCCCGATTCAGGATTATTAACTCTGAATGGATCTCGCGTTAGTGAAGGTCAAGCGATCGCCACTGCCGATCTAGATAATTTAGTTTATACTCCTGACGACGATTTCTTCGGAACCGACAGCTTTGAATTCACGGCTTCTGATGGTACACGAGAGTCGGACACAGCGACAGTAAATTTGCAGGTTAACTCTAATGCAGGAATAAGTTTAGAATTACTAGATTCATTCGAGTTTCTTAGTGGAGACGGCATCGCCTTCGACCCCACCACAGGCAACCTCTTCATTGCTCAAACCTTCGTCAACTCATTCTTCAATCCTACCTTTGAAGCAGACCGCGCCGTCTTCCAAGTCACATCAGACGGAGTTGAAATCTCTAATTTTACACCCGAAGAACTACGCACAGCGATCGGTTTAAGCATCCTCCCCGACGGGAATCTGTTAATCAGCGACGTAATTACCGGACGCATCCTCGAATACACCCCCGAAGGCGAAATCGCCCCAGGAGGCATCGATTTCGCCCGTGAAGAATTCGGCTTAGACTTCGACGGCGACGGTGCCGCCGACCCAGGAGACAAATCACCACCCACAGGTGTCGCCTACAACCCAGACACCGAAACCATCTTCGTCCTCGACTCCCGTGGACCACAAATCTTTGAATTCGACACCGACGGCACTTTACTCTCCACCTTAGACCTCACCGGAATCACACCACCAGGAAACGGTGGACCCCAAGGAATGGCAATCGACCCACTCACCGGGAACTTCCTGATAGTTAACGATGGTCGCACCAGTAACGGTGAATTTGCCAGTACCTTATTTGAAGTGAGTAGTGAAGGAGAATTACTCTCCACGACCAATCTGGCAGACTTAACCGGATTTATCGATGCCGAAGGCTTAACCACCGACCCCGAAACCGGAGAACTCTACGTCGTCTTCGACAATGATAGCGGTAGTGGAGACAGGGTTGCCCGTTTAGACATCTTACACGCCCCCGAACTAGACCGGATCAAGAAATCTTTTAACGAAGATACTCCCATTAGCTTCACTTCTGAAGACTTTAGCGACGCATTCAGTGATGTGGATGGGGACGAACTAGCCTCAATCACCATTGAAACAGCACCAGAAAACGGCGACTTAACCCTCAATGGGAGTCGCATCCGTGGTGGACAGACAATTACAGCCGCCGATTTAGACAACTTAGTCTATACCCCAGACGAAGACTTCTTCGGCTTAGACACCTTAGAAATCAGCGCCTCCGACGGCACAAAATCCTCCGCCACAGCAACCATCGACTTGTTAGTCAACGCCAACGAAGGGTTGCAATTCAACCTCATTAGTTCCTTTGCAGGTGGCGGAGATGGTGTCGCTTATATCCCCGAAACCGGGAATATTTACGCCATTGACACCGAAATTCTCGGACCCGGACAATTCGAGTGGACAGTCACCGAATATACCCCAGAAGGTGAGGAAGTTAATGAATTTACCTCCGAAGTCTTCGCTACAGCTTTAGGAGGAACCGCTTTACCCAATGGTAATTTGCTCATTCTCAGTCCGCGTTTTGGCGAACTGGTCGAATTTACACCAGATGGTGAAGAAGTAGTTGGTGGGATTGATATCCAAAATGATGCCTTAGCAGTGCCGAATGCGACGCTACGTGGTGTGGCGTATGATGAAGCGACTGAAAGTATTTTCGTCTTAGATAGTGCCGCGATTATCACCAATATCGATACCGAGGGGAATATTCTTTCGACGTTGAATTTTGCTGAGAGTCTACCAGCTAATCAATCGGTACAAGGGATTACGATTGACCCATTGACAGGGAACTTCCTGATTGTGGATCAGTTCGATAATGGTGCGAATAATAGCATTTATGAGGTGACAGCATCAGGTGAGTTAGTTGCGACGACGGATTTGTTGGCGTTGACGGGAATTGATGACCCGGAAGGGATTAGTCTTGACCCGGAGACACGGACAGTTTATGTGGCTTTTGATGATGATGGGAATAATGGTAGTCAGATTGGCATTTTCAGTTTGTCACCAGTTAGCCCTCTGGAAAATGCTCAAGGTAATCCGACGGGTATCTTTAACTTCACTGGTGTAGATACGAATTTGGTGGTTAGCCCTGTTGTCAACAGCAGTGGCGAGATTCAAGAAGTTGGTGTGTATACTGTTGATGATGAAGAGGGTACAATTGACGGTATTGCTCCTGGGGAAGATGGTTATCTGGAAGCAGCGATCGAACGCGCAAATGTGCTGTTCTCGCTGATTTCTGACCTACCGAATGGTTTCGATCCTAGTGAATTGCAACGGGTTCTCGATTTCGATGCGGGAACGAATTTAGGCTTTTTACAGGTTACTAACGGCACAATTAATAGTGTCCAGGAAGATTTGGCGACTGACGGAAGCACAGATGCAGAGGTTGTTCTCTCCACTGAGACTGACTTAGAGACTACTTTGTCGTCTAATGGGTTTACTTTGAATTGGAATGATGAATTTAGCATTCAGGTTGAGGGTAAACGTGCGGCTACAGTTAGTGTTCCGGTTGGTACGGGATTGCAAAATAGCCAACAGTTAGAGGTGATCGATCTCCGCAATGAAACGGCTTCTTCTTTCCAAGTTGATGCAACTTTGTACCGGGAAGCAGCGTTAGAGAATTTTGTCGGTTTGTACAAGATCGAAAATACTAATGGTGATGTGCGCGATCCGGTGACGGGTAATTTGGTGAATCCTGGAGATGATGATTATTTGGAAGTGGCTTTGGCGAATCGACTTCCGGCTTTTGATTATACGGTTCCGAATCAAACTGTGGCGACAAGTTCGGCTACTTTGTCGGGGAATGATTTGATTGCACCTTTCATTGTGGCTGGCGATCCGGTTGCACCGTTGCTGGATGGTTCGGATAATGAAATTCCAGAGGTTTATTTCCCGTTCATTGGTGCGAATCCTGATGGTGCGGATCATATTCGTTTGATTGGGGATAATGCTTTTGTGTTTGAGGATTTACCTAATGCTGGCGATAGTGATTTCAATGACATGATTCTGAATTTGGAATTTACGGCGATCGCCTAGGGTGATGGGCTTTGCTCAATCGCTGAAGATTTTCTGAAGTTTGAGAGCAAGTTTTCGCTGTTCACAGAGTGAAAACTCTTTGACCTCAATTAACTAGAAACAGTAAATTCTGAACCTCACAATTTAGCAAAAATCTTAGTCCGTCTCAGGCGGACTATTTTTTTTGATTGGGGTTGCTAAAAAGTTAGAAGATGTGGTAGAAAGTTTCTATTAACAACGAGCAATCAAAAAGTTGCTCTAAAATAGACAAAAAGTTAAAAAAATATTAAGAATTAAAATTATAGTTAAGCAT
>JAWQFW010000317.1:0-2258 GCA_035968095.1 Oscillatoria sp. PMC 1068.18
TTAGGGACGAAGAATTAATTAAAGTGAATATAAGTTTTCTTTAGTTTCCTTGTCCCTAGATTTTTCTTTGTTTTTAGAGTATCTTTATCGCGGCGGAAATAAACTTCCTGTAGTTGCTTTTCCGATCGCTTTTTGCACTAAATCTACCACAAATCCTAGCAAACCTCGCCATTGTTGTTCCCCTCCTAAAACTCCTTCTCGATGAATTTTCAAAATCAAGTCTTTTTGGGGATGTTCCAGGAGTTCTTCGCTAAAACGGTTGATAATATCACCGTCAAGTTGAATTACGGTTTGAGCATAAATTATATCAGTTTTTACAACTTGTGCGGCGAGGTTGGGAACATTTTTTTCTGCAAGTTCCAATTCTTTGCGATATAACGCTTGGTTGCGATTATCTAAAGCTGCTTTGAGTTCGCCAATTTTTCGCAAGACACGCAAGAAACGGCTGTTTCCTAGTAGTCGTTGTACTTTGAGAATTTCGTCAGGACTGGTCGGTTGCAGAGCATCTGGTAAAATTGTTTGGATTTGGTCGATTTCTAGGTTGGGATTGGTCAGAATTGGTAAGTTACCGACTAAATTGGAGTTGTAAAAGTCGGAGTTGGGGTCGGTGACGAGAATCGAGTATTCTAGTTCTAGATTACGGCGTAATTCTAAGTAGCGATCGCGCAATGATTCATGAATTCCTTGTTCTTGTAAATATTCTCGATTAATTGGATAAACGTTACGATAGGTTTCCCAAGGAATAAATTTGTCCCCAGTTATCCTCTCGCAAACCATTGTATTTACTTCTAAGGCAGTAATATCCTCTAAAACTTCCCCCAGAGCCTTGACAAAATTGCCTAAATGTGATTCTAAACTGACTTTACTACTCGGTTGGTAGCCGTTGCTAACAGCAATTTCCGTAGAATGAGAATTTTTGGTCTTGACCAAAGCCTAACCTCCAGGTGTACTATCTTGATTAGCATCATCTTCAGCTTGACTGGGGCGTTTTTGATATTTAGCAGCAGTCAAACCCTTTCTGAGTTCATCATCATCAAAAGAACTAAAATCTGAACCCAAATTGCTTTCATTCTCCTGAGACAATTCAGCTACGTCTTGGGCTTCAATGTCAATAGTTAATTCATCCCAATCGTCGTCAGATGTTGAAATTGAAGCCGGAGGAGGTGAAGTAGTTCCCTGACTCACTTCTTCAAAATCCTCCCAATCATCATTATCTTCCCAGTCTAAAGTATCAAGATTAGGTAGGGAGCGATCGCCAGTTGCGGTTTCTGGTGTCAAATTAGTAGCAGAATTTGTTTCCTCTTCAACTATCCAATCTTCCCACTCTTCATCTTCTTCAAGATTAAAAGCTTCCAAAGGATCTACTTCTAATTGTGGTATATTGTTTAGCTCAGAAGGTTCTTCTTCCACCACCCAATTTTCCCAATCATTTTCTTCACTATCTAAATTCAAAGATTCAATTTCTGCAAAAGCTTCACCAGCAGATAACTCACCAGAAGTCATTTCTCCCCAATCTTCTAACTCATCTTCTGGTAAAAGATTACTTTCGGTGTCATCAACATTTAAATTTGGTTGTGCAAATGGCGAATATTCTGCTTCATTTTCGTTTAAACTTAAATCTGTTGCTTCTGGAGTTAATTCATTCGCAAAAGGTGACTCTTCCGCATCTTCCTCAGTAGTAATTTGTCCATCACTAGCAAGCTCATTTTCTGGAGTTAATTCATTCGCAAAAGGTGACTCTTCCGCATCTTCCTCAGTAGTAATTTGTCCATCACTAGCAAGCTCATTTTCTGGAGTTAATTCATTCGCAAAAGGTGACACTTCTGCATCTTCCGCTTCCTCATCCTGTAAATCAAGGATATCTTTCCACTCTTCTGATTCAGCAATAGATTCAACTTCGTCAGGAGCAGATGTTTCGGTTTCCTCCTCATCCTGCAAATCGAGTAAATCTCCCCAGTCATCGTCTCCCAAGTTAGTAGCTGGAGAATCATTGAAATCTGCATCTGAAGAAGGAATTTCTCCATCTAAATCTCCCCAGTCATCGTCTCCCAAATTAGAATCTAGAAAGTCATTTAAATCTGAATTTTCTGCATTTGGAGAGTCAATTTCTGGCTCTGAATCTATCCAGTTATCCTCTTCTGAAATAATAGCTGGAGAGTCAACTAAGTCTCCATTTTCTGCATCTGGAGCATCAGTTTCCTGCTCTGAATCTAGCCAATCATCCTCTTCTGAAACAATAGCTGGAGAAGCCTCGCTCA
>JAWQFW010000317.1:2358-2792 GCA_035968095.1 Oscillatoria sp. PMC 1068.18
ACAAACTTTCACTATCAAATAAATCCGTAGTTTCGGCATCTGGAGAGTCAATTTCCTGCTCTGAATCTAGCCAGTTATCCTCTTCTGAAACAATAGCTGGAGAAGCCTCGCTCAACAAACTTTCACTATCAAATAAATCCGTAGTTTCGGCATCTGGAGAGTCAATTTCTGGCTCTGAATCTAGCCAATCATCCTGTTCCGAAACAATTGCTGGAGAGTCAAATAAATCTGTAGTTTCGGAATCTGGAGAATCTATTTCTTGCTCTAAATCTATCCAGTCATCCTCTTCTAAAACAATTGCTGGAGAATCCTCACCCAACAAATTTTCACTATCGAATAAATCTGCATTTTCTGTATTTGGAGAGTCAATTTCCTGCTCTGAATCTAGCCAATCATCCTCTTCCGAAACAATAGCTGGAGAAGCCTCATTTAAC
>JAWQFW010000317.1:2892-5230 GCA_035968095.1 Oscillatoria sp. PMC 1068.18
AAATTTTCACTATCAAATAAATCCGTATTTTCGGCATCTGGAGAGTCAGTTTCTTCCTCTGAATCTAGCCAATCATCCTCTTCCGAAACAATAGCTGAAGAAGCCTCATTTAACAAATTTTCACTATCAAATAAATCCGTATTTTCGGCATCTGGAGAGTCAGTTTCTTGCTCTAAATCTAGCCAATCATCCTCTTCCGAAACACCAACTTGAGGATCTTCAGTTAAATTTTCTGGTGCTGAGAAAGTAGTTGTAGTTTCCTCATTTAATTCTTCAGATTGTAAATCAGATTCAGTTACAGAATCTTCCGCAAAAAGCGCTGTTTCTGCATCAAAATCTAAATCTGAGGTAGTTGAAGTAGCTTCCTCCTCTAATTCCCAAGAAGCGAAATTAGTTGCTGTAGAATCGGTAGATTCATCAGATAAAAGCTCATCCCCAGCTTCTACTTCCGCGAGAGTTTCCGTAGCAAGATCTGTTTCTCTCAAAGGGCGATCTTCAGCTTCTCGTAAATTCCAAGAAGCTATTTCTGCGGCTGTTTCCTGGGGGGATAATTCCTCATCAAATAAATCTGAATCTTCCCAATCGGTTGTACTTACGGGGCTGGAAACCACTGTCTGTGTTGATAATTGTTCCGATTCTGCTTCAGTTTCGGATAATTCTGCTTCGAGAAAAGATCCCCAATCTTCTAAATCGCGATCGCCAATTTCGCTTTCCTCAGCCGTAGTTGGTGTATCTTGTGCGAATAACGGCTTTTCTTCCGACGCAACCAAACTTTCCGAGTCAGTCGAAGTTGTGGAATCTCGCGCTGGGGAAACTTCACTTGTTTCTGGGGGAGAATATACTGGAACTGACTCTTCCCAATCTTCTATTTCCAAATCTGAAACTGGCATTTCCGGCGTTGGTGCTGCCAAATTTGTTTGTTTGTCTAAGTCGCTTTGTTGATCTAGAGAAGCTTCTGTGCGAGATAAGGATGCTGATAACTCTTCCCGATTCAAATCGGCTTCAATCTCATCCGAAGACAGCTTGGTTTCCTCTTCTTCGTCCAGAGGAAGTGAGGCAAAAAAATCGGTAATATCGTCATCATCTTCCCAATCTTCCTCTTCCTCTTCCTCAGCGTCAGAAATTTCTGAAACTAACTCAGTGGAAGTCAAATCCGAACTTAATTCCGGAGAATCAGCTAAATCGACGAAATCTACTTCAGTTATTGGGGCTACTTCCTCAATCGCTGCTCCCGATGCTAGGAGTCTCATTTCGAGATCGGATATTTCGATGTTTCCTTGGTCTAAGTTAAGATTACTTCGTTGCCAAGCGAGTAAAACCGCAAATAATTGTTGTAAACTTTCCAGATTTCCCTGAATAGTTTGATTAGCTAGAGCAACTTGTTCACAATGAAATTGTCTTAGTTCTTTGTAAGCACCTGTACCGATAAAGCGATCGCCAATTTCGTTTTCGATATCCCCATCAACCAAATTAATCCGCGTGTGTAGTCGTTTTCCTGGTTGCGGAGCAATCGCTGTATCTGCTGCCGAACTTACCCAGGTCGTAATTTTCAACTCAATGGCTTCATTCATTGCTAGTACAAGTGCATCCCTTAGCTTGCCTGCTTTGATTGCCTTTTTGAAGTTGTCGCTCGACGGCATAACAATTATCTCCCTGAAGTCTCCGGTTTTTTGCTCCCTGCTAATTTTTGGCTCTTTATAAATCTTCTTCCTGGGAAGGAGAAAGTGCAGGGTTTCCTTCTTTTATTCTGCGTGATGCTTGAGGTAGCTGAGAAGCGGTACTTGCTAAAACTACAAACATTTGTTGCAAACTTTCCAGATTTTGCTGGATCGTTTTGCGTCCTTCTTTGACTTGTTCTAAATGAAATTCTCGCAGTTCGGTATAGGGAGCATTACCAATAAACTGAGTTCCTACCTCGTTTTCGATGTCTCCGTCTACCATATTCATCCGCGTACGCAAACAATTCCCGGGAACGGGATGACCTAAGTTAGACTCATTGGGGTTATCGTTAGCTGTAGACACCCAGGTCGTAATTTCTAGCTCGATTGCTTCACTCAAAGCTAGCGTCAGTGCTTCAAAAATTTTTCCTTCTTTGATATATTCTTTAAATTCGTCGCTTGCCGCCATTGTCGTTTTCCCCAAATCCGGAATTTCCTTGACTATATCAAAAATTGGGGATTAGGGATTAGGGATTGTGGATTGGGGGTGTTGGAAGTGTTGGGAGTGTTGGGAGTGTTGGAGGAATTGGGAGTGTTGGGGGAATGGTCGGAATTCGTAGTGTTGTCAGTGTTAGGAATAAAGAGCGATTTTCACAACCAACATTTACTCTCCCTTATCC
>JAWQFW010000318.1:0-5229 GCA_035968095.1 Oscillatoria sp. PMC 1068.18
CAATGGCGATCGCTTTTTCAATTACAGGTAAAGGTTTAATTGTGGGGTCGTCAAACCGAATTGAGATCTGCCAACGACCATCTGGATGTAATTTAACGGTAACTGTCGTTGGTTCACACCCACAAGGGATTTGCTTTGACCAGCGAATTGCCAGGGGTTGTTTACATTTAGCCAAATAGATTTGACCGTTTTGATATTTAAACGCCGACTTGGTAAATTCTGCACTTGCGACTTGATGTTTTTTCTTGAAGTTAGGATATTGAGTACGTCCAGCCCAAAAATTGCTAAAAGCCGTTTGTAAATGTCTTAATCCTTGCTGTAAAGGAACACAACTTACTTCGTTGAGAAAGTCGAGTTCTTCCTCTTTTTTCATGCGGTTAGCATCGAGGAAGTTTGGCTATATCCTACCCTTTGTTGTTTTTCGTACCAAGCCTGGGTTCGTTCACCGAGAGCTTTATTGTAAACCAATCTGACGCAGCCCAATGTCCGCCGCAAAAGATGCTCTTGTGCGGGGGTTGGGTAGAATCGGTAGCTCTGTGCTTTTTCCATGCTCACATCTTAGCATAATGTTTGTGAGACGGGTAGAGCGTTAAAATTGAAGTGTCAAGCCGTCCTCAAAGGACGGGGTTTCAGACCCAAGTATTTGATGACTAGAGACTAACTTGAGATAAGTGGCTGCGGGGGTCGTAGCTACGATTGGCACGAATTTTCTCGTAGTATTCTTTTTCTGTAGAAGTGATTTCTTTAGGAGTAGCGATCGCAATTTTCACCAATTGGTCGCCTCTTCCTCCTTTCGGTTTCGACCAACCTTTACCACGCAATCGTAGGGATTGACCAGAACGAACCCCAGCCGGAACTCTCACAGTTACTTTACCATCCGGTGTCGGCACTTCAATCGCTGCCCCTAAAACCGCTTCATCAGGAGAAATTGGCACTTCACAAACTAAATTATCTCCTTCAAACTCAAAAAACGAGTGAGGAATTAGTTCTACATTCAAATATAAATCGCGGCGAATACTTGTGTAAGGATCAACTGCACCTTTACCCCGAATGCGAATCCGACTACCCTGTTTTGCACCAGGAGGAATACGCACATCAATGGTTTCGCTACCCAAACTCAGACGTTTTTGGACACCACGAAAAGCTTCCGAAAACGTTAAGCGAATTGTTGCTTCCGTATCCGTCACGGGTGCTTGTTGACCATAGCTACCGAAACCTGTGGCAAAATCATTAAATCCAGAACCACCATTGGAAGTGTTATAGGAAGTATAACTTCGGCTCCGACTACCACCACCAGGAGTCGAAAAACGACCAAGTAACTCATTAATAAACTCGTCAAAGCTACCATACTGACTAAAATCAAAACCACCAAAGTCAGTATTAACCCCGGTTCCCGGCGACCAAGTTTGTTGTCCAGCTTGTTTCCAATACTGACCAAACTGATCGTATTTTTTGCGTTTATCTGCGTCAGAAAGGACTTCGTAGGCTTCGCTGATTTCTTTAAAACGAGCTTCCGCTACTTTATCACCTTGGTTTCGGTCAGGATGATATTTTAAAGCTAATTTCCGAAATTTCTTTTTAATTTCCTCACCACTGGCAGTTTTGCTCACCCCCAAGATGTTGTAATAGTCTTTGAAGTCAGTAGAAGCCATCTCGCGCCTTGCCTCCTCAATAGTAGTTGAATATTAGTTAATAAATTTAGTAGTTTGGAACTTTTACCTCAAATTTAAGATATCAGAGCAATTAAGTAGTTTGAGTTCGGTTCTTACGAGAAGCTCTCAGCGCAATATCCGTACCTAGAGAATTAAATTTATAGTAGGAAGCTACAGCAGTTGGTGAGGTATTCCGTATTTGACGGAAAAACAGCAAAAGGCGATCGCGACACCGAGCTTGCAGTCAGCTTCACAAACCGAAGCGGAGTAAAAAAGGGAAGACTGTCGAAAATAGCTTCCCCAAAACTAATTTTTTTACTTCAACTTGTGCAAAGTATCCAGTTAATTAAATCACCGTATTATCAGGAATCGTAGCATTTTTGAGAACGACAACAATCCCATTTTTAATATAGAAACCTTCACTTTCGCGATCGGCTTCTTCCACCCGGTCTTTATTTAAAATCAAAACTTTGCGACCAATGCGAGCATTTTTGTCAATAATCGCACGACGAATTGTACTACCTGCACCAATCCCCACTGGTATATCACCATTTTGTAAGCCAGATTGCCGTTCCGCAAAAGGCTCATAATAATCTGCACCCATGAGGAGACTATCTTCGATTTTACAATCAGCTTCAACCCGACTGCGGATGCCCAAAACTGAATGACTAATTTCACATTCTTTGAGAATACATCCTTCACCAATAATCGATTCTGTGACGTTACAGTTTAACAGTTTGGTTGGAGGTAAGTAACGAGGACGAGTGTAAATAGGAGCTTTTTCATCATAGAAGCTAAATGGCGGCTGCGGCTGCATTGTTAGTGCCAAATTAGCATCGTAGAAAGCTTCAATTGTCCCGATATCTTCCCAATAATCCTTGAACAAATATGCTTGAACGTTATATTTTTCAGCATTAGCAGGAATTATTTCTTTACCAAAATCTGTTTGATCTGGGAAGTCTTCGAGCAGTTTGTTGAGGACTTCTTTTTTGAAGACGTAAATACCC
Source organism: Oscillatoria sp. PMC 1068.18 (assembly GCA_035968095.1). GTDB lineage: Bacteria > Cyanobacteriota > Cyanobacteriia > Cyanobacteriales > SIO1D9 > IIICB1. The sequence continues at coordinate 2,660 of JAWQFW010000318.1, forward strand.
ATCGAGGCAATATAAGGCGTTTTCTTTGCCTGTTCTGGTGAAAGTCCCAAAACAGTAGTATCTACCGCCATTTTTTTCAGAGCATCGCCTTTGGGTTTTTCGCTGAAGTCGATTACCCTGCCGTTATCGTCAATTTTGACTAAACCAAAGCTAGAGGCTTTTTTCTCGTCAATTGGGACTAAAGAGAGGGTAATATCTGCCCCTGTATCGCGGTGATGTTGGATAAAGTGACGGTAGTCCATGCGATAAAGGTGATCGCCCGAGAGAATTAAATATTCGTCAATATCCCATTCTCTCATCAACCAAATATATTGGCGCACCGCATCAGCAGTACCTTGAAACCATTCGGTATTGGCGCTAGTTTTTTGGGCTGCTAAGACTTCGACGAAACCATCGATTAAGCCGGAAAAGTTGTAGGTGCGGGCAAGATGACGATTCAGAGATGCGGAATTAAATTGGGTTAGGACATAAATTTTGTAAATTTCAGAGTTGATGCAATTACTTACGGGAATATCAATGAGACGATATTTTCCGGCAAGGGATACTGCTGGTTTTGCCCGTACTTTGGTTAAGGGATAAAGACGGGTTCCAGCGCCGCCTCCAAGAACAATGCTTAATACTTTTTTCACGAGAAAACCTCTCGACTGCCAGTGAACTCACAAGTTAAGTTTATGACTCTATGGGTACATCTAGGCAAGAAACTCTGGAGGTATTTTCTTTGGGGAGGGGCTGATTAGCTTGTGTTGCTGGTGTCTTCAGAGGTTGAAAATAAAGTTCAAATCGAGGTTTAATCCGGGTAAGACGGTTTCTTCGGAAAGGATAGGTGGAGTTGCTGTTGAGGAGAAGTTTAGAGTTTCGACGGGCTGAGAGGGGCGATAGATTTCGATTTTGGGTGTGAAAGGATCGATTAACCAACCGAGACGGCAGCCGTTGCTGAGGTATTCTTGCATTTTGGTTTGTAGTTGGGGTAGCTTGTCGCTCTCGGAGCGCAGTTCGATGAGAAAATCGGGACATAATGGGGGAAAGCGTTTTTTGTCTTGGGGAGATAGGGCTTCCCAGCGCTCTTTTTTTACCCAGGATACATCAGGCGATCTTTTTGCGCCGTTGGGTAGGCGAAATATGGTTGAGGAGTCAAAAACGTAGCCAAGATTAGTTTGACGATTCCAGGAAGTAATTTGAAAAGTAAGATCGGCATTTCTAATTCCGCTTTCTCCACCAGTGGGGGACATAATAATTAATTCTCCTTCCGCCGATAATTCCAGCCGCCACTCTTCGTTAGCGACACAAAGCTGATAAAATTGCTCGTCGTTAAGGGCGACGGTATCGGGTACGTTGAGGGTAACAGTTTCCATTGTTGAAAATTGGGTTTTGCAGTGATGACATTATTGTAGGATTTTAGTCTTGTTGCTGGCGACTGGCATACTGGAAATTAGATAATTAGGCGATTGGCGCATTAATTTACATTTTACTACTGCCTTTTCATCCCAGACAAAAATTATGGCATATAGCGACTTCACTCTTAGTAAAGTTAGAACCACTTTCAACTTAACTATCAACGAAACCACAAATCTTTTTGCTGATGTAGAAGAAATCGAATCCAGCGACTACCTGAAAATTACGCTCCGGGAAAACTTACCTCTTACCAACGCTATTAATACAGAAAAAGCTCGTTCTGAGTTAATTATTGCCCCAGTTTTGCTAGAAGTTCGGCGCTATTTCAATTTTAAAATTGGCTTCTTTTCGGGAGTAGAATTTAATGTTCTTCCAGAATTAGGATTAAACGGATACTGCGACTACATTTTAACTGCATCTCAAGAAATGTATGAAATTCGTACCCCAGTTACTACCTTAGTCGAAGCGAAAAATGAAAATATCAAAGGAGGACTAGGACAGTGCATTGCGGAGATGATCGCAGCCCAACAATTTAATCAACAAGCTGAAGCAGAAATTGAGGCGATTTACGGTGCAGTAACGACGGGTACAGTTTGGAAGTTTCTCAAGTTAGTTGGACAAACTGCATTTATCGACTTGAATGATTATTATATCAAAGAAGTTAATAAAATTCTCGGTATTTTTGCCGTCACGCTGATGCAAACCACCTCAGAAAGGGGATAATTGAGTTACGCGATCGCGTAATTAAATTATATTTTAGTTTTCATTCCTTTATTCTAGTCTATCCTGGCTATGGCTAGTTTCACTAGACGTTTCTAGAAGAGGAATAATTAACGAAGGTTTTTGTTTGATTGCTTCTAAATATTCTATAGTCATGTCAAATTTTTCTTTAGCAGATTTTTTCTCAGCTAGAAAAATAGGCACTATTTCTATTAGTATTTCTCTACTTTTTTCTCCATATTGAGCAAATTGATCCTGACACTGAGGCCATATTTCTCGATTTCCAGGATGACAATCTGGGCTTCTCCTTCTTACAACAATATCTATTTCTATTATTTTTTCTTGAATCTTTTTTATATATTCAAAATCTCTATTTGCTCTTTCAAATGGACTAAGGTTGTCGTTTTCATTATTTGAAAGAATACATTTAGTAAGTTTCCTAGATACTTGTTCTATTC
>JAWQFW010000319.1:0-5210 GCA_035968095.1 Oscillatoria sp. PMC 1068.18
TCACAACCAACATTTACTCTTCCAACTCCTCCTTGTCCCCCATTTCCTCCTTGTCTCCCAACTCCCCCTTGTCTCCCCAATAACCCAGTCACCAATTATCAACTAGCAAAGACTAATGAACCAGGAAAGATTACCGATTATTGGTTGGCGAGAGAGAATTGCTTTGCCAGAATTAGGAATTACGGAAGTTAAGGCGAAAATAGATACCGGGGCGAGATCGTCGGCTTTACACGCTTTTGATGTCGATATTTTTCAGCGAGATGGTCAAGAGATGGTGCGTTTTAAGGTGCATCCTCATCAAAAAGATAGCCAAACCACAGTAGTTGCGGAAGCGAAACTTTTAGACCAACGAGAGGTAAGAAATTCGGGTGGGGTAGCCCAATTGCGACCAGCGATCGCTACCGTTGTAGAATTGGGTGGCATCCAGTGGCAAATTGAACTTACCTTAACTAATCGCGATGTCATGGGTTTTCGGATGTTACTGGGTCGTCAGGCTTTACGAAACAGATTTTTGGTAGACTCAGGAAATTCGTTCGTCCAAAGTCGCCGTCACCATCAAAAAGGTTACGAAAATCAACAACAACAGTTATGAAAATTGCTATCCTCTCGCAAGATCAAACACTTTATTCCACGAGACGCTTGAAAGAAGCTGGGGAAGAAAGAGGACATGAAATCAGGGTGATTAATTACCTGCGTTGCTACATGAATATTACTTCGAGTAAACCAGCGATCGTGTATAAGGGGAAACCTTTAGAAAATTTTGATGCAATTATTCCTCGAATTGGTGCGTCGCGAACTTTTTACGGTACGGCGGTGGTGCGACAGTTTGAGGTAATGGGTGTGTTCAGCGCTAATGAGTCCCAAGCTATTTCTCGTTCTCGCGATAAACTGCGCTGTTTGCAAATTCTCGCCCGTCAAGGTATCGGTTTACCTGTAACTGGTTTTGCTCATGCAACGGAAGATATTGATGGTTTAATCGAAACTGTGGGCGGTGCGCCTTTAGTAATTAAGCTGTTAGAAGGAACGCAGGGAATTGGTGTGGTTTTGGCGGAAACTACCCAAGCGGCGAAGTCAGTAATTGAGGCTTTTCGCGGTTTGGATGCGAATATTTTGGTTCAGGAGTTTATTAAAGAGGCTGCGGGTGCAGATTTGCGTTGTTTTGTGGTTGGCGATAAAGTAATTGCTTCGATGAAGCGACAAGGTGCCGAAGGAGAGTTTCGCTCGAATTTGCATCGGGGCGGGAAAGCGGAGAAAATTAAGTTAACTCCCGAAGAACGTAGTACCGCCGTGCGTTCGGCGAAAGCGATGGGTTTACGAGTGGCTGGGGTGGACTTGTTACGTTCTAATCATGGTCCGGTTGTCATGGAAGTAAATTCGTCTCCGGGATTAGAAGGAATTGAGAGGGCGACGGAAATTGATGTGGCAGGGAAAATTATTGAATATTTGGAGAAAAATGCGGTTCCAGGAAAAACACGCGATCGCATTCAATATTAATTCACCAGAACGAAGACATCGCTATTCTAGATCGGGAGGTTGTATCCGGGCTAACATCGCGTGACTGATAATACTTTTGAACTTAAACAAGAGGCAAAGGCAACTGATGCTTTTGCCTATATTCCCGCCACTCGCCGCCGTCTGGAAATTCCGGTGGCACGTCTCCCGACTCAGACAATGCTTTCGCTTCCGGTGACAGTCATTCACGGAATCGAACCGGGACCGAAACTGTGGTTAAGTGCGGCGATTCATGGAGATGAACTCAATGGTGTCGAAATAATTCATCAAGTTCTTTCTCAAGTTAACTCTCAACGCTTACGAGGAACATTAATTGCAGTACCTGTGGTGAATGTTTTTGGCTTTATCGAACAATCTCGTTATCTTCCTGACAGAAGAGACTTAAATCGTTCTTTTCCTGGTTCAGAAACGGGTTCGTTGGCTTCTCGTTTGGCTTATTTATTTATGAAGGAAATTGTCAGCCGTTGTACCCACGGAATTGACTTACATACAGCTTCTAATCATCGCATTAATTTGCCACAAATTCGTGCTAATTTAGATGATTCGGAAACTTATCGTTGTGCGAAAGCTTTCGGCGCACCAATCGTTGTTCATGCTACTACTCGTGACGGTTCTTTGCGCCAAGCAGCCACTAAACGAGGTATCCCAATTTTACTTTATGAAGCCGGGGAAGCACTCAGATTTGATACTAAGGCAATTAGCGTTGGGGTTGAAGGTATTTTCCGGGTAATGAATGTGTTAGAAATGTATTCTGTACCAGATTTACTACCACCAATAAATTCTCAGGAAGTGTCACAAAGTAAGTGGATTAGAGCGTCCCGTAGCGGTATTTTACGTCTCCAAATTAAGTTAGGAGATTTTGTTGACAAAAGGCAAATATTATGCTCTATTAATGATGCTTTTGGTGAAACTAGCGTCAAAATTCGCGCTGGGGTAAAAGGAATTGTGATTGGTTACACGCAAAATCCCTTAGTGAATCAAGGAGATGGTATTGTGCATTTAGCAATTATTCAATGAGGAGAGAGTACCTGTGCTGATGGTAACAGTTTCCGACGTATTTTTTGCCGCGATCGCTGTCGGTTTATTAATCTTACTAGGAAGCTGGATTAAGCAGCGCCTACCCATCTTACAAAAATTATATCTCCCCGAATCAATTATTGCTGGCACAGTCGGTTTATTACTCGGACCCGATGTTTTCGGAAGAATAATTGCGGCTGCGGGTGGAGAAGGTTACTTAGCCCAAAATGGTTTATTTCCTGAATCAATGCGTACAGTTTGGGAACAAGTTCCGGGAATTTTAATTATTCTCGTTTTTGCAGCTTTATTTTTAGGCGAAAAGATTCCGAATTGGCAAGAAATTTGGCGCAAAACTTCTCCCCAAGTCGCCTTCGCACAAACTTTAGCTTGGGGACAATATGTAACCGGAATTGGGGTTACTTTATTAATTTTAACTCCCTTTTTTCAAGCTGACCCTTTAGCGGGAATTTTAATCGAAGTCGCCTTTGAAGGAGGACATGGAACCGCCGCAGGAATGGCAGGAACTTTTGCCGAATTAGGTTTTTTTGCAGCTTCGGAACTAGGTTTAGCTTTAGCAACAGTAGGAATTATTTCGGCTGTTGTGATCGGCACTATTTTAGTTAATTGGGGTATTCACAAAGGTCATACACAAGTTGATTCAAATTTAGTGGAAGAGGTTGAATTACTAACTGAAGAAAAACCAATTATTAAGTCCAAAGAAAGTAATTTACTTGTGGATGGCTTATCTTTTAATTTTGGCTTTACCGCCTTAGCAATTGGTCTAGGTTGGTTGATTTTAGTCTCGCTACAATGGTTAGAGTCATATCTAGATTTAGGTTTTCGATTGTTTAAATTTGTGCCTTTATTTCCCCTTGCTATGTTGGGAGGGTTGATAGTTCAATTAGTAATGGAACGTTTTGATTTAGATTATTTAATCGAACGACATTTTCAAGAACATATCGGTGGAATAGCCTTAGATTTAGTAGTTGTGACTGCACTAGCAACAATTAATTTAAGAATACTGGGCGCAAATTTTGCAGTGTTTTTAATTCTTTCTTTAGTAGGAATTGCTTGGAATGTACTTGCTTTTGTTTATCTTGCACCGCGTCTCTTACCTAACTATTGGTTCGAGAGAGGAATTTGCGATTTAGGACAATCGATGGGAGTAACCCCCACGGGACTTTTATTATTACGCATGGTTGACCCTCAAAATCAGAGTGGAGCTTTTGAAAGTTTTGCTTACAAACAGTTACTTTTTACGCCTTTTGTCGGGGGAGGAATTTTTACGGCGGCTGCACCAATTTTAATTAGTAAATTTGGTTCGATGTGGGTTTTGTTAATTACCGGAAGTTTACTAATTTTTTGGTTATTTTTTGGACTTTGGAATTATCAACAGTTGAAAACTAAAAGCTAAAATCATCAACTATTTTTTGTTTGGGTAGGTTAAGTAGATATTTAGTTAAGAAATAAATTGCTACGCTCAACCTACCTAGAAGCTATTTGCACATTTTAATCACACCATTCTATCGACCATTCGGTTTGATTTGGTTGTGTCGGTAAATCGGTAAAACGCCCTGGAACGATCGCCGCCGATTGAGTTATAGTTACGGTACGAATTTCTTTAGCTTGCGCGATCCAGTTACGGACTTGAGACAGGGAAGGAGGTTGCTTAACTCGCTGCTGGCGATCGTTTTCTACCATCATTTTGTCGTATAAGCTATCTGGAGAGAGAATTTTCAGTTCGTCTACTGTATTTACACCTGTAGCTTGGAGTAACTCCGAGTATTCTCCTCCGATACCTTTAATACGGCATAAGTCAGCCAGATTAACGTATTTGAGCATTTTGTTTTTGTTAATACCTGTGGCTTGTACGAGTTGAGTTCTACCTTCTTTAGTCGCACCTCTTTCAAACAACTCTTCCATTGTGGCAATCTCGGCTGCTGCTAATTTGTCAGCGTCTTCAACATCAATGCTTTCGATTTCACGAATATAATGTACCATTGTTAGTTCTCGACTATAACTAAAAGTCTATAATCTAGCATCCTACATTAAGCGACTTTTGCTCAAGTTTTTGCTACATTTAGTTAATAAATGATTATTAAACCTACTTTCTTTACTTTAATTAGGTAGTTTTTTGCAACTACCATGAGGAAGACCGAACCTAAAGCGGAAGGTTAAGAAGCATTAATAATTTGTGCTGAGGAACCATCCTGACAACATCTAAAGTTTCAGTAACACTCTCAACAACTGAGGGATTAGCTACTTTTTCAATCTTTGGATACCTTTACTCGCAACAATAATTCCATCTGGTTGATTTTTGGTTTGACTTTCTTCAAATTCGATTAAGTATCCTTGCTGTTTAAAAAGATCAATACATTTATGATGCTTATCAAAACCATGAGTTCCGACTAAAAATGTTTTGATAACTCCACTTTTTAAGCAAGAAAAACCGCTCTGAAGAATATCTGTTTCAAGACCCTGGACATCCATTTGAACTAAATCAACAGGTTGACCAACAATTTCTATAAGCCGATCTAAAGTAATTGTTTTTATTTTAACTTCTTTTTGAAACTTTTTCTGAGACTTCTTTAGCCCAGGAAAAGTAGGAATAACTTTCATAGTTGCCTTGATTAAATACTTCAGTAATTTTTTATTATTACTTTCTTTGATAATCTTACTTC
>JAWQFW010000320.1:0-5199 GCA_035968095.1 Oscillatoria sp. PMC 1068.18
GGAGGCAGAGCCTCCGCCACCCGTTCCCCGGCAGAGCCAGGGAACCAGGAAATCCCTCCCCCTCGTTTCTTGTCTCCGGCAAGAAACGCATCCCGGAGACTCCGCCTCCATTAGCCAGAAAACCAGACAGTGAAAAAAATGGCAAAATAAAAACAACGTCTCCAAAACTCCCCCGATGTTCAAGCGGCTTTGGCAGAAACTCCTTCGCCTCCTGCAACAACTTTTTCGCCCGAAACCCAACCCCCAATACCACCAGCTTTTCCAACAACTACTCGCTGGAATCGAGTAAATTTAGTATATTTACAAAGTATCTCCTCTTTATCCCAGCTTAGGTTGACAGGTTTGGGTAAACTAAGGGTTATGGGAGGAGCGACCGCCACCAGCCTCCTCCTTTCCTATTAACCTTCAGGTCTTGATTGACTGTTAGATTTAGATAATTGGCTACAGAATGTTCGCGACTGCGATAACGAGGAGGTAAATCGAATAATTGCAGCAAAGAATCGGATAACGAATTAACTTGGACAAGACTTGGAGTCAATAGCCCGGAAACTACATTAATTTCGGAACCATCGGTTAATTGCGTCGAAATAGGAATCCGTTTTTTGGGCAAAACGAGATATGGATAGTAGGTAAAGACAATCCCTTTTTCTTCAGCATGAATGCGTCCCAGAATACAACTCTTAAGCCGAGGGATATTCTTTCCAGAAAATGCTAAAACTCCTTCCTTATCTATTTTTCGTGTGCGCAATTTCCGTCTAATAAAATCTCCACAGTAAACCATTCCATAAGTGAGTAACCGAAAAGACCATCCAAAAATGCCAAGAGAGAAGACTAAAATGACTAATGCTAAAATTCCCCCTAAAATCGGATTCATATAGGTCAAGAATAAAATTGTTGAGATAATAGTGCTTCGGATTCCAACTAAAACCGTGTCACCAAAAGGAATAGGACATAAAAATATTAAGATTTCGATGATGTTTCCTAACAGCCAAATCGAGCTAAATAATAGTAGTCCTATAGCGACTCCGAAGGTTTGTCCGAAAAGTAGAAAAGAGCCTGACAAAGGATGCGATAAGCTTCCCCCTGCGGCATAAGCTGAAGGAAGTATCCAATTGCTTAGAGAGGTTAAATTTTCGGCAATGGGATGGGAGAGGCTATCTGCAAAATAGATAACAGTAGTTGGTAAAGCTACAAGACCGCTAATGCCGTGTACGATTTCCCCCAAAGCATCTAAGGGCTTTTTAAGAGGACCTAAAGGGGCAAGCAAAGTGTCTTTTAAGGTCAAAATTAATAACGAAACGAGGCTAAATTTCAGAAAATTGGCTTGATAGTACCAAGGTAATAACGGTTTGTATTGTTCTTCCGTACAGAGGTTTCTAAACCATCCAATTACTGTCATTCCTAACAGCGGCGATACAGCTTTTCCCGTCATTTCACTTAATTCTTCCGAGATATAACTCGCCGTATCTTCAGGGGATAAAACATGGCATACGTTGTTAGAACTGACCTGATAGCCTTCCTGAAGCGTTGTTCTGGCTTCTACCTTGTCTGCTGAGAAAAATGTAATACTGGCAGTCACAACGATCACAACAATCATAAAAATACTGAAGCGATTCCAATCTTTCCACTGGATTTTCATTCGTTACCCCTATTTATCTTTCATAAGATTTGTCTGAGTTTCCTGGATACAATCATCTACAACTTGTCCTGGACTTCATCAGTAAAACTAGATTTTTTTGAATACCTGAGTTATTTCCGAGTATAAACAATCTTTTCTTTGATGTCATTTACTGAAGTGCATTGCTATACTGGGGGCAATGAGAAAGAATCTTCTGTATGGTTTCACCTCAATTCAGCGTTAGGATTCCCCCTAAGCTTGACAAAAGGCTAAAGGACTATGCTGCCAAAAATGGTACGACTAAAACTGAGGTGATGATTGCTGGCTTGGCTAATTATTTGAGATGTGCATCGGAAATTTCTCTAACTCAGAGGATGGTTGAAATTGAGCAAAGGATTGCAGCACTGGAAGATTTGATAAGAACCAACTAACAACTAACTCTTTGGTTTTCCTTTAACCCTTAACACCTCACTCAACTCTTAACATCTCACTAGAAGTAGGAAATTAGACTCGTGGTATTTCCCGGCTTGAATCAAAGACTACAGGATTTGGCAGACAACATTGCTGAAGACCAAGAACTGCTCAACGATTACGAAAAAGCTTTGAGTGACGAAGATGAACCTCGTCGAAAGAGAAAATATCGTAGAGAAATTGAGCGACAACGGGAGTCTGTCACTTACTACCAGCTTGAATATGCTGAACTCAAGCAGAAATTAGGAGATGAATCCTCTGCAAAGATGCAGCAGCTAGGACAGCAATTACAACAGATAGAGACCAAGGTCGATCTCTTGTTGAGCGGTCAGGTTGCTATCTATGAAAACGTCCATCAGATGCGTCAGGCTCTATTGAACCGCTATGATGCGACCGAACAAGTCATCATTGGTGCGATCGCCGAGCAATTAGACGAAACTCAATTAGTGCTGACCCAAAGGCTACTGGATGCAGTAGAAGCAAATCAGTTGTCACAGTCACAAATGCAGCAAATGCTGACAGCTTTAGAAGCGCGGGCTTCTTCTTTACCTCCCGCTCAAGCAACTGCTCTTGATGTCATCAAAGACCCCGAACTAGATGCCAAGCATAGACTGACAGTTACACTGCCCATTGTTCCTCTCCTCGTGAATTACGAAGGTGAGGTGGAACTAGGAACTGGATTTAACCTTCAGTCCGCTTGGGAAACATTGGTAAACAAGGTACGGAGGAGGTAAGCCGTGGACAGTCTGCGTCAGCATCTTGAAGAGGAACTCCAGAAAGATGTCGCGCTTTTAAAGCAGCTAGAGGATGCGCGACGTAATGTAGATGCAAGTGAGCCACGTCTTATAAACAAATTGAATGATGATATTAAACAACTCAAGCAACAAATTCAGGATCGTGAAGTAGAGTTAGAATCCATTGCTCAAAGTCAATGGCGACCTTCAGAGGATCAACGACATTATGAAGACGGTCTGCGTCCTGATAGCGGATATCATGTTCAGGTTGAAGAACCCAACAAAAAAATTCAGAACAAATCTTCGACGTTTCCGAGGTTAAAAATTGCTATAGGGGTAGGAATAATAGCGATTATTGGGTCGGTTCTATTCCTACCAACTTTTCTACAAGAATTCTTGAGTGGTTTGCAGGGTGCCTTTATGCTACCTTCGTTTGAAGTAAAACCTGGATCGATTGATGCTGGCGATAGTCTAACCCTTGTTAAAAGCAACGGAGAAGAGTTCACAGTTAGATTTTGTGGCATCGATGCGCCGGATAAAGAACAACCCCTTGGGATTGAGGCGCGAAATTATCTGCGATCGCTCATCAACCGTAGCACAAATAGAGTGACGCTGAAGAGTACGGGCAAAGACCCCTTTGACAGGATTGTGGGAGAATTACATCTCCAGCTACCCACCGGAGAACCACTTTTTCTCAATGGGGAGATGGTGAAGGCGGGTCTGGCTTGGCACGATGAGCGCCACTCAGATAGTTGTCCTAGTAAAGATGTGTTGGTAAGCCAAGAGGCGATCGCAAAGTCTCAGCAGTTAGGTATTCATAAGCCTGGGAATATTCCTCCGTGGGAGTGGAGACAACGTAACGAGTAATCTTTTCCCATAACAGTATCAATTACTTTCCGATTAGGGAGAGGTACGAACCGAAAAACTTGTTTGATATCGTAATCTCTTCTGCAATAGGAAGCGATCGCCACGCCAAAGTGAGATAATTGAAAAAACCAAACAAGTGAAAATCATGCCAAACTCCTGATAGAGGTAAACTGGCATTTTTTAGTGAGATAATATCGAGCAGACAAAAACTGCTAGCAGCAACCACCACAGGAGAAAACCACAGTGCTGTCCAAAGGCTTTGAAATAGAAATTTACACAGGAACGCCATCTGGTGAAATAATCGGACTTAGCGATCGCATCGTCAGAGACTTAAACGGCTTCGTGCGAGAACCAGACACCCGTAACGTAGAATATACCACCGCACCCTGCCACTGCTACGATCGCCTCCTCTGCGCCTTGCTGCGACCCAGACAAGAACTAAGAAAATACTTAAACAATCTCGGAGACTATACCCTCATCCCAGGAAGTACCTTATCCCTAGGAGACAGCAACAACTTTTATCGTTCCGACCCCAACAACCCTTATCACGACTACATCGAACAAACCTACCACACCAAAGTAGTCACCGCCAGCGTTCACATCAACATCGGCATTTCCGACCCCGAAACCCTAATCCGAGCTTGTCGTCTCGTGAGAGTCGAAGCACCCTTATACTTAGCCTTAAGCGCCTCATCTCCCTTTTTAGACAGCAAACCAACCGGATATCATTCTACCCGTTGGGCAGTCTTCCCAAAAACCCCCGCCCATGTTCCCCTCTTTGAAAATCATACCCACTTCATCCGTTGGACAAACGAACAGCTAGCAGCCGGAAAAATGAAAAACGTCCGTCATTTGTGGTCAGCAGTACGACCAAATGGCTCACATCGCCCTTACGATCTCAATAGACTCGAACTAAGAATTTGCGATTTAGTAATAGATCCGATCGCGTTATTAGCCATCACCGCTTTTCTCGAAGCGCGACTCCTGCAATTAATCAACGACCCCACACTCGATCCTCTCCAACAAAGTAGCATTTCTCCAGAAGACTTAGTAGCCCTCACCGATGCCAACGAAGCAGCAGCCGCCAAATCTAGTCTCGATGCGTCACTGCGACATTGGCAAGATGGTAGGGAAATTTTAGCGAGAGACTGGATAGAAGAACTTTATCCGGAAGTGTTGCAAGCAGCGAAAACAGGCGGTTTCAGTTGTTTTCTTTCCCCAGTTAAGAAAATTTTGCGTCAGGGAAACACAGCCCAGCAATGGTTAAACCAGCAGGAAATGGGGTTAGAGGTTGAGGAAGTGATTACCCAAGCAATTCAAACCATCCACCAGCAGGAAATAGATTTAGAAGACAAGTTGTGTCAGATGTTGGTAGCTTAGTCAGTGAACAGTTAGCAGTTATCACTTAGCAGTTAGCAGTTTATCTCCCAATTCCTCCAATTCCTCCCCCTCTCCCAAGTCTCCCAATTCCTCCAATTCCTCCAATTCCTCCAAGTCTCCCAATTCCTC
>JAWQFW010000321.1:0-5170 GCA_035968095.1 Oscillatoria sp. PMC 1068.18
GGATTGGGGACTGGGGATTGGTGATTGGGGATTGGTGGTTAGGGCAACCACGGGGGGTTTGCCCCTACTGGGGACTGGAAACAATCTTACCCTGATGCGAATCAGTAGTAATAATTAATTCTTCAACCCCAATTTCCAATTCCCAATTAACTGAACTATCGTAGATACTATAAAGTGGAAAACTTTCATCAATATAGTCAGAAAATGCTTTCCTTTGAATTTCCTGCTGATTTAAAACGTCGATTAGGAATGGCGGTAATAGTTCCAGCGATGATTGCTGGCGCGATCGCCACTTTTCCTCAACTCAAGGTAGCCCAAGCTCAAACCGCCGCCGATGGACGCGCCCTCTCGGTTCGTTCCGATATCCAAGAAGCGAACTCCGAAACAGGCGTAATTACCGCACGAGGTAACGTCCAAGTCAACTATCCCGCACGAGAAATCCAAGCTACCGCCGCCCAAGCCCAATATTTCAGTCGCGAACGAATGTTGGTACTTACAGGTAACGTTTATGTTTTGCAATCCGGTAACAGTATGCGCGCCGAGACAATTACCTATTTAGTTGACGAAGGACGCTTTGTCGCTACCCCGAAAAATAACCGACAAGTAGAATCTATCTATATTGTTGCCGATCCCGAAACTTCTAGCCCGCGTTAATCTGCTAACGCATGAATTGAGGATGCGAGATTTTTTTAGCTTAAAGTCAAAATCGGCGATCGCCCCTTGGGGTGCTGGGCTGCGCCCAATCGCCACAAGCGGCGCTAAACTTTTCTCAATCGCTAATAAATTTCGATACTCAAAAGTTAGTTTTCTCAAGAGTAAAACCAGCAAATTACAAGCTGAAAGCTTCTTGGTGCGGCGCAAGTGAAAATAATTCTGAAAAACATTCACAAATCTTACGGTAAGCGGGTTGTCGTCAATCGAGTTAACCTCATGGTTGACCAAGGAGAAATTGTGGGCTTACTCGGTCCCAACGGAGCCGGAAAAACAACCACCTTTTACATCGCGACGGGTTTAATTAAGCCCAACGAAGGCTCAGTTTGGCTGGATCATCGAGAGATCACCAAATTACCAATCGACCAAAGGGCGCATCTCGGAATTGGCTATCTTACCCAACAACCGAGTATTTTTCGTAATCTCAGCGTCGCCGACAATATCCGCCTCGTCTTAGAACAAACCAACGTCCCCCTACGAGAAAGAAAAAAACGTCTGGCTCGTTTATTAGCAGAATTTCGTTTAGAGAAAGTCGCTTTCACCCAAGGAAGCTTTGTTTCCGGTGGAGAAAGGCGGAGAACAGAATTAGCCAGGGCGTTAGCCGCCGGAAGATCGGGACCCAAATTTTTATTGTTAGACGAACCCTTCGCAGGAGTCGATCCGATCGCTGTTTCCGAGATCCAAAAAATTATCGCCGATTTAAGCGATCGCCACATGGGTATTCTCATCACCGATCATAACGTCCGCGAAACTCTCGAAATTGTCGATCGCGCTTATATCATGCGTGACGGACAAATCCTCGCCTCCGGTACACCTGAAGAACTTTACAGCAACCCTCTCGTTCGGCAATATTATCTCGGAGAAGATTTTCAAATTTAACCGTCAGTTAAGGCTTTTTTCGCTAAAATAAAGCGAATTCTTGCCTAAATCCTCAAATCCTTCTGCTGCGGCTCGTCGCTCCCCAAAAATTAACTATTGCAAATTAGCTTAACTTGGGCAATAATTTCACTCAGTAATAACCAAGAAATTATTACCAAGCAAACTTTATGACCTTAAGCAACTATAACTATTTTAGTAGCTCTTTACCCGGCTTTTCCGTCATGGATCGCTACATCAGTCGTGAATTAATTATGCCCTTTTTATTTGGGATGGGTTTATTTACTTCACTAGGAATAGCGATCGGCACATTATTTGATTTAGTCCGCAAAGTAACCGAATCAGGATTAATCTTAAATATCGCCATCAAAGTGCTACTCTTAAAAATGCCAGAATTTATTGTTTTAGCCTTTCCAATGGCAGTATTGCTCGCAAGTTTAATGGCATACAGTCGTCTTTCTAGTGACAGCG
This sequence comes from Oscillatoria sp. PMC 1068.18, assembly GCA_035968095.1. Taxonomy (GTDB): domain Bacteria; phylum Cyanobacteriota; class Cyanobacteriia; order Cyanobacteriales; family SIO1D9; genus IIICB1. The sequence continues at coordinate 2,059 of JAWQFW010000321.1, forward strand.
AACTGATTGCTTTGCGTAGCGTTGGGGTTAATATTTATCGCTTAGTAGTTCCGGCAATTATTTTTAGTTTATTAATTACAATTATCACATTTTTCTTTAATAACTTTGTTGCTCCGGCTGCTAATTATCAAGCAACAATCACCTTGGAAAACGCTCTAAACGAAGAAGATGCTGCTTTCAAAGAAGAAAACATTTTCTATCCGGAATATCGCAAAGTAGAAGCAGAAAACGGTGAAAAGCGGCGAATTTTAAGTCGTTTATTTTATGCCGAACAATTCAACGGCAAAGAAATGCAAGGTTTAACTATTCTTGACCGTTCTCAAGTCGGAGTTAACCAAATTGTTACTGCACAATCAGCTATTTGTGATTTTGGCGAGAATACTTGCGACTTTTTTAATGGGACAATATATTTAATTGCTCCCGATGGTTCTTACCGAAATATTGTTCGTTTTGAACGCCAAAAATTACAACTACCAAAAACTCCCTTGAACTTAGGTAATAAAGGTCGCGATTATAACGAAATGAATTTAGTTCAAGCTTATGAATATTTAAATATTTTGAGTTTGAGTGGTGATGAAAAAAAAGTTCGTAAATTGAGAGTTCGCATTCAAGAAAAAATTGCTTTACCTTTTGTTTGTTTGGTGATGGGAATTTTAGGTACAGCGATGGGTTGTAGACCGCAAAATAAAGGCAAAGCTACCAGTTTCGGAATTTGTGTTGTCGTTATTTTCAGTTATTATTTGCTAGCATTTTTAACAAGTTCGATGGGAATTATCGGAATTGTTTCGCCTTTTCTGGCTGCTTGGTTGCCAAACTTTTTTGGTTTCACCGCAGGAGGATTATTGTTATTTAAAGCAGCAAGTTAATTCAGAAATTAAGTGAGGATGACGTAATTTGAAATGGAAAATAAAATGCTACAGATTTTATGTAGAAACGTTGGCTGCAACGTCTCCACAGGATCTCCATTTGTAGCGTTAATTTAGAAAAATGGGATTACTCTTCTGGTGAAGGCAAAGTTCGTTCGAGAAGAGGAACTTCCGGTTGTTCAGGTTGCTCATTTTTTGGTAATTCTGGTGGTTCAGTTTTCGGTGGTTCGGGTGACTCAACTGGTGGTGGTTCTACTGAGGGCGGTTTGGGTGACTCACTCGGACTTGGTTCAGGCGGTGGGGGTTCTTTTTTCGCTTCTGCTTGGCGTTTTTTTGCTTCGGCGGCTAGTTGTTGAAATTTTTCTCGCCAGTAGCGATTATCTGGTAAGTTGCTGTTAGCGTAAGCAATAACATCATCCCATTGACTGGCATCAAAAGCTTGTAAAGCCTCGTTGTATTTAGCTTCGGCTTGCGACCACTGACTGCGCCAATTCCGAATTGCGGCTTGAGCATCATTATAAGCCGAACTGGTGCGCGGAATCGAATTTGCTTGCGCGATCGCCTTTTCTAAGTTTCCTTGTTGATATGTCTCCGTCGCTGCGGCTAAGGTTCTCACTCCGTTGTCCACAGGTTTCGGTTTCGGTTTGGGTTTCGGTTTCTGAGTAACTTCGGGTGAAGGAGAAGGTGAAGTTGAGGGTGTTGGGGAAACTACTTCCGCAGGTTGACTAACTGCATCACACTCAATATATTGTTCGCTGTTATAAACCCAACCAGAAACAGGATCGTTAATTTCTACCCAAGCATTTTCTTGTGCGCCTGTCAAAGCCAAAACTGTCCCTTGTTCCACTACATCAACAACCGTTCCACCGGGACTAGAACGCACATTTAAACCACCAACTGTAACGGTACAACTTGTTTGTTCTCCGAGAGTTCCCGGTTCTTGACGCAAAGCAAAAGCAATTCCAACACCTAAAGCCAAGATAGCAGCGATCGCACCTCCAAACAAAAGTATCGGTAAGTTATCGGGTTCGGGACTAGGTGGAGAAGTGGGACGAGGAGGAGGAGTTGGTGAAGGACGAGAAGTCGCTTGCTGCGGTAAATTCCCACCTCCCACAGCCACAGTTCGTTGTTCCGATAAAGGAGGTACAGGAGGTACAGGTTTTGGCGTTGGTGGTGGTTGCGGCGGCATTGGCGAAAGTTCCGGCGGTGGGGGATAATCTACAGGTGGATTAGCCGGAATAAGCGGCTGAAGTGCAGTTAAAACTTCTCTAGCGGAACTAAAACGTTCTCGAAAATGGTAAAGTACCATTTGATTGAGAATTGTGGCTAATTCTGGGCTAATATCCACCAAATGTTGCCAGAGAATTTCCCCTGTTTTCGTATCGTAACGGAAATTAACTGGTTTAATCCCAGTCAAAGCTTGCAGGCAAATAATCCCCAGAGAATAAATATCGCTACTGTGACGCGGTTGTCCTTTACCTTGTTCGCTAGGCATATAACCAGGAGTACCCACCACTACTGTAGGATTAAGGGGACCATTCGCGATCGCGGTTTGATTACTAATTTGCTTCACTGCGCCAAAATCGACCAAAAATAATTGATTATCCTGGCGGTTACGCAGCAAATTCTCCGGTTTTACATCGCGATGGATAACCCCCTGCGAATGAACAAACTCCAAAACTGGCAAAACTTCTCGCAATAGTTGTATCACCCAACTTTCTTGCCAAGGTTTACCCGGAACCAACTCGGCTGCTAAAGTATGTCCAGCGATATAATCTTGTACCAGGTAAAATTCTTCGTCTTCTTCAAAATAAGCTAAAAGTCGGGGAATTTGCGGATGGTCGCCCAAAGTTTCCAGCGTTTCTGCTTCACTGTTAAATAACCGCCTTGCGACTACCAGAGTTTCCGGATCGGAACTCGCAGGTTTAAGATGTTTAACAACACAAACCGGATTACCCGGTCGTCGGGTATCTTGGGCTATGTATGTCTCGCCAAATCCACCCCCACTCAACACTTGGACAACTTGATAACGCCCGTCTAGCAGCTTACCAATCATAAGAACATCGGTTTACGTTTCTAACTTTTAATCTTGACACAATTGAGGCAAGTCTGGAGATTAGTCAGGGGATGACAAGGAGGAGGGGGATGACAAGGAGGAGGGGGGAGACAAGGAAGACAAGGAAGACAAGGAAGACAAGGAAGACAACGGAGACAACGGAGACAAGGAAGACAAGGAAGACAAGGAA
>JAWQFW010000322.1:0-5153 GCA_035968095.1 Oscillatoria sp. PMC 1068.18
GTATAAGATTGTAATTTAAGGAATCTACTAATAATAAGTTTAAATCGCGGTACTGTTTAATTTTGTCTTTATCTTGTTCGTCAAATCCCCACTGATCTAGCAACGGATTGTTCCTCTTAGCAATATCTGTAAAGGGTTGTATATATTTTGGGTAGCTAACGTCTAACTCTTGTGGATTTATTTCAGATACTTGATTTTGAAGTTCTTCTATTGGCTGAATATTTTCTGGGATAGCGGTAATAAGTTTTTCCCGGATAAGTGGTCGAAAAATACTACGAATTGGTAGTCCTATAAGATTACCGAGAAGTAGTTGCAAAAAGAAAAATGACTTATTTTTAGTTAGGACAATGACTAAATTGCTTATTATGAAACTTAAAATCATTTCTTCTACAAAATCCAGGAAAGGATCTTCATTGAGATTACCATCAGTACGGAGTCTTAATCTGGGGTCAATAGCGTGAGATAGTTCGCCCATGTTATTATATTTATTTATAAATTCGTTCACAGAGTTATAATCGTCAACATAATTACGACAAATTACAGAATCCAAAAATTGAGCGCGAAAAGCTGCTGGCTCATATTTTTGAGTAAACATAAATAGTTGTTTAACTTCAAATAATAGCTGCTGTAATTGGTCATTGTTTGCAAATAAAGTATCAATCTGCTTTTTCATTGAGAGAAGAATATCTCCTACAGATTCTTCACTTACTTCTAATCTTGCTTTAGCTTCCATTTTAGTTATCGGATGAAGCCAGTATTCTCCTTTTTTAAATTCCAGTAAATACCGTCGCTTCAATGATTCAATAACTTGCATTTGTTGTTGTGAAGCCACATCACCTAGTAGACATTTAAGCCCCAAAAGAGGAACTCTAGGAATATTTTGATAAGGATAGATACTCAAACGACAAAGTAAATTATAAGCTTTGATATCTCTTTTTAACAATCGGTCAAACTGTCTAGCGATTAAATCTTTAATTTCGCCTTTCAGCAAATAGTCTTGATTATGTTGCCAATAAAGTTTTAGATCGCTATCAAACTCTTCTTTTATTTCACCAGAAATAACTTTCATTGCTAAAGCGTTGCCACCGTAAGCTTGATAAATATTACTTAATTCAGGAGTGTCAACATTTATTTGATTATAACTAAAAAAGCTTTGCCATGCTTGCTTTTCTAGTTCAGACAAACGGTAAGATTCAATGAAAGTTAACTGAGATTCAATTGGTTTTTCACGGCTAGTAATCAGAGTTAGAGTTTTAACATTCGGACGATTTAAAACTCTGACAAGTAATTCTAGATAGTCGCGATGAGATATGTCAAATTTAAAGTTTTGGTTAAGAGCAGTTTCGAGGTTATCTATTAGTACCCCATACTCTTGTTCTTGCAATAAATACTTCAGTTGCTCTAGCATTTCTAGAAAATTTTCTTTTGGTTGCTGCTTAAATTTATAAGTTAGTAAATCTTTCACCCAATTTTCTACAGAGGTGATGTATTGAGTATCCATTCCTACATCAAGTTTGAGATACTCTAAATTGTGATTTTGGAAATATTGTTCAGCGAGGGTTGTTTTACCAATACCACCTTTACCGTAGATACCGATAACTTTTGCTTTTTTGTTAGTAACGAGTGTGTTGAGGTACGCGATCGCCGCTTCGCGTCCAACAAAATCGGGATTGATGGCTGTCTGTTGCTTTGTCTGCGGGGTTTGTGGAGTTTGCGCTAAGTGCGATCGCCTTTCTAATGCGGCTTGGAAATTGTTCTTACTAACTTTTTCTCCTAATGCTTTTGTTAGCAAGTCCCACAACGCTGCACCTTCGCTTTTGCAGTATTGATCGGTGTAACCCATTTTTTCAGCTATAGCTGGGTAGGTTAGCTTTTCCCAAGAATATTTGAATATCTCTGTTTGAATATCGCTCAAATGTTCTCCTGTCTTCGCGGAAACCGCATCATCGGCTACTTTTTTAGCTTCCTCAATATTCATCTGAAAACTTGTCTGTGACGCTAACGTTACTTTTTCTTACTTTATCGTACTTTTATCTTCCTTACTTTATTGTACTGACATCTTGGTTAGGTTCGAGCAAAATGAATTCATAACCGAATACGGAGAATTTGAACTCAAGATGAACGAGAAAATTACATTTGTAACTGAATCTGAATTACCAGTTACTCAGTGCGTTGAATTAAAATTTAAGGGTTATTATTTGCGAGTCACAGAAAAAGATTTTAACTGGATAGCTGAAGATGTATGTTTAGCACTTCGACTTAGTAAAAATACCTGGAATAAAATCCCTCTAGAATACAGAAATTTAGTACAAGTTCTTGTAGGAAGAGGTCAACAAGGTCTACTTTTCCCAAATGAAGTTCAGACTCTAAATGAAGATGGGTTAAAGCATCTTATTGGCTTTGCTAGTAAACAAACTGCCCTACAATTTATGGAATGGTATTACGAGGAAGCAGTTCCGTATTTAAATTGGATGGCTTAAGAAAAACTGCGTACCACTAGGTACGCACTCTTCGCGAAATTCAAGTTAAAATAGCCATAGTCCGGTCTTTCGCTGGTTAATTTATGACATTAACTGTTCAAGATATCAAACAAGTACAAGAAATTCTGCAAAAAAACCATCTTGATTACCAATTGGAACTGAAAGATGGCAAAATTATCCTTATGGGTCCTTCTGATATTCAATCTAGCGAAATTGGTAGCCGTTTGATTTGGTTGCTGATGAATTGGGTTGCACCACGCAATCTCGGTCGGGTGTTAGACTCTAGTGGTGGCTTTATTTTGTCGAATAGCGAATTGAAAGCACCTGATGTTTCTTTTGTTTCCGCAGCAAGGTTGAAACAAAGTCCTCGCTATTTTGCTCAAATGATGCCAGATTTGATGGTGGAAATCAAGTCACAAAGCGATCGCGTTCCGCCCCTAGAAGAAAAAATTCAGCTATTCTTAAGTTTAGGGACTCAAGTGGGCATTCTGATCGACCCTGACGAAGAAACTGTGACGGTTTATCGTTCTACTGAGGAACCAATAGTTTTAACTAATGCCGATACTCTCACGATACCAGAACTTTTTCCCGGTTGGGAATTGGCGATCGCGCAAATTTGGCCTCCTCAATTTTAATTACTAAAAATTCACTAAAAATTATTGACACATTGCTAGAAATGTGCATTCCCAAACAAGACGCGGTTGAGCATAACAAAGTAAGGATTTTCGAGTTTGTTCGAGTTGAGCAAGATAGCGTTGTTGGCTAAATTTGTTCCAGTAATAATATTGCAGATAATTAATTAACCAAAGTTGGGTTTCGGTGTTTAATTCGTTGTTAATTTCTTGGGCGAAAATAAAAGCATCGAGAGGCTTTTTTGGTAATTGTTTCAGTTTAGCTAATAATTCTGGCGGAATTTGTTTTAATTGTTCCCAAGCGAGAATAGCTTCACCGGGACTACCTTGGGCGATCGCCAAAACTGCTTCATCAGCTAAAATCTCTTCATCCCCCAAATTTTGCAATACCTCAATTAAATCTGTTTGGGAAAGAGAAGTAAAGGGAATACGCTGACAGCGAGAAACTAAAGTCGCCAGCAAACTTTCAGCCGAGGGCGCAATTAAAATAATTGTCGCACGTCCTGGTTCTTCTAATGTTTTTAACAAAGCATTAGCTGCACCTTCTGCCATTGTTTCGGCTGATTCTAAGACTACCACTGCACGGGAAGCTTCCAAAGGCGGACGACTGAGAAATCGAGTAATTTCGCGAATTTGTTCGATGCGAATTTGGGGTGGGGCTTTGCGGTTTAAACCTGCGTCTGCGGCTTCTTTTGCGGTTAACAGTTTACCTTGGTGAAGATAAGTCGGTTCTACCCAATATAAATCGGGATGATTGCTATCTTGTAACTTTTTTTGGCTGATTGCTTGTTTTTCTGTGGGTAAGTCTTGACAAAATAACAATTGGGTGAAACATTTTGCGGCTAAACTTCGCCCTACGCCATTGGGACCCGCAAAAAGATATGCTGGTGCAATGCGATTTTTGGCTACTGCTTGATTAAGTAAATCTACGGCTTGAGGTTGACCGATTAGTTTTGCAAATGAGTTCATGGTTGGGGATTGGTGACTGGGGATTAGGAGACTTGGAGGAAATGGGGGATAAGGAGGAAATGGGGGATAAGGAGGAAATGGAGGACTTGGAGGAAATCGGAGAGTAAATATTGGTTGTGAAAATCGCTCTTTATTCCTAACACTGACAACACTGATAACGCTCCCAATTCCCCCAAAACCTCCAAAACCCCCAACACCTCCCACTCTTCCAAAACTCCTCTGTTGGGGATTGGGAAAGAATCGCTGGGAACTGGTAAATCTAGGTATGTGGTAAGTGAGTGCAATAAATGAGCGGAAAATTGATTGTTTTTGAGGGTGTTGAGGGTGGTGGGAAGACTACCCAGATAGAGTTAGCGAAAACTTGGCTGTGTTCTCAGTTGGGGAAAAATGTTCCTGTGGTGGTGACTCGCGAACCGGGGGGAACAGATTTAGGTCAAAAAATTCGTCAATTGTTGCTGAAGGAAGAAACGGAACCGATTGGCGATCGCACTGAGTTATTATTGTATGCTGCCGATCGCGCCCAGCACGTGAGCAATTTTCTTCAGCCTTGGTTAGACAAAAAGGCGCTGATTTTATGCGATCGCTACACTGATTCGACAATCGCTTATCAAGGCTACGGACGTGGTATCGACTTAAATTTAATTCGTCAACTCAATGAAATTGCCACAGGAGGCTTAGAAAGTGACCTCACCATCTGGTTTGATGTGGAAGTGGAAATCGGGCTGTCAAGGGCGAAAAAACGCGGTGCTAGCGATCGCATTGAACAAGCAGAGATTGCTTTTCACCGTCGGGTGCAACAAGGTTTTACTGAATTAGCCGCGACAAATAAATCTCGTTTCGTCCGTGTTGATGCTAATTTGCCTGTAGACCAGGTACAAAAGCAAATTGAGCAAATTTTCCGAGAATTTCTTTTTTCTCACGGCTAGTGTTGGAAGTGTTGGAAGTGTTGGAAATAAACAGCGATGGTCTTACCAAGATTTACTCTCCCGTGTCTCCCGTGTCCCCCGTGTCCTCAGTTTCCCCCATATCTTCCCAATCCCCAATCCCCAATCCCCAGTCACCAATCCCCAAT
>JAWQFW010000323.1:0-5098 GCA_035968095.1 Oscillatoria sp. PMC 1068.18
AGTAATAACTAATAACTACCAAATATTATGCTAAAAGAGCCAGCTTTACTAAATTTATTACAATTAGCTAGTCCTACTTTACCCGTAGGTGCTTATAGTTACTCAGAAGGTTTAGAAACGCTGGTAGATTCAGGAATTATTAATCATCAAAATAACTTATTTTCTTGGTTAGAAAACGAATTACTTTTTGGATCAATTCGGATTGAAACAGTAGTAATGCTCAGAGCATACACTTGTTTAACTAACAATAATTTAACAGAATTAAATAACTGGAATAATTGGTTATCCGCAGCAAGAGAAACAAAAGAATTAAGACAACAAAGTCATCAAATGGGACAATCTTTACTGAAACTTCTTTTAGATTTACAGCCAAAACTACAATTTTTATTAAAAGTTATAGAACATGAATGTAACTATGCAATTGCTTTCGGAATTGCCGCCTCTTTTTGGCAAATCAATAGAGAAGCAACTACTATGAGTTATCTTCACAGTTGGCTAACAAACATAATTAATTCCGGTGTAAAAACAATTCCTTTAGGACAAACGGCTGGTCAAAAATTATTATTGGAAATGCAGCCTTTAATTCTCAAAACTACCGCAGAAATTATGACTATTACAGATAAAGAAATAGCAAGTTGTAGTTGGGGATTAAGCTTTGCGAGTATGGAACACGAAACTCAGTATAGCCGTTTATTTCGGAGTTGAGAGATTAGCTAGTTGATGCAGTTGAATGGTAAGATAGTTTCAGCCAGATTAACTATCATGCCAATGAGAGAAAACAAATTGTTACTTCCGGTGTTAGATATCTTAGTCTTAATTTCCTGGGGTATTTTGCTGCTAAAATTTTGGCTGACTTCCAACTTAGATCTGTTAATGCACCCCGAATATGGATGGTTAGCGATCGCTGCGGGTTTCCTTTTTTTAGCGATCGCAATTCTCAAAGGTATTCAACTTAACTGGAGGCTACGTCAGCAACGTTGGGGTTATCTTCATGAAATGCCGATGGTTACTCATGTTAGTTTGTTACCACCTGTGCTAACTTCAGCCGTCCTTTTATTAGTAGCAATAATTGGCTTATTTACAACACCTCAAGTAGTCAACGCATCAAAATTAATCGGTACAGGTATCAGTGAATCTTTAGCTTTAAATGCTAATGTTGCTCCTTCTTTTCTCCCAGCGACTAATCCCGAAGATCGTACTTTTATTGATTGGATTGCTAGTCTTAATCAAAATCCCGAACCAGACTCATACCTCGGTCAAAAAGTCAAGTTAAAAGGATTAATTGTTAACGAAACTCAACTACCAGCAGATTATTTATTACTCTCAAGTTTAGTTATAAATTGTTGTATTTCCGACCTTTATCCAGTAGCTTTACCAATCAAATTACCGGAAAACAATCGCCAAATTTATTCGCCGAATAATTGGTTAGAAGTAGAAGGAATAGTGATCGGTTCAACAGTACAAGGGAGACGACAATTAACAGTTGATGCGGCTGAGATTCGAGAAATTTCTCGTCCAGATAATCCTTATAATCAATCATGGTAAATTAATTGTAGTTACCAAATGAATTCAGAATTTAAAGCAAAACTAATTAACAAATTTCAAAGTTTAGCATCTTTGGAACAACTATTTGTAACTACCAGTGGGATATTTATCTTCTTGATTTTATTGAATTTAATCACAGGAAATTGGGTTGCTCCTCGCGTGCGTGATTTTAGCTGGAAAAATCAACAAATAGGAGCAAAAGATAAATCGTTTATGCTTACCTTTAACCGTCCCGTCGAACATTCTAGTGTGGAAGCAAACCTAAAAATCGAACCTTTATTGCCCGGAAAAATTAGTTGGATGGGTAATAAAATGGCATATACTCTTACCCAACCTCCCCTTTATGAAAATAGCTACGAAATTCAGTTAAAAGGGGCAAAATCAAAGCAGGATTTAGAAACAGAAGTAAATTCTTTCCAGACAGAATTCCCAACCCGCGATCGCGCTTTTGCTTATATCGGTGTCGAAGCAGAAGAACAAGGACGTTTAATTCTGTATAATTTAACACAGCAGAAAAAAACAGTTCTGACTCCGGGCGAGTTAGTAATTGTCGATTTTGAAAGCTATCCTAACGGAGAAAAAATCTTATTTTCGGCGCTCAATAAAAACGATAAAACTCAAGATTTAGGCTCACAAAAACTTTATACTGTCACCACAGGAATTAACTTTGCTGACCCAGAAAAAGCTCAACCTTCAGGTAAAATTAAAGAAATTTTAGACTCAGAAAACTATTACAATCTTGAATTCGATCTCGCCGCCGATGGGAAAAACATTGTCGTGCGCAGAGTGAATCAAAAAAATGCGACTGACTTTGGTTTGTGGTTAATCGGAGAGTCAGGAAAACCCGAATCTTTAGGAATACAGGGAGGAAAAATCAAGATTGCCCCGGACGGAAAAACAGTAGCAGTCACACAAACAGAAAAAGTAGCGATCGCTTCTTTGAACCCAGAACCACCTCCCGACACCGCAACTTCCGGGAAAATTTTCTCTGGTTACGATCAAATTCTTGCTTACGATCAAACCATTAATCAGACAATTTTAGTGAAAAATAATCCCGATTATACAGCATCGCTATTTATCCTGAATCAACAAGGAGAAGCCCAAAAAATCTTGACCACAGCAAGAACAATTATCGAATGCGAACTAGAACCCAAAAAAGAAAAAACTCTTTATTGTTTAACCAGCCAAACTAGAGCAAACCAACCCGAAGCATTGACATTTATTACAGCAATTAACTTAGAAACAGCAGAAATCATCGACCTACTCGCCCTACCTTCACAAGGAGAAGCCCAAATTAATATTTCACCAGACGGAATCGGCTTACTCTTCGATCGCCTAGCTCCCGCAACAGAAGTAGATAACGAAACCTTAACCACCGAAGACGGAATCGCGATTGCCACCGGGCGTTTATGGCTGCTACCCTTACCAGAAACACTCAACAACGAAAATCTCCAAAATCTCGCCCCACAAGAGTTAGTTCCCGGTTTTCATCCCCACTGGTTGCCTTGAAACAGGTTCGTCAGGTGTAAAATTAAAGCGATCGCTCAAGGAGAATCACCAAAAATGCCCCCAAAGTGGCCCCGTCAACCAACTCGCGAAGATCCCGAATATCGACGTTTAGACGATCGCATGAATTTTGCTGTCCATGTCGCCTTATTTGCTGCTTGTAATAGCGGTTTGCTCTTTTTTCATCAAATCCACCTGACTAATTGGGCTTGGGGTAAATGGATTACAATCGCATGGTCGATAATTTTATTAATCCATCTGATTTATATTTTTGGCATAGCAGATTATTCAACGAGATCCAATGGCTAACCCGACAACTCAAGAAATCGAAGCACTCGCCGCAGAAATTGGCGAAAATGTTTATATCGACGTAGCGAAGTGGCATTTATATTTGTCCGATGCTCACTTACATACTCTTGTCGCCGAAAGAGTTTATCCTTTACTCACCGAAGATACTGCAATTAATGAAGACGCAGTTCTCCAAATTTTGCGCGATATTCCGGTTAAATTAGGTGGAGGAAAAAAAGAATTACCCTTGGTCGAATTACTTCCGATGCAATCCCAGGTTAATTTAATTGATTTACTCGAAGAATATCAACGAAAAATGTAGTTAGCTCACGTTCAGCTAATTATTTTAGTAGCCAAGATGCTCGCACTGCTAAAATCATCGCACAAAGCAAGTGCGAGCATCTCTGTGATTTTAGTAATTATTTACAATCTCAAATGGCAGAGTTGGTTTAAGTCTCGGCGTAGTTTCTTGCACCACCATTCAACCCAGTGCGGCAAATAATTACCTCAAAACCAGAAGCAAGGATCTCACCAAAGGGTAAAATTTTCCTGTTAGGTATAAATTGTCGCTAAAAGTGCTGCCCCGGAGGGAAAATTAATGTCAGAAGAACACCAAGAGCAGCCAGAAACAAATGCTCAACTCAATAACAAAGCTGAAACAATTCAAGTCTTACAACAAACGATTCGGCGTTTGGAAACAATTGTCGCCAAGTTGGAAACTCAATCAGTTGAGAATTTGCCGTCAACAGTTGCTTTCGCCAAACTGATCGCAACCACTGACGAACTAGCTGCTTCTCTAGAAAAGAGCGAAACTCAACCCAGCACAGAACAAGAGGAAAATTCTCCAACAATTGATATTTCTAAGGAAAAGGTCATGTTTTCACCAACTGAGGAAATAACTGACCAAGTTCCGGCTGAAGAAGCGACTGCTGTTCCGGTAAGTGAAGCAGAAGTTAGTCAACCGAAAACTGCGATCGCCGAAACTGAGAAAACTGGTTGGTTAGACCGACTCTTACCCAGTTTTAGCACTGTTCAAAGCTGGTGGGACGGAGTTTTAACCAGTATTCGCGCTATTTTACCGAGAAAGATCGCCGAAAAGCTTTCTGATTGGGCTTTGACTGGTATTCTCACAGGTGTTGTCGTAATAATTTTGTGGACGACGGTGGCTTTGTTACCAGAACCTGCAACCGAACGAGTCGCAGAAGTACCCCCGGAAGTCTCACCACTACCACCAGTGACAGAAGTACCCCCGGAAGTCTCACCCTTACCACCAGTGACAGAAGTACCCCCGGAAGTCTCACCCTTACCACCCACAGCAGCTACAAACCCAGTAGAATTAGAAGCGCCTGGAGAACCGCAAGCTGTAGAAACTCTCCCACCACCAGAACCAATATTTACGCCGGAACAAAGCTTAATTGCGGCAATTCAACAGCGAGTAGCTACTCTTACGGAAGATTATGCTAATGGTTTGATTCAGTCGATACAAGCCGATTTTCCGAACAGTCGTTTGTTAGTCAGAGTAACTGATGATTGGTACAATTTAGATTCTCCGGGACAAGAGAAGTTAGCGAATGAAATGCTAGCGCGTTCTCAGAAGTTAGATTTCCGCAAGCTATATATTACTGATTCTCAAGGAGAAATAGTGGCTCGGAATGCGGTTATTGGTAACAATATGCTGATTTTGAAAGGTAGTTAGGAGATTGGGGGAATTGGGGGAATTGGAAGTATTGGGGGAATTGGAAGTATTGGGGGAATTGGA
>JAWQFW010000324.1:0-5043 GCA_035968095.1 Oscillatoria sp. PMC 1068.18
CATGACGTAAGACGGGGACATAACTAGCTTTTAGTAGTGTACGCCGATGTGGATGAAGCAGAAACTTAAATCGTAAGGTTTAGGAATCACCGTCCGTTTACGGCGGTGAGGATGTCAATTAGCGTAACGGACCTCCTAAAATAATTTTGGCGATCGCGTCTGTTACGTCTTTTTCGTCTTCTTGTTTCAGTTGTTCGTACCATTCTTGCGTGATTTCGGCATCTTTACCATAAATCGTATCGGTGCGTTTGCGGGCTTTCAAGACCAAATTCGCCGTTCTTTCTTTGCGTTCCCCTTGATAACGCAGCAAAGCATCTGCCACACTCAAATTAGTTGTCACCAAAAAGCGAGACAAAACTTCCGCATCTTCCATCGCTTGACAGCCTCCTTGTCCTAAAGTTGGCGTAGTCGCATGACCGGAATCACCCAATAAAGCAATTCTACCTTTAACTAAATTCGGTAACGGATCGAGGTCAGAAATTTCCAAACGATTAAGCTGGTAAGGGTCGAGTTTCTCAATTAAATTTTGGACTGGTTGCGCCCAACCTGCAAAGATTTCCTTTAACTCCGCCCGCCGATTTTCTGGCTCAACACTCGTCCCCTGCGACATCGGACAACCAAAGAAAAAGTAAAAACGGTTCCCCCCTACAGGCATCATTGAAGCACGTTTTCCATCGCCAACATAAATCACCCAAACATCATTATCCGCCAAATCCGGGCTAGCTGGGACTAAACCATTCCAATTCACGTAACCTGCATAACGCGGCTGAGTTTCTTTCCCGGTGACATAACTTCGCACCACCGAATGAATTCCATCTGCACCGATAATCACATCTCCTGTCGCGGTACTACCGTCTTCAAAAATAGCTGTAGCACTATCTTTGTCTTCTTTCACGCTAACGCAACGCATCCCCAGACGCACATCTGACTCACCAAATGCAGTTAACATCATTTGTTGTAAGTCGGTACGCGAAACTGGGTAAGGTTTTTGACCAACTTTCTCGATTAAAGGTGTTAAATTAACATGATTGAGAAGTTCATCGGTATGGCTGCGATATTCCATCCGCTTCATTTGTCCACCAATTGCCGCAATTTCTTTTCCTAGTCCGAGTTTATTTAAGATTTTAATCCCATTCGACCACAAAGAAATACCTGCCCCAGCCGGACGTAATTTGCTGGTTTTTTCGTAAACTTCGACCTCGTATCCGGCTTGACGTAGTGCAATAGCTGCGGTTAAACCACCCATTCCTGCACCAATAACGATCGCTTTTAGTCCGTACATAGTAATTATTTTCCCTTATTCTCTTCCTGGCAAAATTAGGTTCAAAACTAATGCTGTCAGCCCTCCTGTGGAAATTCCTGACGAGAAGATACTTTTGATTAAACTTGGTAAAGCATCGAGAATTGTTGGCTCAAATGTAACACCTAAACCTAAACCTAACGCGATCGCTAAAATAATCGAATTTCGTTTCGTCAAGTTAACGCAAGAAATAATTTTTATCCCCGCAACCGCAACTGTCGCAAACATCACCAGCGTTGCACCACCTAACACTGGTTGAGGTAATGCTTGAAAAACTCCAGCCACAATCGGAAACAAACCCAGAATCACAAAAATCACCGAAATAAAGTAGCCCACATAACGACTCCCAACTCCTGTTAATTGAATTACGCCATTATTTTGACTAAAAGTTGTATTCGGAAAGGTATTAAAACAAGCCGCGATAATTGAGTTTATCCCATCACCTAAAACTCCTCCTTTTAGTCTGCGAAAATACTTTGCTCCTTCAATTGGTTCGCCGGAAATAGCTGAAGTTGCTGTCAAATCACCAATCGATTCAATTGCCGTAATTACATACAAAAAGGCAAAGGGAATAAATGCACCAAAATCGAATCCTAAACCATAACGAAACGGTATCGGAATCGTGATTAAAGGTAAACCACTCAAGTTACTAAAATTCACTAATCCTAAAGGAATCGAAACTAAATAACCAACTGCTAAACCAATCACTACCGATGACATCCGCAAATAGTTATTATTCAAGCTATTCAGCGCCACAATTACCACTAAAACCAAAGCCGCAATACCCAAATAAACCGGACTCCCAAAAGTTTCATTTCTCTGCGCAATTACACCACCACCAACGCTAGTAATTCCGACTTTAATCAACGTTAAACCAATCAAAGTAACGACAACTCCTGTTACCAATGGGGTAATAATTTTGTTCGCTAAATGCAGAAAGCGGCTAATAATAATTTCGATAAAAGCCCCAAATAAACATAAACCGAATATTAAACTTAAGGCTTCATTCGGGCTTCCTCCTGCTGATTTTACGGCTAATCCGGCGGCAATAATTGGACCAAGAAAAGCAAAACTAGTCCCTTGAATACTTAATAAACCCGAACCTACAGGTCCAATTTTTTTCGCTTGAATAAAAGTAGCAATTCCCGAAACAAACAAAGACATACTCAAGATAAAAGTTGTGTCTGCGGGTTCGACTTCTAACGCCCCGCAAATAATTAAACCCGGTGTAATAATACCGACAAAACAAGCGAAAACGTGCTGCAAAGCGACGAAAACAGACTCGAAAAAAGGCGGTTTAGCTTCTAAACCATAAATTAAATCTGATTCGATTGTCGATGCTTCTACTGTTTCTGTAGTTTCTGTTTCGAGAGTTAGTTCCTGATTTGGTTGAACCATATTTTTCTCCAAATATATAATTTTAATAAACGATTATTTTTCTGAAAATGTTTTCCTGTTTTTGCCATCAAATAATCTTAACTTTCCAGTCAAATTATTATTTAAAATTTGACGATATAGCGCTGATTCTATCTCTACCTGGAGTTTGTATTTGTATTAATGTATACAGAATACCGTATACACACCAGCTATTCTCAAGAGCGATTGGCGCAAAGCTATATTTAGCGTGCAGCAAGCAGCTTCAGGTAGCTAGCAAGCAAAGGTGTGAGGGTTGATGACTAGAAATATATTTGCCACAGTACCAGTATTTCTGATAGCTATTTTACTTTTTCCAATTACAGGAAGAGCGTCAGAAAGTCAATTATTTGAGGATTTACAAACTGTTACAGCGAAGGAAGAGGAAGCAGAGTTAATTAACAGTGAAAACTGGGAGAATTTCGACTCAAACCCGACTGTCGATTTTCCGGTAACAGAGAATACAGAAGCAATTTTTTCCGAGACAGAGCTAGACACAGGCGAACTTATCGAGGAAAATTTAGCTAATGAGACAATGATGCAAGTTCCTTCGGTGATTCAACTGCGAGATGTGCAACCGACTGATTGGGCATTTCAAGCGCTACAAAATTTAGTTGAAGAGTATAATTGTCTTGCGGGTTATCCTGATGGAACTTATCGAGGAAATCGAGCAATTACTCGCTATGAATTTGCGGCAGGTTTGAATGCTTGTCTGAATCGAATTGAGGCATTACTTAGAGAAAATGTAAATAGTGAAAGTAGTCCCGGTATTGACACAGAAGATTTGCAAACCTTGAGAAGATTAACTCAAGAATTTGCAGCAGAATTAGCTACTTTAGCCACCAGAACCGATAATCTCGAAAGTCAGGTTGTTTTCCTAGAAGAAAATCAGTTTTCGACAACTACAAAATTGAGAGGTCAAGTTTTCTTTAATTTAACTGGGGCATTTGCTGACGGTGATATTCGTGCCGAAGGATTAAATGCTTTTCGCGCCCAACGGGATGTTGCTGGGAGAAATGTGGAAAGAGTCATTACCGATGATCCAGAAATTACTCTTAGCGACTATATTTGGTTAACTTTGAATACTTCTTTCACTGGCAGAGATAATTTAGTTGTGCAACTTGCTGCTGGAAATGGTAATTCTCCAGTAAATCAATTTGTTTCGGCGGGACTTTTTAACACTTTTGGTACTCCTTTTACCGACCAAAGAGGCACTCCGAGTGATAATAATGATGTGATTTTGCGAGAAATATTTTATGAATTTCCAGTGGGTAATAGTTTACGGTTTGTCGTTGGGGCGCGAGTAAATTGGTATCGGTATTTTGATAGTAATGCTTTTACTTTTTTTCTAACTGGCGCTGGTAGTTTTAATTCTAGTGGTAGCACGCAATTGAATTCTATTGACCGAGGTGCAGGTGCGATCGCGATTTGGAATGTGACTGATAACTTGACGCTACGAGTGGGTTATTTGGGGGAAAATACTGAGTTTTTACCTAGTCCTCCGTTTAACACTGCTAGCGATCCCAGTCAGGGTTTGTTTGGCGGGACGAATACGACTACAGTGCAATTAGACTACCAACCGAGTGACAATGCGACTTTACGGTTTATCTATAATCGGTCGAATATTGAAGCGAGTAATGGTTTAATTGGGGGCGCGATCGCCGAACCGATTTATGGTTTCGCTGACGACGGTTTTGGTGGTGCGGTGGGAGATGCAACTGCGGATACTTTTGCTTTCAACTTCGATTGGCGCATTGCTAGGCGTTTTGGCATCTTTGGACGCTACAGTTATGGTAGTACGAATATTTTTGCGCTCACATCAGGACGAGATGACGGCGAAATTAATGCCCAATCTTTTCAATTTGGGCTTGCTTTTCCTGATTTAGTCAAAGAAGGTGCGTTAGGAACTCTCTCGTTTCTAATTCCTTTTGATGTCCTTGACGGACGCGATTTTTTAATTTCTGGTGGCGGTGATGGCGCTACTCAGTTTGAAGTGGAAGCCACTTACTTCTACCCAATTAACAGCAATCTCGCTTTAGTCCCCGCTTTCTACATTATTGCTAATCCGAACAATTTTGGCGACAACGGGACAATTTTTGTCGGCAACCTCCGCGCCCAATTTAGTTTTTAGCGAAATACAATGAAAACAGACAAAAAAAAAGAGAGCCACAGAACGTGACCCTCCCGATCATCAGGGTGCATCAATATAACAGATTATAGCACAACTGGGGTGGGGTGTGTCACCCCCTTTTTATTTTTTTTTGTAAAGAGATTTTTGGGGACTGGTGATTGGGGACTGGTGATTGGGGACTGGTGATTGGGGACTGGTG
>JAWQFW010000325.1:0-3548 GCA_035968095.1 Oscillatoria sp. PMC 1068.18
CCAATAAGTAAAGAAAAAATTAAATTTATTAATAAGTTAAAAATGAGCTTGACAAATTTAGTAACGTGGTTGCGAGAGAGAACGGCATTTAGTGTACTTAGCGAAGAAGTGTTAGAGGCGATCGCGCAACTCATGTCGGAAAAAATCGTCTCAGCCGACGAAATTCTCGTCAAAGAAGACACTCCAGTCGAGAATTTGTATATTTTGGCAAAAGGAAACCTAGAAAGCGATCGCACCAGCCAAACCAGCAATATGTGGGCAATTAGTTGGCTTCCCGGAGCAATTATCCACCTCCAAGAACTACTTTTCAACCAACCCGTCCAAAGAACCATCTTTAGCCGTAGCGAATGTAGTTTGTGGGAAATTTCCGCCGCCAAATTTCAAGAATTAAGCGAAAAATATCCCGAAATTGTCCAAAAATTTGCACCTGAACTAGCCAAAGAACTAGCCCAACTATCTTCTCAATTAAGCTACGAACAAGACCGTCAGGTGATTTTGCGACCTTATTTAGTTACCAAAGCCAGACGGGGAATTGTCGGGAAAAGTCGCTATGCGGTAAGATTACGCCAACAAATCAAACAAGCGTCCGGCGATCGCCAATCGGTGCTAATTTTTGGCGAACCAGGATTAGGAAAAGACAACATTGCCGCCTTAGTTCACTTTGGTTCCAGCGATCGCCGCGAACCAATCATCAAACTTGATTGCAGTAAAATTCAAGCTAGTGGGGCAGAATTATTTGGTCGCGTTGGTGGCAAACCCGGTTTAATTAATGCTTTAGGGAGAGGAACTTTAGTCTTAAATAATATTCAAGAACTAGACAAAGAATTACTATCTCCCATAGCCGAATTACTCTCAACCAAAACTTACCAACCAATTAATCGTTCTGAGGAAAACGTTAAACCTATTGAAAGTGAAGCCAGAATTATTATGATTTCCGAGAAAAAAATTCCGGAGATCGATCCTCATGTCGAACGATTAATTAATGTACCACCTTTACGAGTGCGAAAAAGCGACATTGCTGACCAAATGGCTTATTATCTCAGCTTAATTTCTCGCGCCAAAGGAATTAAAAAACCTCGGATTACACCAGAAGCAGTTAGAAGACTACAAGCCTACGACTTTCCCAATAATCTTAGCGAATTAGAGAACTTAATTCAAAGAGCGATCGTGCAAGCAGCCGGGGCAAAAGAACTCACCGAAGAAATAGTTTGGCCCTCCCAAAGTAAGAAAAAACAATTTCGTGTCAACCTCTTAAATACCTACCCTCGTTTGCGGCACTTTCTGCGTAGCCCGTGGTGGCCCGATCGTCTTAACTACGGCTTTACTTTCACCGCTTTCGCGATCGTTGTCGCCCTACTTTTTCTCGGTCCCCAAACACGCGATCGCAACTTCGCCTTAAATTTATTTTGGGCTTGGTGGTGGCCCCTAATCTTAATTGGTTTTCCTTTTATTGGGCGGCTGTGGTGCGCCGTTTGTCCCTTCATGATTTACGGCGAAATTACCCAAAAAATTTCCTTATGGCTATTTCCTCGACAATTGAAAAAGTGGCCCCGACAAACAGCAGAAAAATGGGGCGGTTGGTTTCTTTTCGGCTTATTTACTTTAATTTTATTGTGGGAAGAATTGTGGAATTTACAAAATACAGCTTATCTTTCCGCCTGCTTACTATTATTAATTACCGCAGGCGCAATGATTTTCTCAGCAATTTTTGAGCGTCGTTTTTGGTGTCGTTACTTGTGTCCCATCGGCGGAATGAATGGAATGTTTGCCAAACTTTCCATGACTGAATTACGCGCGCAACAAGGAACTTGTTCAGCAGAATGTACTACTTATCAATGTTATAAAGGAGGACCCCAAAAAGGCGAAGGAATGGCAACCAATGGCTGTCCTTTATCTTCTCATCCTGCTCAATTACAAGATAACCGAGATTGCGTTTTATGTATGACTTGTTTAAAAGCTTGTCCCCATCGTTCAGTTGAATTTAATTTACGTCCACCAGGAATAGAATTATGGACAAGTCATCAACCGCATAGTTATGAAGTCGCTCTGTTATTATTATTACTAGATGCAGTATTTTTGCACCGCTTACCAGAAATCCAATCTCAACTTGGTTTAAGTTTAGATTTAAGTAACTTTTGGACGCATTTCGCAGTAGCAGTAGCAGCTTTGAGTTTACCTGCAATTTTTCCGCTTCTAGTTCATTTATTAATGAAAGGATTTTATCAATTAACTAACAAAATTAAACCCAAAAGATTTGTTGAATTAGCTTACGGATATTTACCTTTAGTGTTAGCAGCCAATTTAGCACATTATTTAAAGTTAGGTTTAGCTGAAGGTGGACGCATTTTACCAGTTAGCTTTGCTACCTTTGGTTTAAATGGTGAAACTTTACCAATATTAGTTGCACATC
Source organism: Oscillatoria sp. PMC 1068.18 (assembly GCA_035968095.1). Lineage (GTDB taxonomy): Bacteria > Cyanobacteriota > Cyanobacteriia > Cyanobacteriales > SIO1D9 > IIICB1. The sequence continues at coordinate 2,411 of JAWQFW010000325.1, forward strand.
CAGCCGTCATTGCCTTTTTACAAGGAACAACTTTAATTGCTGGAGTAATTACTTCGATGTGGGTAACACAAAGAATTGCCCGTCAGCCATTCAAATTGTTACTGCCGCAGTATTTAGGTATTGTAGTTTTAGCAGCTACTTGTTGGCAAATTATTGTCGGTTGGTAGGAGTTTTCAGAATTACCAGTAGAGACGTTTTTAGCAATGTCTCTACTTACTAACTTTTGGTTAAAGCAGGTACTTGTTTGGTTTGGCGAGTTTGAATTTCTACAGTTAAATTTTCTCCGCTACGATGCGCTTCCCACTTCCCTGAATGACGACGATTTATTTGCCATTTTCCATGAAGAAAATTTTCATCTTCAGAAACTTTTCCAGTGTAATTAATTGAGTGTCGCGCACCAGTTAGATAGCGTTTGACAAAACTAATATTTCTGCCGATAATCGATCCTGTAAGAGAAGCTTCATCTAAATAACTGTCATCTAAAATATTACCTGTAATTGTGTTACCACCTTGAACTATAATTAATTCAAAGCGGGTGGGTATGCCTAGTTGCCAATAAGTACCTAGCCAAGTTCCGGTTAAATCTGCCATAAGGATTTTTGAGTAATTCTGAGTTTGTTGGATTAGCAATAATAGTGAAATTATCTAATTTTAAAAAGCCTTTTTATTGTTATTTTTCATCGGTTTTCATTTTCAGATATTCTTGTTATTTAAAATGTTTAAAAGTAAGTTTTTTTTCAAACTTTATTGTGCTTCAGTTCAGGGAATCATTATCTAGTCGATAAACGGCACGAAGTTCGTTAAGATTATTTACGGTTTTCAAAGCCCGCAAAATTTCTCTCAGTTGATTAACATTTTCCAATTGAGATATTTCGGGTAAAAGACTCAATCCTGCACTGCCAAATTTAAATTCCAAATCTAGTTCAATTGCTTCTAAAAGTCCTTGCTTTGTGCCTATTTCCCAGCCTATTTCCCAGCCTCTCCTTTCGATACTGGTAATATAGGGCATTCTTTTTTCCTCCTCGAATTGTGTTAATTCTTGCTCAAACTCGGCTTCTAATTCAGTTGGGAGAATCATCATCCAGTCGATAAACGGCACGAAGTTCGTTAAGATTATTTACGGTTTTCAAAGCCCGCA
>JAWQFW010000325.1:3648-5026 GCA_035968095.1 Oscillatoria sp. PMC 1068.18
AAATTTAAATTCCAAATCTAGTTCAATTGCTTCTAAAAGTCCTTGCTTTGTGCCTCTTTCCAAGCCTCTTTCCAAGCCTCTTTCCAAGCCTCTTTCCAAGCCTCTTTCCATACCTCTTTCCATACCTTTTCTTTCGATGCTGGTAATATAGGGCATTCTTTTTTCCTCCTCGAATTGTGTTAATTGTTGCTCAAACTCGGCTTCTAATTCAGTTGGGAGAATCATCATCCAGTCGATAAACTTAAACAAGTTAATAATTGCTTCCCGTTGATCACCTCGTTCGTAAAGTTGCCTAATTAAAGCCAATTTTGTGTCTTTACGTTCATTTCCGTTGTTTCGGGTTTCTAAGGCTTTTAAATGAGCCATTACTACGGTAGCAAAGGGGTTGCGACTGGCTTCTAACTCTGACCATCTTTGTTGATAGTCTAGCAATTTTATGATGGGAAAGCGAAAATTAATTTCACAACCGAACAATTCTTGGGTAAACTGATTTGGTCGCCAGGTATGGCTTTCGTCACCGAAGACAGCGAGGGAAGCGATCCGAATTTTGTAGCGATCGTAGATTCTGTAGTGGTAAACAAACATTCGTTGGGAAAATGCTGATTCTCGCTGACTTTGAACTTCAACGTGAATTAAAACCCAAGCTTCTGTTCCAGTTAAAAGATATACTTTTGCGAGTTTATCAACAAAACGTTTTCCTAACTCGGCATCTTGGACTACTTGTTGCAATTCTTGGTCTAAAAATTCGTAACCTTGAGTCCAGTCAATTTGACGATGAGCATCAGGAAAAAAGAAATCGATAAATTCTTCAAAGTATACTTCTAAGATATCTTTCCAGGGTGTATCAAATTCGGTTTCTGTTTCTGTCATGCGCTCAATTTTTTTACTTTTAATAAATCTCGAAGCTTTTTTGATGATGAGCTAAATTTTCAAGGTTAGATATTTTGGTTTAGGAAGAGGCTATTGTGAACAAGTATTTTTAGTTAATAGTGAATTATTCAACTGAAAGTTTAACGAGGGCATTTTTGACGGCTGAAGGTAGTTGTCGCATGATTTTGCCTTTTTCGCGGTCAACTGCGACTAAAGTGACTCGTCCGGTGAGATATAATTCTTGGCGATCGCGCGATTGAATTTGGTAGTCCCAGTGAATTCTCACACCTTGCATTTTTCCCATGCGTGTCCTAACAACTGCGATCGCGCCTAATTGTAACGGTCGATGATACCGTAAAGAAAGCTCGACTACAGGTAAATCGCAACCTAATGCCACAAGTTCAGCAAAATCAATCCCAATCGAAGCCAAACATTCCACTCGTGCAGCTTCCATCCAGCATTTGTCGGTGATTTTGAACCACTTACCCCCAATCCGTGCCTTGCTCTT
>JAWQFW010000326.1:0-5020 GCA_035968095.1 Oscillatoria sp. PMC 1068.18
GTAAAAATAATTAATTTTCGGTTTGACTCTTGACAAAAGGAGAACATAATGTTTAGTAAAACTACTATAACTACTCAAATTCTTACCGAGCAACGCCATTTTTTTCAGACAGGTAAAACGAAAAATATTGCGTTTCGAGTTGAACAATTAAAGCTTTTAAAACAAGTAATAATTGATAATCAAACAGAAATTGCTCAAGCGGTACAAGCAGATATAAAAAAGCCAAAATTCGAGAGTATAGGTACGGAAGTTTTGCTATGTATTGAAGAAATTAACTATGCTCTGAAAAAGCTCAAATCTTGGACAAAACCGAAAAAAGTAGCGACACCTTTATTTTTATTTCCTACGTCAGGAAGGATAATTAGTGAGCCGTTGGGTGTAGTGTTAATTATTGGTGCGTGGAATTATCCTTTTCAATTAGTAATTGCACCGTTAGTGGGCGCGATCGCGGCGGGAAACTGTGCTATACTAAAGCCTTCAGAAATTGCTGCTCATACTTCTGGGTTAGTTGCGAAACTAATTGGTAAATGTTTTGAACCAAATTTTCTAGCTGTTGTGGAAGGTGGAAAAGAAGTTTCTCAAGAATTGTTAGCTGAAAAATTTGACCATATTTTCTTTACCGGAAGTACAGAAGTTGGTAAAATAATTATGCAGGCTGCGGCGAAACAATTAACTCCTGTCACTTTAGAATTAGGTGGAAAAAGTCCCTGTATTATTGAGCCAGATATTGATTTAGAACTTAGTGCGAGAAGGATTGCTTGGGGTAAATTTATTAATGCGGGACAAACTTGTATTGCACCAGATTATTTATTAGTTCATCGCAGTATTAAAGAACCATTAATAGCAGCAATTAAGCAATGTATTCAAGAATTTTACACTGAAAATCCGGAAGCTAGTTCAGATTATGCACGGATTATTAGCGATCGCCACTTTAACCGTCTGCAAGAATTGTTACATTCTGGCGGTAAAGTTGTGGTTGGGGGTGAAACTAATTCCAGCGATCGCTATATTGCTCCGACGGTGATTGACGAGGTAAACTGGGATGACCAGATTATGCAAGCGGAAATTTTTGGTCCCTTGCTACCTGTGATCGAGTATGATGACTTAACAGAGGCGATCGCGCAAATTAATTCTCGTCCCAAACCTCTCGCACTTTACTTCTTCTCGAAAAATAAGCAAAATCAACAGCGAATTTTACAAGAAACTTCCTCTGGTGGTGCTTGTATCAACGAAACTATTACTCATATCGCACCTTCGGAACTTCCTTTTGGTGGAGTAGGTGACAGTGGAGTCGGAAATTATGGCGGTAAAGCTAGTTTTGACACCTTTTCTCATCGCAAAAGTGTCCTGAAAAAGCCTTTTTGGTTAGATATTAAGTTACGCTATCCTCCTTATGAGGGAAAGCTCAAGTTTATTAATTGGTTACTTAAGTAATCAAGTTTCGATGTACTAGGAATTACCCATTAGAGACATTTGCGCTCACTTCTTTTCTTTAGATGCTGATAAATGTGTCGTCAACATTTGCCTATTTATATTCACTGCAATGATATAAACTTGCTTCTCGTGTAGCGATCGCGCTACTATAGCTTCTAACGAAACCAGTTTCATCGATTGGTTGGCGATCGTTAATCATCGTAATAACACAGTAACTTGTTTTCTCTTTTCTTTCCAACCAAGTAGTTATACCATTTCCTGAAATGAATACTACAGAGACAAAATTTGTATAAACTTTGTATACAACTTCTCTAAAAAATTTTAGATCGCATAACCAAAGCGAATTAAGATTAAATTTAATCTTCTAACTTTTTAACCCTCTTTAAAAGCAAAATCCTAACAATTTTGAGAATTAACTACACCCCAATTTTGAACTATAATTATCAACAATTTCAGAAGAACTTGTTAAATTAAGAGCCTGTCAATCCGTAATTACTGGGATTTTTTATGAATTATATTTGGGAACATCCGGCAATTGTCTACGAGTATTTTCTCGAACATTTACAAATGACGAGTTTGTCAGTTTTGATTGCCGTGTTAATTGCTTTACCATTGGGAATATTAATTAACAAAGTCAGATTTCTCTCAGTTTTTGTCTTAGGAATTCTCGGTATTCTTTATACTATCCCTAGTTTGGCGTTAATTATTTTGCTAGTACCTATTTTTGGACTGAATGCTCAATCGGTAATTATCGCGATGGTAATTTATACTCAGGTAATTTTAGTCCGGAATATTTCTGTTGGTTTAAATTCAATTGATGCAGCAATTTTAGAAGCTGCAAAGGGTATGGGAATGAATGCTTGGCAATCTTGGTGGTGGGTAGAATTCCCGTTAATTTTACCAGTTTTTTTGGCGGGAGTGCGCTTGGCAACAATTGTGGCTGTGGCGATCGCCGCTATTGGTGCTAAATTTAATGCTGGTGGACTGGGGACGTTGCTTTTTGAAGGTGTCCAACAACAAAATTCCGGTAAAATATGGGCGGGCGCGATCGCTGTAGCAATTTTAGCTTTTTCTGTTTATGGCATCTTGCTATACTTGGAACGCTTATCTCGTCCAGGAAGAAAAATGTCTCCATCTACTGACCGTTAATCGCTAACTAAAGAAATTTTTATTCAAACCCAAAGACTTATCTAAGTCTAGATACATTATTTTGTGTTTTTGTCAAGGAACTTTCAGAATAAAAAAAATTGCCCAGAAGTTGTTTTTTAGCGACACAAAATAATAAAATGTAATGCTGCCCGGTGGCGATAAAAATCCGCTTGAAATTAGGAAATAAACTGGACATCTACCTTAGATTATCTTAGCTCAACTATGACAGACTCGATTCGCTTCCTCATGTGTCCTCCCGATCATTACGACGTAGATTATGTAATTAATCCGTGGATGGAGGGAAATATTCATAAATCCTCACGCGATCGCGCCGTGGATCAATGGTATAAACTGTATCATAACCTGAAAGATCGGGCGATCGTCGATTTAGTAACACCCGCCCAAGGGTGGCCCGATATGGTATTTACAGCCAATGCTGGATTAGTATTAGGAAAAAACGTCGTTCTCAGTCGCTTTTTACACAAAGAACGTCAAGGGGAAGAACCTTATTTCAAACAGTGGTTTGAAGAAAACGGTTACACAGTTTACGAACTCCCAAAAGACTTACCATTTGAAGGCGCAGGCGATGCCCTATTAGACCGCGAAGGACGTTGGCTGTGGGCAGGATACGGTTTTCGCTCCGAATTAGATTCCCATAGTTACATTGCCAAATGGTTAGATATTGAGGTACTTTCGCTGCGTTTAACTGACGAAAGATTCTATCACCTCGACACTTGTTTTTGTCCCTTAAGTGGCGGTTATTTACTTTACTATCCGCCTGCATTTGATGGTTATTCCAACGCTTTAATTGAAAGGCGCGTTCCCGCAGAAAAACGGATCGCCATTGAAGAACCAGATGCAATTAACTTTGCTTGTAATGCGGTGAATGTTAATAATACCGTGGTGATGAATAAAGCCAGCGAGGAGTTGCAAAAGCGTCTTGGCGATTTAGGTTTCGAGGTAGTTGAAACCCAATTAACGGAATTTTTGAAAGCTGGTGGTGCAGCAAAATGTTTGACATTGCGCGTCACCGAACCCGTACTCGCAGAAGTTCATGCAAACCAACCAGTAGAAACGCGGACAATTCGCTTAGAAGGACATTTGCTGGATGCGGGAATTATGAACCGCGCTTTAGATTTAGTTGTCGAAAATGGCGGTAGTTTCCAAGTTCTTAACTTTAATTTAGGGGAACAGCGACAAAGCACTTCGGTTGCAGAGGTGAAGGTGTCAGCACCTTCTCAAGATGTAATGGAAGATATTATGACCCAGTTGATTGACTTGGGTGCATTAGATCGTCCTCAAGACGAGCAAGATGCTTTGTTGGAACCTGTGACAGTCAGTGGTGTAGCCCCGGATGATTTTTATGTGACGACGATTTATCCAACCGAAGTGCGGGTGAAGGGTGAGTGGGTGCGAGTGCAAAATCAACGAATGGATGGCGCGATCGCGATTACGGAAACTGACTCTGGTGTCGTCGCTCGTTGTAAAATATTACGGGATGTAGAAGCTGGTGAACAGGTGATTGTGGGTGTGGAAGGTATTCGCACTGTGCGTAAACCAGAAGCGAGAGATCAACGTAAAGAATCCCAAGAATTCAGCTTTATGGGTGCGGGAGTATCCTCGGAGCGTCGCGTAGAATTAGTTGTGGAACAAATTGCTTGGGAATTGCGCCAAATCCGCGACCAGGGTGGTAAAGTGGTTGTGACCGCAGGTCCGGTAGTAATTCATACAGGCGGTTCCCAGCATTTGTCTCGTTTGATTCGCGAGGGTTATGTGCAAGCGCTACTGGGTGGAAATGCGATCGCTGTTCACGATATCGAACAATCTCTGATGGGAACTTCCCTCGGTGTCGATATGAAACGCGGTGTCGCGGTACGCGGTGGACATCGCCACCATTTAAAAATTATTAACTCGATTCGTCGCTACGGTAGTATCGCCAAAACAGTTGAGTCCGGGGTCTTGACAAAAGGCATCATGTATGAATGTGTCAAGAATGAGGTTCCTTTCTGTTTAGCAGGTTCAATTCGTGATGACGGTCCCTTACCCGATACCGAGATGGACTTAATTAAAGCACAAACCGAGTACGCCCGGTTAATCGAAGGTGCAGACATGATTTTGATGTTATCGACGATGTTGCACTCAATTGGGGTAGGAAACATGACCCCATCGGGAGTAAAAATGGTCTGTGTCGATATTAACCCAGCCGTAGTTACTAAATTAAGCGATCGCGGTTCAGTTGAATCTGTCGGTGTCGTTACTGATGTTGGTTTATTCCTCAGTTTGTTAGTCAAGCAACTAGATAAATTAACCAACCCTTACCAAATTGCCGAAACAGTTTAAAACCAATTTGTTAAAGACCGCGCTAAAGCGGTCTTTATCAATTAAAATATTATTTTCTTGGGAAAAGAAACAAAATTAATTTCAGCAACTTTAAAAA
>JAWQFW010000327.1:0-5016 GCA_035968095.1 Oscillatoria sp. PMC 1068.18
TCGTAAAGTTACTCTCTGGATATAAATAATCTTCTCCCGATTCATCAATCACTCTGAGATAACTATTTTTTGCCGCCGATTCATCAGATAGCACCTGATAATTTTTCAATAACTCTAAGTCATCACAACCATTATTTTTGATCCAAATAGCTACTTTGATCGAAATATTTTCCATTTTTGCAAAGGGTGGATTTTTCCCACCCTAATTTCGCTTCGGAATCAACTAGCTAACCCTCTGAATCTAGTTGCTGAAACTTTTTCTTAATTTCAAATTCATTGCTACTACAAATTGCTTCTAGATTGACAATTCTTGCTTCTAAATCTTGCAAATTGGAAGTTGATTTAGGAGAATTTTCTATTGGGGGGCGAGGAGAAGATAAAAGGGTACAGGTAATGCCACTTACAGCTAAAATTAAGGTTAGGGGAAGAATTACGCCGCTATGAGTAATAGCGACGATGGGAATGCAAATAGCTAACATTCCCGTGGCAAAACTCCAAATAACAATTGTGACAGTAATTTTAACTTTTGTTTCCTGCTGATTACTCGCCATAGTTTTAGAGTCAATAAATTTTCGCGATCGCTATTTCATCCTACTTCATATCGTAACCGAATAAATTAGGATCGACTTCGCCTAATTCGATATCTTCTAAGCCATATTCCGCCCAGCGTCGGGCTACCATCGCGGCAACATCGGGATCTGATTCCAATGCTGCACCCCATTCATGTTCGGTTTCTGGGGGGATTTTCGTGGTAGCATCGATACCCATTCTGCCACCTAAACCAATTTTCTCACTCGCAAAATCTAAACTATCAAAAGGTGTATTCGGGAGAATAAAAACATCTCTAGAAGGGTCTACTTTCGAGGAAATTGCCCAGACTACTTGACGAGGATCGCGAATGTTAATATCTTTATCAACAACGATGACAAATTTGGTATAAGTAAACTGCGGTAATGCACTCCAAAAAGCTAAAGCTGCCCTTCTCGCTTGTCCGGGATATGCTTTATCAATCGAGATAATTGCGGCTTTGTAACTTAAAGCTTCCATTGGTAAGAAAAAGTCCACAATTTCCGAAACTTGTTGGCGTAAAATTGGGGTATAAATGCGATTTAAAGCGATCGCCATCATTGCTTCTTCTTTCGGGGGACGACCGCTAAATGTGGTTAAATAAAGGGGATCTTTGCGGTGTGTCATGCAGTGAAAGTGAATCACAGGCGAATCTTCCACGCCGCCATAGTAACCCATGTGGTCGCCAAAAGGTCCGTCGGACATTACTTCCCCAGGCGTAATTGTTCCTTCTAAGACAAATTCTGAGTCGGCTGGGACTTGTAAATCTACGGTTTTACACTTCGCTAATTTTACTCCAGAACCGCCGTAAAGTCCGGCAAATAACCATTCCGAGAGGTCTACCGGAATTGGGGTAGCGGCTGCCATAATAATTAAAGGATCGACTCCAAGGGCGATCGCGATTTCTAATTTTTTCCCAGCTTCGGCTGCTTTTCGCAAGTGTCTCGCCCCACCGCGCACTGACAACCAATGAACGGTCATGGTATTCTGGGATTGCAACTGAAGCCGATAAACTCCCACATTCGGCGTTCCCGTCTCGCAATCTTTCGTAATTACTAGCCCCAAAGTGATAATTTTCCCCGCATCGCCCGGATAAGGACGAATTAAAGGTAATTTATTCAGATCCAAATCTTCCCCTTCGATTACCACTTGCTGACAAGCGGGGAAAAAATCTCGCCCTGGTTTCGCCTTGACAACATCGAACAGCAAATTCCCAAAAGCGATCGCCTGAGACACCTTTTTCGGCGGTTTTGGTTGTTGCAACATCGCCAATTTTTTACCAAGTTCCTCCAACTCTGCGGGTTGTTCCATATTCATCGCCCAGCAGATGCGTTCCACCGTCCCTAACAAGTTTACCGCTACCGGGAAAGACGCACCTTTAACATTTTCAAAGATTAACGCTGGACCTCCTGCTTGGAGCATTCGGTTGGAAATCTCCGCTATTTCTAAATCTGAGTCTACTAACGCCTGAATCCTGCGTAATTGTCCTCGTTCTGACAATAATTTAATAAATCCTCGTAAATCTCTCGCCATAATTTTAAGAAGTATGAAGCACTGTTTCTATCTTACGCCGTTAAAGGGAACCATAGAAAAAACAGCACTGAGCAATGCAAAAACAGACTAAATGTCCCTGTTGTGGGTCACAGGAACTCAGCAAATTAGTGTCTCGTGAGGGAAGAAGGAGATACCATTGTTTAAGCTGCGGGATCTCGCTAATTGAAAAAGTAGCTTCCTCTTCTCTGCAAAAACTGTCTTCGAGAGGAATTGCTGTTTTACTTTTAGATATTGAAAATATTAAATTAGACCCTCAAACAGAAGCTTTTCTCGCAAGTATTTCTCGTTATCCTCTTCAAGTGAAAATTGCTTTCGCAAATTGGAAAAATTCCTCAATTAACAAACACGATTTAGACTTTCACGATCGCGGCTATCAATTAATTCATGTTCCTGATGGGAAAGATAGTGCTGATGCGAAAATGATAGCTGTTGGCTCGTCGCTCTTTCTTCAGTATCCCACAGTTAAGGAAGTTTTTGTTTGTTCGAGCGATTGGATTTTAACTCATCTTTGCAATGATTTGCAAAACAAAGGCTTGACTGTTTATCGAGTCATCAGACACAATGACAAGATTAGCATCGAAAATCGGCTCAATAATCAGGTAAAAACCTATTCACTCACGGAAAAAGCTGAAATTACCGATTTAGAGCAAGTTGTGAGCAAGATCGAGAACTTAATCCAAAGCGAACATCACGCGATCGCCTCTCGCTTAGAACAATTATCTCACTTAATTACCCTTTCCCAAAAACAATCAAACCCCCAAAGCGAACCTCATAGTTCTCATGGTAAAGTAGCCGCAGAAAATAATCAATCAAACTTACAATTTTTGCTTCCACCCGCAGCCGAAAAAGCCGAAACTAATGCTGCGATTATTCCTAATCCCGATCTTAGCAAAATCAACTCCAAAGAAAAATTAGAAAAAGCTTTATTGCAATGCCTCATCCAACTCCAAGTTAAGTCTCCAAATACAAAAATTTCTCTAGGAATTTTAGGAACACAATTCCAAAGAAATTACGGTATTGCTCCCAAAAAAATACTTAAAGAATTACACTTAAGTTCTCAGTTAAGTAAATTTATTCAGTCGAGTACCAAATTAAAACTTATTACTAAAGGAAACAATCAAGAAGTAGTAATTCTCCAAAATAAGCTTTCCTAATTTCATTTCCCCACCTCATTAATGTTAATCTTACTTTTCCTAAGTGAATTGTTAACTTTTCCTTAATTTACGCGCTGAAACAGATCGGATATGCTAGTCAAATGAGATGATTAATTTACTGGCTCTACAATCGATGTATTTATTTTTACAGTCACCAGAAACTATCGAAAACGCACCGCGAATTTTATTCGATGAATTTCTCAAAGGTGGACCCGTAATGTGGCCCATCTTAGCATTATCAGTGCTGACGATCGCCAGTGGCTTAGAAAGAGCCTGGTTTTGGTTTCGACTCCTCACCCAAGAAGATCGCATCGTCCGCGACGTGCTAGAAGCAGCAGGTTTCGACTTGCAAAAAGCCGCAGAAATCGCCGAATACGCCCGTTTTTTACCTATTGGACGCTTTCTCTACGCCCCACTCAAGCTCAAGCGCCCCACCCCAGAAACCTTTCGTTTAGCGATGGAAGCCGCCGGGGACAAAGAATTCATCAAAATGCGCCGAGGCGACAAATTCCTAGAAACAGTAATTGCGATCGCGCCTCTCTTAGGTTTACTCGGAACCGTCACCGGATTGATTAATACCTTTAACAACCTTAACATTGGCGGTGGCGGTTCCGCCCAGGAAAACGCCAAAGTCGCCGCCGGAATTGGGGAAGCCTTACTAACAACCGCCGCCGGAATGGTTGTCGCAATTGTTGCTTTAATCATTTTCCGTATCTTAGTCACTTTACAAGCCCGTCAAATGGATTACTTTTCCGAAGTTGGTAACGAATTAGAATTAATTTATCGTCAAGTTTGGTACGAACCTTACCTCGAAGAAAAAGCAAAATTATCAGAAAACACCGCTTCTTTACCTCCCGCCACTTCCTATCCCGATGATTCCGTTTCTATCGAAGAATATTAACAGCTTAACGATCATTCTCAGCGAAAGAAAATCAAGAAGCTCAAAAATTTTTATGCTTAACAAAATTATCAAATATGCGCTTTAAAAATCAACAGCCCGGTTCCTCAGTACCCGAAGTTAACCTCGTTCCCATGCTCGACGTATTAATGTCAGTTTTAACTTTTTTTATTATCACCTCAATGGGCTTAACAGGTCAAAAAATTGGCAATATTGTTGTTCCAGGAACAGAAGTTGGAGCCGGAGGTGCAACCGAAGAACAAATTCAAGAAAAATTAGTCATCGGCTTAAGCTTAGAAGGTGAAATTTTACTTGAAAATCGCACAATTGACGAAACTGAGCTAGCCGAAGCCATGCAAAGTTATCTCGCGAAAAATCCCAATGGCGCGATCGTTCTTAAAGCCGACCGCGAGCTAGAATATCAACAAGTAGAAAACTTACTCAAAAAAATGGGAGAAATAGGTGGAAATTCCGTTTCTCTTTCCATTCAAAGAAATTAAATATTCTTGTTACCATGCCCCGCGTGAAAATTACTTGTTATCATGCTCCACTTGGTAACATCCTCTATATTTTCACAGGAGGCAGAGCCTCTAATTTAGCATTTCTAGGCAGAGCCTAGAAACGAGGGAAAAATCTCCCAATTCTTGTTACCATACTCCGCGTGGTAACAGCCTCCAGAGGCTCCGCCTCGAACAAAAAAAATAGAGCCTAGAAACGAGGGAAAAATCTTCCAATTCTTGTTACCATGCTCCGCGTGGTAACATCCTCCAGAGGCTCTGCCTCGAATATTCACAGGAGGCAGAGCCTCTAATTTAGCATTTCTAGGCAGAGCCTAGAAACGAG
>JAWQFW010000328.1:0-1542 GCA_035968095.1 Oscillatoria sp. PMC 1068.18
CACCTAGCTAAACTATAAATTGCGTCTGTTCCAGATTTAGACATAATTTCGTCTAGTTTTTCTCGATGTTTTTTGGCTAATTCTGGCGGCATTTTTGTTTCGGCTAAAGCTTCGGCAACGTTGCTTAATGCTGTATAAATTAGTTTACTTTCTAAACTATCATTAAATTCTTCATCTTTTTCTAAATGAGTTTCTAAATATACAGCAGCTTCACTATTTTTTCTTAGTTGTGAAATTAAAAAGGGATGATAACTTATACTTTTAGGCATTTTCTTCACTTAAATAATCTGTCCAGTATTCTTTTGCTTTACGAATATCTTTTTGTTGACTGCTTTTATCACCTTGGAGGGAATAAAACCATTCATCGAAAGGGATTTTTCCGTCTGCTGTAATATAACGTTCAACTTCTCTGGGTTGTGCTTCCATAAATTTAGTTTATCGAAATAGCGCGATCGCCCTTTTCCTCTCAAAAAAATTTCTCTGTAGCTATTGCACAATTGAGCGTTTTTGTCTATACTGTATATAGTGGAAAAGGTGCGCTCCTGTAGACCCCCTTTCTGAGCAACAAGTAATTCTTCCCAAATTTAACTGCTAGTTTCTCGTTGCTGAATCAAGAATTTCGCTAATTCACAAAATCCTTCACTTTCACTCAAACTCGTCACGTATGTAGGTAAGTAAGTTAATTGCTTCTGGTAGTGAAGTACATTAGCGACACCAACAGAGAAGTAAAATTTCCTAGCATCAAACATAGTTTCGTCATTCGGACTATCACCAACAGTCATAACTTCTTCGGTGGTAATTTCGGGAAAATGTTGTCTTAATACTTGTTGCAGCCCAGTTGCTTTATCTTGTTGCAGTGGTTTAATGTGACATTGGACATTACTGTAAGTAAAACCCCACCCTTGTTGCTGACAAATTTTGCTGATAGTTTCTAATTCTTCTATAGTTAATCCTGCGACATCGAAAGTCAAGTCAGTCATACGGAAGCGGTTATCTGCTGACTCGCGTAGTTGAGGAAACTTGCTGGTAAGATATTGGAAAGTTTGCTGTAATTTGCGACGATGTTCGTCTATAGATTGTAGAGGAATGAGAATTTCGGGAGTATCTTGTTTACTAGGATAATATAGTCCGCCATTTTCCGCGATCGCACCCACTACCGGAAGATACGTTTTCAAACCACTTACCCATCCCGCAGATCTTCCCGTAATCAGCAACACTTTTATTTTAGCTTGGGCTAGCTGTTCCAAAGCCAACAAAAATTTAGATGTAAATTTACCCTTGTGAGTCAATGTACCATCCATGTCAGTCGCGACGAGACTGATATTTTTTAGTTTGTTTGTGGTTAAGGTTTCGGAAATAGGTGTGAGTGACATGGTTGGGTTTTTGTGGAAGTCGCGAAGGAAAAATATCTTCGCTTATCTCGTTGCTATCTATTTTACTGGCTTGGGTATGTTTTCGGTAGTCGCGAGATAAAGTTGGTTTGTTGCATTTTCGCGCAAAGTCGCAAAGTCGCTGAGGTAAGATATCCTCATTTATCTAGTT
>JAWQFW010000328.1:1642-5012 GCA_035968095.1 Oscillatoria sp. PMC 1068.18
ATCTTTCTTTCTTGAGTTGCTTGGAGTTGTTTACTGCTAAGTTTCTGGTGTGAGTTGTTGGAAGATTTTTGCGGTAGTCGCGAGATAAAGTTGGTTTGTTAAATTTTCGCGCAAAGTCGCAAAGTCGCTGAGGTAAGATATCTTTCTTTCTTGAGTTGCTTGGAGTTGTTTACTGCTAAGTTTCTGGTGTGAGTGGGTTGGAAGGTTAAGTTTTAACTGTGGTGTTTGAGTTATTCTCTTTCTTCTTCAGTTTCTTCAGTTTCTTCGGTTTCTTCTGTGGGTTGGGTTTCGTTTTCTTCTGTTTCTTGAGGAAGTATGGTAAAGGTTTTTTCGACTTTATTACTTTTGGTGTCGCTTTGGTCGTATGCGACTCCAGCAAGTATATATTTACCTGGTTCTAAGTTTTCTGGTAGGTTAAGTTTATATGTGAAAAATGTACAAAGTTTGTCTTTGGCTTTTTTGTCAAAGTTGTTGGTTTCACCTATCTTTCTCCAGTTAGCCTCGTCTTCGTCTAATTTGATTTCAAAGCTGATTTTCTTTAAGTCTTCGCTGCTGTTGTCGTCGCAAAGGTTGGTGTTTTTTAAGGTTATCGTTGAGGGTGGAGTGAAGGAGTTATCAATAGTGAATTGGAGGTTATACGGAGGAGAGTTGATTTTGAAGTTACTGGTGAAGGTTTCGCTGGTAAATCCTGATTTGTCGGTAGCGATCGCACTGAACTCATAGTCTCCTGCTGGTAGGTTGTCTATTTGATATTCAAAGCTACCACAATTACTGTCTGTGTCGGTTTCGCTTGCATCAAATTCGTTGATTTCGTTGTCGTTTACTTGCCATTCTTGTCCGGATTTGCGATACTTGAAGTTGATTTTCTCGATGTCATCAATCCCGTTTTCGTCACAAATTCTGCTAGATGTAATCCTGACTGCTTCGTCTTTTTGGTAAGTTGTTTTTGTAGTTGTGAATTCTAAGTTTTGCGGTGTAGCGTTAATTTTAAAGTCGCGAATGCTAGCTTTGCTTTCTCGCTGGGATTTGTCTGAAGCTACTGCTTTTAATTGATAGTTTCCTGGGGCTAAGTTTGGTAATTCATATTTGAAGGAAGCACAAGAATTATCTTGACTTGAAATGAGGAAATCTGTTATTCTGAATGTAGATTGTAAAATACCCTCATTATTAAGGAGTTGAAAGACCACCTCCTGAAGGTTCTCATGCCCATTTTTATCGCAAACCTGAGTATCGGTTAAGGAAACTGTATCGCCGACAGCATAAGTAGTTTCGTTAGTGGTAAAACGTAAGGAATTAGGTGCGAGAGGGCGAAAATAATGCCAAAAGGCAGCACCACCACCGAGTAAGCCGAAGAAAAGCAAAATAGATGCGAAAAGCGGCGAAATAAGCGGTTTTTTCGGGAGGAAAGAAACTTGAGTAGGGGAAGGAGGAAAGAGTAAATCTAGCCATTGAGCGATCGCCGCAGGGCGTTGTTGAGGTTTCAATGCCATAGCTTGAAGAATGGCAGAATTAACGCGATCGCTAATCTTCCGATTATACTTTTGAGGAGGTTCCAGAGCAACACCCTGAAGGCGATCGGGGGCAGGAGTTGGTAATTTCCCAGTCAACAAGTAATATAAAGTAGCACCCAAAGCATAAACATCGCTAGATGCTCCTCTGGTAGCTTGTCTTTCATATTGCTCAGGAGGTGCAAACCCATCGGAAAGTAATTGAGTGTGCATTTGAGCTTGATTCGGCGTAAACTCACGAGCAATCCCAAAATCAATTAAAATAGCCTCAGAATTATCCTGACGAATAATAATATTCGGTGGTTTAACATCCCGATGCAGCAAACCGCGATCGTGTACAACAGTTAAAGCTGTTCCAACTTGCTCAATATAGCGCAAAGCTTCCGCTTCTGGTAGGATACCATGCTTTTCGATGCGAGTCGCTAAATCTTCTCCCTCAATATATTCCATCACCAAACAAGGTAAACGATCTTCGAGGAATAACTCAACAATATTCACAATATGAGGATGAGTACATTTTGCCAATCGTAGCGCCTCATTGAGAAAATCTTGCTGAAACTTGGCAAAATCCGGGCGTTGTTGTACCTTATCGTTAAGAGTTTTAATCACGACAAATTGAGAGCGATCGCTCTTAGCCAGGTAAGTGATTCCAAAACCACCTAGTGCTAAAATCTTCTCAATTCTGTACTTACCGCTTTGTAACTGTGTTTTCTCAGACAAAACCATATCATTTGTCAGTTGTCAACTATCAATACCCACATTTACCAGCTATTATCCTACATCCTTCTGAGAGTTGGTAAGGTATTTCCCCTCAACCAGGTATTTTCACTGACAATTCTCAGCCTCTCACGTAACTGGGATAAATCAGCGTCGCCATCTCAAAAAATAATAACTGCCTAAAGCACCGTATGATATTTAATAGCTGAATATACACTCAGGGCTATGGCAACAATTTGGGAATTAGATTTTTACTCACGTCCAATTTTAGACGAAAATAACAAAAAGTTATGGGAAATTTTAATTTGTGAAAGTCCGTTAGATATTAACTCTGATGTAGACAACTTATTTACATTTTCTGAATTTACCTCCAGCAAAAACGTCAATTCGCTGGTTTTAAGAGAAGCATTAACAAAAGCGATTGCGGCTGCACCCAAACCACCTCAAAAAGTTCGCTTTTTCCGTCAAACAATGAAAAACATGATTGTCAAAGCCTGTGAGGAAATTGGGCTTGACGCAATTCCTTCTCGTCGCACTTATGCTTTGCATCGATTAATCGAAAAACGCTTACAAGATTTTTATCCTCAACAATCAGGATACGATTCGAGTACAACTACATCTACTTCGATTCAATATCCAACTTCTAACCCAATTCGTTTACCTGATGCAGTGAGGGGAGATAAAGGAGACAAGTGGGCATTTGTAAGTCTAGAAGCTGAAGCTTTTCAAGAAATGAATGATTGGGAAATTGCCTTTGGGGAAAGCTTTCCTTTCTCGCTAATGTCAGTACAGCCAGAGACAAAAATTCCCGGTTTAATTTTATTTTCGCGTCGCGCGATGCCTCTTGCTGGTTGGATGTCGGGTTTGGAAATAGCTAATCTTAATTTTGATGACGGAACTTCTCCAATTTTACGTTTAGAAACGAGTTTAAATGAAAGTTGGATTTTGGCTAATCTTACAACTGCGGGAACTTTGACGGAAGCAAAAAATTTCTCAGCTATGAAAGAAAAAGCAAATAAAGTGCATTTTTTTGCAGTTCAATCTAATCCGGAAGCAGAATCTTTTGCTGGTTTTTGGTTACTAAAAGGATAATTGATGAGCATTTTGGTTAGTAGTTATTTAGTTAAAGAATGTCTGTGTTTACA
>JAWQFW010000329.1:0-4990 GCA_035968095.1 Oscillatoria sp. PMC 1068.18
CAACTGCTAAGAAGCAGAAACCTAAATCGTAAGGTTTAGGAATCACTGTCCGTTTTAGGGCGGTGAGGATGTCAATAGTTAGTATTTGTCGTTAGCGATCGCGTCGTAAAATCCAGCTTATAATAACTTTTTACGCCTAACCTTAAGTTTTCCAGGTTGGGTTAATTACCAGGAGGATCGTAATGGGAAACTTAAAAGGACGAGATTTACTCAGGATGACAGACCTCTCTCCTGAAGAAACTAAACAACTTTTAGCCTTAGCCAAGCAACTCAAAAACCAAGAAATCTCCCTCAAGTGTCCAAAAGTTCTCGGATTGCTTTTCTACAAAGCTTCCACCAGAACTCGTGTTTCTTTTTCTGTGGCTATGTACCAACTTGGCGGTCAGGTTATCGACCTAAATCCTAATGTAACCCAAGTTGGTCGCGGCGAACCAATTTCTGATACTGCAAGAGTTTTAGATCGCTATTTGGATATTTTAGCGGTACGCACGTTTAAACAAGCGGATTTGGAAACTTTTGCTAAGTACGCAGAAATTCCGGTTATTAATGCTCTTAGCGATTTAGAGCATCCTTGTCAAGTGTTAGCGGATTTGTTAACTATCGAAGAATGTTTTGGTTCCCTAAGTGGGGTTACTGTCGCTTATCTTGGTGATGGAAACAATGTCGCACACTCGTTGCTGTTAGGTTGCGTCCAAATGGGGATGAATGTTCGGATTGCTACTCCTCCAGGTTACGAACCCGATGCTACAGTTGTTGAGGAAGCCAAGAAAATTGCAGTGGATAATGCACAAATCGAGATTACTCAGGATGCTCAAGCCGCAGTGAAACAAGCCCAAGTGATTTATACTGATGTTTGGGCGAGTATGGGACAAGAATCTCTAGCTGATGCAAGGATTCCGGTTTTCCAACCTTATCAGGTTAATGAGGAACTGCTCGCTGTTGCCGATCCCGAAGCGATCGCCCTTCATTGTCTTCCTGCACATCGTGAAGAAGAAATTACCGAAGCTGTCCTGGAAGGTTCCCACTCGCGAGTTTGGGATCAAGCGGAAAACAGAATGCACGCTCAAAAAGCTTTACTAGCCAGTTTATTAGGTGCTGACACCTAAGTTCAGCGAGCGCTTTTGGCGCTCCTATTTTCATCAAAACTCCTTGGGTCTGAAACCCCGTCCTTTAAGGACGGCTTTGTATTTTTCTGGTACAATCAATCAAGCCAAAAGTGCCTTTATTGCTAATATGAGTCACGAGTTACGAACTCCTTTGAATGCTATTTTGGGGTTTTCTCAAATTATGATGCACTCTCAGCTTTTATCTCCAGAAGATCGAGAGAATATCAGCATTATCAATCGCAGTGGCTCTTATTTATTAATATTAATTAATAATGTTTTAGACTTATCAAAAATTGAAGCTGGAAAAATGAGCCTTAATCTGAACAACTTGGATTTTTATGCGTTGTTAAACGAAATAGAATATTTGTTACAGATCAAAGCAGAAAGCAAAGGTTTACAACTCTTATTTGAATATAGTGAAGATGTGCCTCATTATTGACGCGCTGATGAAATTAAATTACGCCAAGTTTTAATTAATCTTATTAACAATGGAATTAAATTTACTTCAGAAGGCGGTGTTTTTGTTTCAGTTACGCGCCAAGAATCACCTCTTGATCCTGCTTTAAATCAGGAAGTTTTATTAATCAGCGTCAAAGATACAGGAATTGGGATTGCAAAAACAGAAATTGAGAAATTATTTCAAGCATTTGTTCAAACTCAAAGTGGCAAACAAAGTCAAGAGGGAACAGGTTTAGGATTAGCGATTAGCCGAAAATTTGTTCAGTTGATGGGGGGAGATATTCAATCTGAAGTAAGTTCTGTTGTCTCTGTTAGTTTAGGAATTGCTAGTTTAATTCCAAACACGGCAATTGCTCCTGAGTATTTAATCAGTTTAGCCGATCGCGCTTTATATGAGGCGAAAGCACAAGGACGCGATCGCTTGGTTACGGTTCAGGGTTAAACTGAGCTTACTTAGAGAAGAGACAATTTTTGCTTGAATTTTTGTTGACTTTTAATTCAAGTTAAAAAACTTTCTTGGTTGGGGGTAATTGTTAGTAACCGTTCAAAAAAAACTTGGCAAAAATGGTGACAAAAAGCCGAGTTTTCTGGTACAACTGTTCTAAGACAAAAAGTATTTAGCCGAGAAGGTAAAAACTTCCTTGGCGAAGATCAACAAATTATTTTGCCCCAAACAACAAAGTTATGGAACCATTAACAACCGCTCAAAAAGAGCTTTACGACTGGTTAGTAGAATATATTCGCACCACTCAACACGCCCCATCAATCCGTCAGATGATGAAAGCAATGAAGCTAAAATCACCAGCCCCAGTGCAAAGTCGTCTGGAACGTTTGCGAAACAAAGGCTATATTGATTGGTCAGAAGGAAAAGCAAGAACAATCCGGATTTTACATCAAGAACCGCAAGGATTACCAATTTTAGGAGCGATCGCCGCCGGAGGATTAGTTGAGCCATTCACCGACGTAAAAGAAAAACTCGACTTATCTCAATTATGCAATCAAAAAAACCACTTCGCCTTAAAAGTAGTCGGAGACAGCATGATTGGAGATCATATCGCGGAAGGAGACATGGCGATCGTGCGGAAACTCGATAAAGGAGAAGAAATCAAAAACGGCGAAATTGTTGCCGCGAGAGTAACAGGAGTGGGAACAACCTTAAAACGCTTTTACCGTAACCAAGAAAAAGTTACCCTCAAACCCGCCAACCCCAACTATCCTCCCATCGAAGTCAAAGCCAACAACGTCGAAGTACAAGGAATACTCGTCGGAGTTTGGCGCGGTTATCAATTTGCTTAAACCCAACTTAAAAATTGTAAGCTGGGCAAAGTCTCAGCTTACGAACAATCAAGAATCAGATGCTCAAAATATCTCCTAGCTTGCAAAGCAAACTCGCCACACCCTTAAAAATCGGTTCTGTCGAAATTAACAGTCGCGTTTTCCAGTCACCTCTTTCGGGAGTTACCGACTTAGTATTTCGGCGACTGGTGAGACGTTACGCCCCTGACTCGATGACTTATACCGAGATGGTAAGCGCCAAAGAATTGCACCATCTGCGAGAATTACCGAAAGTCATGGAAATCGCCCCAGACGAACAACCAATCAGCATTCAACTGTTCGACTGTCGCCCAGATTTTATGGCAGAAGCAGCCGAAAAAGCCGTCGCCGAAGGTGCGAAAACCATCGATATTAATATGGGTTGTCCTGTTAACAAAATTACCAAAAAAGGCGGTGGCAGTTCTTTGTTACGTCAACCAGAAATTGCAGCCGCGATCGTTTCTACGGTAGCTGAAGCTGTTTCTATACCTGTCACCGTCAAAACTCGCATCGGTTGGTCTGAGGAAGAAATAAATATTTTAGAATTTGCTCAAAGAATGGAAGATGCAGGTGCGTCTATGTTAACTTTACACGGTCGTACTCGCGCCCAAGGTTACAATGGAACCGCGAAATGGGAATGGATTGGTAAAGTTAAAGAAATCCTGACGATTCCGGTAATTGCGAATGGAGATATTTTTTCCGTTGCAGCCGCAATTAAATGTCTCGAAGAAACTAATGCTGATGGGGTGATGTGTTCGCGAGGGACTTTGGGTTATCCGTTTTTAGTCGGAGAAATAGATCATTATTTGAAGACAGGTAAAGAGTTACCTGTACCGACCATAACTGAGCGTTTAGAGTGCGCGAAAGAACACCTGAAAGGTTTGTGGGAATATAAAGGAATTCGAGGTATTCGCCAGTCCAGGAAGCACATGGCTTGGTATTGTAAAGGATTTTCTGGGGCGAGTGAATTGCGAGATCGTCTTTCGCTTCTGGAAAGTGTTGAGGAAGGTTGGGAGTTGATCGATCGCGCGATCGCCACTCTTCACTAATTATTCCTGATTCAGGTTCGGCGATCGCCAAAAGTAATGGGTACAAAGCCGAACTCCTTATTTAAAACAACTTAGATATCTTAAGAATGTCAGCAAAATTAATCAATTTGCCAGCAACGAATTAAGTAATTAGGAGGTCATAAGTATGGCACTTGTACGTTGGCAACCTTTCCGCGAAGTTGATTCTTTACAACGAGAAATGAATCGTTTATTCGATACTTTTTTGGCAGATGATAGCGAAAATCGTCGTCCTTCTTTGGCTAACTTTACTCCCGCAGCCGAAATCGAAGAAACTGCTGATGCGATCCATTTACGTTTAGAAGTTCCTGGTATGGAAGCTAAAGATTTAGATATCCAAGTTACCACAGAAGCTGTTTCGATTAGTGGAGAACGGAAGTCTCAATTTAAGTCTGAAGATCAGGGAATGACTCGCACTGAATTCCGTTACGGACAATTTCAACGAGTAATTCCGCTTCCAGGAAAAATTAAAAATAGCGAAGTCCAAGCTGATTACAAAGATGGGATTCTTCAGTTATTTTTACCTAAAGCTGAGGAAGAAAAAAATAAGGTTGTCAAAGTTAATATCGGCTAAAATTTGGTTCTAGTTTTGCATTTTCTTGAGGATATTTGCTAAAACTAGCTAACTAGAAAATATCCAATTAGTAAGTTTAAGTTGAAGTTGGCTTTTTGAGGCAAATTTATTTTTCCGATTTTTATCAGCCGATTTTTATTAAATGGTATAACTCTCTCTCATCAAGAGAAAGTTGTACCATTTTTTTTAAGTAAATGCTTTAGATATAGACTTTATGCTATTATTATAATTTGCTTTAGTTGTGCTGCATAAAATTGTTTAGAAACTTGATATGCGATGTCTCTATAATGTCTGTATTTGGGAAATTAATTTAGAGAAATAGGATAACTTTTGGGAGAGGTTGCAGATAACATTTTCACAGTAAATAACTAAAAGTTTTAACTGAAAAATCTATCTCTTTGAGTTAAATCTTTTAGCTAAAGCTATGCTTGAATTTAGCAAATCCTTCGAGAAGAAAACATGATATATTA
>JAWQFW010000330.1:0-4904 GCA_035968095.1 Oscillatoria sp. PMC 1068.18
GTAGTAGACTTAATTACAACTTTTGCATTTGCTTTTAGGTAAGAAAAAAGTTTGGTGAGAAAAACTATTTTATCTCTAAATAATTATCAATGTGCAGATTTAATTATTTGTCTGGAACGGCGAGAAAGTAAGTATGTATGCTATTAGTTATACCATTTTCCCAAATGAATGTTACAGATACTCACTCTCTAGAAACGTTGCAGGCAGCGTCTCTAGACAATTTCATGTAGCGTAGCCAAATCCAATTGGTATTACTTGTCTAGGCAAAAAAGGCGATCGCCTTTTCTCTCATCAGCACAAATTTTAGCGTTTATCTAGTTGAAAAACGAAAAAATCTGTGGTATTTCCTGGACTAGTAAGGCGAAAATTACCAAACTCGGCACTATTAGTAAAAGTCCCTACAGTAGTAACTTTACCTTCGGGAGCTAAACTAATACCGTAGTTAACATCATCGCCATTTCCTCCGGCACGTTCTAGCCATTTCAAGTTACCTTGAGGATCGAATTTAGCAACAAATAAATCCCTAGCACCTAAACTATTTAATTGTCTGGAACCAAACCTAGCACGGTCAGAAAATTCTCCGGATATATAAGCATTTCCGGCTGCATCTACTTCTATTTCCGAACCTTCATCGGCACGAAATCCGCCCATTTGTCGTACCCAAAGAATCTTCCCATTAGGATCGGCTTTAGCTAAAAATAAATCGCGAGAACCTGCTCGACTATTTAAAGTATAGTTATCAAATTCAACTTGATTACTAAATACACCTGTAAAGTAAATATTTCCTCGTTCATCAGCAGCAACTCCTCGTCCGTAATCTTCTCCCCAACCACCAAAACTTTTTGCCCATAAAATGTTGCCGTTGGGGTCGTATTTAGCAAGAAAAATATCTTTTTGTTGACTGCGACTGGTGAGTTGTTTTCCACTCAAATTAATGGTTCCAGTAAACTGACCTGTAACCAAGACATTGTTGGCGCGATCGCTACTTATTCCTCTACCTTGTTCGCTATTTTCCCCAGCTATTTGTTTTGCCCAAAGTAAAGTTCCGTTGGGATTATATTTAGTTATAAAAATATCTTGGCTTCCCTGATGTCGTAAAAATGTATCATCTACTTTCACTGTTCCATAAGTATTAGCAATAACTAAAGCATTTCCGGTCTGATCGGTGGCAATTTCATTACCACCATCTAAGCTTCTTCCTCCAGCTTGCTTTACCCAAATTACAGTACCAGAACTGTTGATTTTTGCAGTAAACATATCTCCGGAACCAAAGCTTCTTAAAGAAAACTCATCGAAGTTTACTTGCTCGCTAAATAAACCAGTTACTAAACTATTTCCTTGCTCATCTTGAACGATATCAAAAGCAAAATCTCTTCCTCTACCACCAAGATGCTTGACCCAAATAACTTCACCGTTATCGTCGTATTTAGTAATAAAAATATCTTGATACCCACTGCTATTAAGTTCTTGGCGAGCAAAATTTATTTTCTCTTTAAAACTACCAGTAACTACCACATTTCCCCAGCGATCTGCACTGACACCTCGCGCCACATTTTCACCAACTCCGCCTCCTTGTCGCGCCCAACGAAAACCTCTTTCTTGGGCGATACTAATTTGCGCGATCGCGAACAAAGCTAGTACCCAAAATGACCAAAGCCAAAAACGCTTAGTAATTTTATTCATAAAACCTCATCAAGTCAATTATTAATAGAAAAATAATTAAAATTTGCTAAAAAAATGGCTGTTTTGAGATTGGCTTGCTAAAATAGAATTGCTCACCAAAATTACAAGAATATCAAACTTATTTTTGGGTAATGAAAATAAAAATTAGTCCTCTCACAGAAACTTTCGGTACTTTAATTGAAAGTAATGGTGACAATAACATCTTTGACGTAAATCAGGAAGATATTGTTTCTTGGTTTAAAAATTCGAGTTTGTTACTTTTCCGAGGCTTCGCGGTTGATACCGAAGAGTTTAAAAAGTTTAGTAACTTATTCAGCACTGAGTTTATGTCTTATGTGGGAGGTGCATATAGCCGAGTGGCGATCGCGGGCGATAAAACTTTATTATCGGTAACAGGTGGTAAACTTACTTTTGCGGTTCCTTTTCACGGAGAAATGTATTATAAACAACATCGACCAGAAATGATGTGGTTTTACTGTGCTATGCCTCCGGTGAAAGATGGACAAACTACAATTTGTGATGGTATTGAAGTTTATCGTCAATTAAGTCCCGCAACCAAAGAATTATTTAAGCATCAAAAAATTAAATATATTCGTACATATCAAGATGGTGCATGGCAGCAAATCTATCAAACAGACGATTTTTCAACTGTCGAAGAAGTTTGTCAAGCCAACAATCTGCGTTTACAAGTTAACTCAGATAACTCGATTACTACAGAATATATTTGTCCGGCTGTTGTCGAAACTAGAAATGCTAAAGAGCAAACTTTTCTAAATAATATTCTTCCCGTAGTTGCTCAAGAAAAACAAGGACAAAAAGCAAGTTTGGTTAGACTGGAAGATAATTCTGTAATTCCGGAGGAAGTTATCGAAGAAATTCAAGCAGTTACCGAGAAATTAACTTACTTGGTTAACTGGCAACGAGGTGATATTGTTATGTTAGATAATTGCCGATTGATGCACGGAAGAAAAGCTTTTGCTGATACTCAAAGAGACATTTATGTGAGATTAACTAATCCAGCTTTTAACTAATAAAAAACCACAAAATAACTGTATTTATCAGCGTGCATCTGCGTTAAAAATTTTTCTAGAAAATTGCTAGCTTCCTCGCCAAATTTCTAAGCCACCATCGGGATTATCGACATAAACCCACTCATCATCTTTTTTGACTGCTACACGAGGACCGAAAGGATTTGTTGTCCCGATAAAAACGCCATAAGGAGTAGAAATAATATTGCGAACACCGTAATTATAAGGATTACCAAATCCTTGTAAAGTTACTGGTAGCCAGTTTTCACCGTCGCGAGTTCGCCAAATATCAAAACCACCTTGACTCTCGAAAATATTCTCTAAACCAACTTGTCTAAGTAGCCGAACTGTACGATCTGGTCTACCCTCAAAATTAATAAATTTCATGATACAACTCCATTCCATTGTCCCTGCATGAAGCCAACCGCGATGAATACCCATTCGCCAAATATAACCGTTACAAATATTATTAAAACCAGCAGCAATATTGCTAAGAGGAGTTTTCCCATTACTGCGTATATCTCCCATAATTAAATCCCAGGAACCATCGCGATGAATTCTGATGATTTCTCCTCCCGCCGGACCAATTTTATTCAAATGATCGTAGCCACCATTTTGAATACCAGTACCGATATAAAGAGCATTTCTAAACACCATCATGCTCGTAGCAATTTGATTTAAACTACCGCGTCCAGCGCCATCAGAAATAACTTTTTCCCAGTGATAAGGTGGTTCTCCTTCAGCCCTAGTCCGCCAGATTTGGAAACCCTTGTTGTTAGCAGTTCCCGCATAAAGATATTTCCCGAAACCTTTTAATTCAAAAACAGTACGGTTATCAAAATCGCCAAAACTTGGTTCATTAACTGGTCGCCATTCACCCTTAGCTGGGTCGTCACTTTCGTAGATTAGAGTAACACCAGAAGTGTTAGGATTGCCTTTTGTTGCCCCTGTAGGTGCGGTAAAAAGTCGTCCTTTAAAAGGAATAAGTAGCCGAAAGCTAGTGACAGGTAAGCCGACTAAACCGGGTTGGGAGACGACTTTAAAAGTTTCTCCGTCGGTAGTACGCATGATTACTGGACCTTCGCCGCGCGATCGCGACCAGGTGCTAACATATAAAGCAGGTTCGCGATCGCTTTTACCACGAAATACCACCATCCCCCGATAACCGAGATCCCGACTCATTTCTTCACCAGTATTACTCATAACCATCGGTGCTTGAAAAACTCTTTTCCAGGAATCTAAAATTGGGTCGTAGCGCCAAATTTCTGCTCTTGCTTGTAATTGTTCAAATTCTGAAGAATAAACTTTATAGGGTGTTTCTACGGGCCAAGTGTCAATTTTGACCTGTTTCATACTGTTGCGAATTAAACACAAATTAGCGCGGGTTGTCCCAACATACAAATGTTTTTTAAACCACGCCATTGAATGAGCGTAAGCATTGTTACCGTCTCCAAATCCATTTGGGCAAATTTTGCGAAAACTTTCTTCTCTTAATCCAGATTTTTCCTTCATTACTCTTTAAATAAAGCTTACAATTTACCAATAGCTTTGAGAACTTGTAACAACTGTATCGAAGCCTGTGTTTCCATTAAATTCAAAAATGGCATTAGTTGGTACACTGGAGGATTTCCTGACATCATATAGACAAATTGATATAAATTTCCGTTTGTCGTCAGTCCCCAAACACATTCTTGATATTGGAGACTTTTATAAGCATAACTCAACAGTTGTGGTAAACCTGCATTGGGTGCTATCTGACTATTTTTACATTCAATTACTAAAATCCAAAAAAGTACATTGTTACTTGTCTGGCGCTGATTATTCACCGCTAAAATATCAAAACGTCCGGTAATAGTTGTGTCTTCGTCTGGAATTTCAATTCGCGCAATTTCTTCCTCTAAACTAATTTTAATTGGGGCGCGATAAAAACCAGCTAAACGTAACAACGGAGCAACTGTCAGTAATTTTACTTGTCCTTCGGATACTCTTCCTGCTAGTAAATAATTATCAAAATCTTGACGAATTTGACTTAATTCCTGTTGTTCAAATTCAGTTAAGTCTGTTAAAGATAGCGGCAGTAAAAAAGAACTATTGTACTGTCTTTGCCAGCCTTGTAACCGATGCACATCACTTAAAGAAATTTGATGAGCTTGAATAATTGTCATAGCTTTTATCTACTAAATAGACTAAGAT
>JAWQFW010000331.1:0-4884 GCA_035968095.1 Oscillatoria sp. PMC 1068.18
CCCCAATCCCCAGTCCCCAATCCCCACTAACTTGCTACATTTGAAATAAGTAGCGATAAGGAAAATCAAGATGGCAGAAACATCAAAATTACTCCTGGTAGATGACGAACCTGGCTTGCGCGAAGCTGTTCAAGCTTATCTTGAAAGCGAAGATGAATTTGAGGTTGAGGTAGCAAGTAACGCTAAACAAGCTTGGGAATTGGTGCAAAAAGATCCCCCAGATTTGGTGATTTCTGACATTATGATGCCAGAGGTGGATGGCTATCAGTTCCTCCAACAGCTACGAGAAGATCCTCGCTTCAAATCGCTTCCGGTAGTTTTTCTCACCGCGCGAGGAATGACTAGCGATCGCATTCAAGGTTATCAAGCTGGTTGTGATGCTTATTTACCGAAGCCTTTCGATCCTGATGAGTTGGTGGCGATCGTGCATAATCTCCTAGAAAGACGCGCTGTTTCTTCTGAAAGTAGCGATAGTTCTGAATTAGAAAAAATCGCCCGTGAAATTGCGGATATTAAAAATATTCTCGGTCAAAATTCTGGTATCGCTCAAACTCCCTCACCAATTAAGATTGAGTTGACCCCCAGAGAACAAAGTGTTCTTGATTTAGTTGCTCAAGGTTTAATGAATAAAGAAATTGCTAGTCGTCTCAAAACTAGCGTCAGAAATGTCGAAAAATACGTCAGTAGGTTATTTAGTAAAACGGGAACTAACAGCCGCACGGAGTTGGTTCGTTTTGCATTGAAACATGGGCTAACAAATTAAATTTTTTATACAATATTTTTTCTCTTTTGTCAAGATTAAAATGAAGTATTTTGTGGTGTAACCTAGAGCGGATTCGAGAATAAGTTTTCTCAATCCGCTCTCTGCTATAGTTAGAACTGTTACTAACAAGTTTATGAAGTTTAATCAAGTTAGTTTAACTTTGATGGCTTTTTCTTATCTTTCTTGGCAAAAATAGATATTCTGATAATTAGTTACAAAGAACTATTTGTCTAAATTTAATATTATCTCTTTGAAATTCTGAGCAAAGCCGAGAAGTCAAAGAAAGCATTCTTCGTCAAGTAAACCTGAAGATGGCGCTGCTTTCTTAGCTACTGGTATTCACTAATTTTGACAAAACTTGGTCAAAAAAGTGATGCAAAAGCTAGTTCAGGAGAGATAATTTTTAGTTTCCAAATAAACTTTGATTAATTCATTTTTGAGAAAAAACAGATATGAAAACCGTACCAAAAAGACACTTAGGACAATCAATTAGCTTTGCGCTTGTCTTAGCACTAATGAGCGTAGGAGTAATTGTTTTGATGATGATGCAAAGTGGTAGCTTCTAATCTTCAAAGCAGCAATAGTTTCAGAAACTGGAGGCGCATAAGCCTCCTACCAAAACAATTTTCAGCAATTTGCCTACACCCGGATAAGCATATTTTTTCCGTGGGTATCTGTACCGCAAGTATTAAACAAACCATATTTTGCACTTAATTTTTGCGCTTTTTTGGTTTGTTTTGGACTCGGCTGCCAAGGATTAGGATTGTTATAAGCGTAATAAGTTTCCACACCATCAATTCCTAACTCAGCCGCAGCCGGAATTAAATTCTCAGCCGACTGTCGGTAACGGGAGGGATGGGCTAAAACAGCTAAACCACCTGCGGTATGAATTGCCTCGATAACTGTTTTTGCGCTAGCTTCCAAGTCTTTAGAATCACTTCCTTGTAAATAAGGCTGTAAAACAGGATGTTCGGGGTTGAAAGCGTAACCGAGAATATGTACAGTGATTCCGAGTAATTGAGCATTAATTTCCGTACCTGTCCACAAATGAGGCAAAATTTCAGCATTAATATGCTGAGAAGCATTTTCCAACCATTTGCGAGCCACTTGATAACCGCCAACGCTATGATGATCGGTAATTGCCAATCCTTTTAAACCAATCTTAAGCGCTTGTTGGATGAGTGTTTCTGGTTGAAGTTGTCCATCGGAGTAAACAGTATGCAAATGAAAGTTGTAGCGAGTCGGACAACTGTCTGCTTGTATTGTTGACCAAACTTGTTGAAGTAAAGTTGTATCTTGTGCTGCTGACTCGGATAAAATCGAAGCCTGAAGAATGTTGACAGACATAAACGCCTCGGAGATAGTGCTGTCTTGCTAGAGACTAATGATGACTATTATTCAAGGTTTCGGCTCTAGCGCTGACAATTGAGCAAAGCTCAAAATGTATCCAATTGTTACGATCCACGATAGCAAAATAAATTCAAATTGGCAGGGGTCTGCGGGAAGGAAAATTCTCAAATAGTCTGGTAATTTCGTTAATTCAGTCTTGATTTTGATTAGAGGATGGTTGAGTCTAGTTTTTTTGATAACTATCTTATTGACAAAAAAACAAGTTTGTGATAATAAAAAATAATTATTAAGCGATCGCGGAATTGAAGCGAAATCCAGAAATCTTCTACCTCGAAACGGTTTTCCAGTAGTAATTGGTATTTTACCAGGAGGCGCGGTTTCCGACCTAATTGGTAGTAGAGAAAACCGCGATTTTGGGATTTAAACAATGACCCTGATTACATATCATGAGTATTACGAGTTTTCCAAGCAAGTTCGAGTAATTCTGTCCAGCGCTTTTGCACTTTTTTCAGGGTACAACCCAAAGCTTGTGCAATTTCTTCGTCACTTTTTTTCTGACGTTTTAGTTCAAAAAGTAGTTGCTGTTGGTCAGAAATAGTTTTATTGAATACTTCCCATTGTTGCTCGGTCATGCCTAATTTTTGGTCGAGGTCGGCTCCTAACCATTGATGGACTAATTTCCAGTGAGAAGAGCGAGCAAATTTTTCGACATGGTATTTAAAGCGCTGTTGGAGATAGTCGCGTTCGCGAGAAGTTAGCCCAAGAATTTCGTCAATTTCGCTAGCAGTAAGGTCTTGCAATTTCAAAGTCAAGTAATTAGCGCAATCAGCATGACCTTGAGATTCGAGATATTCAAACAAAGAAGAGATAATGCGATCGCGTAACACCGAATCAGAAGGATCGATAGTTTCCGCAACCATAGACTCACGTACCTGCTGTACGGCTGCTGAACGCTGTTGAGCAACTGCGTCTTCTCCTTTGGGAAACTCGGCTGCTTGTTCAATGTCTACGGCTGTCTCATTCGGCATCCGACGCGCAAAAGTTTGCGCTCTGAGGATAATCAATTGCTGAGAGTAACCATTCGGTAAATTAATCCGACGTTTTGCATACTGCTCAGTAAAACCCATATACTCAGCTAATTCGAGCTTAGTACGTGGTTGATAGTCAGGAGCAACATCATTTTCGCGACGAAAAGCTTTGAGAGATTCAGTATAGAAATCTTGTAAAAAATCCTCAATCAGATTGTAGCGAGCATTAAACCCTAATTGCGCGACCGTGGGCGCAATGTGACGATAAACCATCACGCTGAGGTTGCTGTGCAATTCAACCCGACCTTGTTTAGAACCGAGCTTGTAGTAAGATAAATGTTTGTTCAAGCGATGACGGGACAAAGATAACTGCCAAGCACGAACCTCACCAGTTTTCTGAATGCGATCGCTGTGAGCGCAAACTCGTTCTACTTCACTCGCAATTCGAGCGGCGACTGCTTTAACTGAAGCAGATTTAGCACCAATGCGAGCGTATAATTCCTCTTCGAGCAGTTCTTTTAACGGTTGTTGTTCTTCTACCCCTTCCGGACAAAGAGCGTTGTCACAAGAAGAGTGATTGAGAGAGTTATCAATTTTTAAGTTCATGGTAATGCCCCAAACAAAGTGTGATAGACGCGTGGACAGTTTGCTGTACGGCTTCCCCAGTTTTGGGTAAGGGCGAAGTTTTCAAACGAACAAATTCAAGCCGAAGAGGTAGGTTCTCCGATTTGAGTGGGAGTTGAGCTTTTGTGTCTCCCTTTCCCTTTCCAAACTGCCTACAATTCGACTGTAGATGCCTATCCTTGGCTATAGGGCTATCCCTGTGTCACAATTAAAATCTCGATCTCGTGCTTAAGTTTTACCATTACCGAGTTTCGGTTGGTCAAAAGCAATAAAAGTCTTGTCCTGCTTTCATTTCAGAGTTTGAAATCTTCTCAAATCACCCTGCCGTCAGTTATCAAAGTTGCCCTGTTTATTGAGACGCTTAGAAAATTGTCTTGTTTCCCTGAGAGCGTCAGAGGATTGACGATGGAGCGCTAATTAATCTTTCTGGTACTAGCTACCAGTAGTGATGGTGAGCCATTCTTCGACTGTTTCCCATCCTAAACCTTGACGGGCGATCGCTGGTTCGTTGCTTGTCATGTCGATAATCGTCGAAACTTGAAAGCCTGATTCGGAATCGTCATCAATGATCATATCGACTAAATTCTCCAGAGCATCAAATAATCTGGCTTTTTCTAAGCCGATTGTCGGAAATTCTCCTGATTCGTTGGGTAAATGAGCCGAAGTTGAGATTACCGGATTACCTAATGCTTGTAAAAGCGCTTGACAAACGGGATGATCGGGAACACGAATTCCCGTGGTTTTGCGTTTCGGACTCATTACTAAGCGTGGTACTAACTTGGTTGCAGGTAAAAGGAAAGTAAATGGTCCGGGAATCAGCCGCTTCATAATTTTATAAGCGCGATCGCTCACTAAGGCGTATTCTGAGATATTGGATAGTGACGAACATAAAAATGTCAGAGGCTTATCGTTAGATAGTTGTTTGAGTTGTCTAACTCTTTCAACTGCCGATTTGACATTCAAGTCACAACCGATCGCATAAACCGTATCTGTTGGATATAGCATCACTGCTCCGTCTTGCAATGCGCTTTTGATTTCTTCTATTCGGCGTTCTTGCGGTGTTTCCGGATGAAGAGAGTAATAAATAGCCATGATCTTCAAAGTTAAGGGGATTGGGGA
>JAWQFW010000332.1:0-4878 GCA_035968095.1 Oscillatoria sp. PMC 1068.18
CCCCAATCCCCAGTCCCTAATCTAAGCCATTACCATCCCACCATCAACGTTAAAGACTTGTCCAGTAATATAAGCCGCCGCCGGATCTGCTGCCAGAAAACGTACCATTCCGGCAACTTCTTCTGGTTTTCCGTACCGATTCAGGGGAATATATTTGAGAATTTCGTCTGATTTGAGGTCGCTAGTCATGTCGGTTTCAATGAAACCTGGAGCGATCGCGTTAACTGTAATTCCTCTTTGGGCTAATTCTTTCGCAACTGTTTTGGTAAAGCCGATTACACCTGCTTTGGCGGCACTATAATTGGCTTGACCGGGATTACCCATTTGTCCGGCTACGGAGGCGATATTAATAATTCTGCCGCTTTTTTGCTTTAACATTAATTTACTGACGGCTCTGGTACAAAGAAATACCCCAGTCAGGTTGAGGTCGATTACCGCTTGCCAGTCTTTGGGTTTCATCCGTAACAATAAGGTATCGCGAGTTATTCCCGCATTATTAACGAGAATATCAACTTTACTAAATTTTTCTAGAGTTTGCTTGACAAGATTATCTACTTGTGCTTCATCACTAACATCAGCTTGCCGGGCGATCGCCTCCCCACCCGCAGCCGTAATTTCAGCAACCACCTCTTCTGCGGCTTGACTAGAACGAGCATAATTAACCACAACTTTCGCCCCTTCGCTAGCTAAAGCCAAAGCCACTGCGTGACCGATACCTCGTGAAGCACCAGTGACAATTGCTACCATATTCGGTAGTTTTTGTAAAGACTCAGATAATATTTCCATAAACAAAATGATTTTTTAATGATTACCTCGATCCAGAGTCCAGCAATTTTGGACTAAAATCAAGCTAAATGAATCAACTAAAAATTAATGGCAGTTAAGAAACAATTCTCCAGCTTCAGCGAACTCCTCAGCACTGCTGAAACCCCAGTTTTAGTAGATTTTTATGCTACATGGTGTGGTCCTTGTCAGATGATGGCACAAGTATTAGAGCAAGCCAAAGACCAATTAGCAGGTCGAGTACAAATCGTCAAAATTGATACAGACAAATACCCACGTTTAGCATCTCAATACCTGATTCAAGGACTACCGACCTTAATTTTGTTCAAAAATGGCGAGCCAATCGAGCGCATCGAAGGAGCAATGCAAACCCCACAATTAGTCCAGCATTTAAACTCTTTGCTTTGACCAAATTCAGCAAAAGAATTTTCTCACCAAAAATAGTCAAAGACTTAATTAAGCTAGCCCAAAAGCGGGCAAAAAGCCCGCCTAGCAGAGTCAGAGCGAAGCTTACTCCAAAGAGAAATTGCTTTCAGCCTGTTTTTTTTCTTGAGCGCGTTGTTCGCGTTTTTTGCGAGCCTCGCGCAGAGCATCTTCAATAACACTCAATCCTTGAGCCATTTTCTCCAGATTACCGCGATACAACTCCAGGTCTTTAAGTAACTTCTCTTGAGGTAAATTGAGAGCGTCACCAACTTCTTGCAAAACGCGATCGCGTTGTTTTTCCTCTTTCACCAACTCCGGGTCTGCCTCTTGAAGTAGAGTATACAAACCAATCGCGAACAAACGACTATATTTGTACTTCGGGTCAGCACTAACTTCTTGGACTATCTCCATCAGATCCCCTGCACCCTCAACAGGAGTAGGAGAAACCAACCAAGAAACCAATTCTTTACCAGACCTTGACTTAGCAAAAGCCAACAAGCGTTCTGCATCCTGTCGATATTGTTGCGGATCTCCGCCCACAGCACGACAAAGAGCTAAGAAAATCGACTCCTTATCCTCTTGAGGGCGATAACCCTGCATAAACTTGTCAAAAGAAGTAACTACACCCAAAGCATAAATCGGGTCATAGTGGAAATCATTATTGACAGAAAGCAAGTGCATCTCCACAATCAACTCATCGACTACACGCCGATAAATTGAATTAATGGGACGGGTGTGATGAGTATAGAAATCTCGTTTAGTATCAGAAACTGTGCGAACTTTATCCACAAAGCAGAATATTAGGAAACTTTTGATCCCATTGTCGCGCTATCTGGTAAGTTTGCCAAGATAGAGATTTGTTCTGTTGCAATTTTACAAGCGAATGAATTTATCACCAGAGTTAATTACATTAGGGAAATACCTAGCGGGAAAATTCGATAACCAAGAACAAGCACTCGCTGCTCCGGCTTGGTTTGTCCACCTTCATCTTTGGAATCGTCCCGTACCCTTATTCACCGAAGACAGCATCACTCTTTATGCCGAACAAGCCAACATCGTCAACCTCGACAAACCCTACCGTCCTCGCTTGTTAAGACTGCGCCAGCATCACGACCAACCCAACTCACTCAAAGTTGATTACTATAAATTCCACGACATCGAATTTATCAAAGGAGCCGGAAAAAATCCAGAACTGCTGCAACAAATCCAACCAGAGCAAATCGAATTTTTACCCAACTGTACCTTAATCGTCAAAATCGAAAACTTGTCAGGATCTCGCTACCAGTTCACCGCCACAAGTGCCACAGGCAAACCTTGTAGCTTCACCTATCAAAACAACACCTATCACATTTCCCTCGGTTTTGAAGTCACCCCAGAAGAGTTAAGAGTTTTTGACAAAGGAATCGACCCCAAAACAGGCAAAGTTACTTGGGGAGCAAGACTCGAACCATTTCGCTTTCACAAAAAGCAAGATTTTACTAACGAACTCAGAATTTAAGACTTCACCTGAACTTCTCTAAGCTACCGCCAAATCAAGCTTGATTTGGCGAGTAGAGAAGTCAAGTTTGGAGAGTGCGGGGAACGCCTTCAAGAGCTTCCTCTTCCGTCTCAAAAATTTCAAACACCGAGTCCATCATGGTCACTTCAAAAACGAGCTTGGCTTCTGGATGAACATTACAAATGCGGAAACTGCCCTTAACTTTATCAGCATCACGCATTCCCGCTACCAGCGAAGTCAAACCAGAGCTATCAATAAAGTTAACTTGGGAAAGATTAACTACCACATGAGGACTAAGTTTAGAAATACACTCTTGTAGTTTCAAACGAAACTGCCAAGCAGTAGTAATATCCAAACGTCCACTGGGAGCCAATACAATTACTGTCGTGCCATCCTCGGTTGTATGTGTTCTTTGATCGATATGAATCACCATTAGCCTCCATTCCAGCAACAACAGCTAATACCTACATCAGTATTGTTGATTGTTGTAAAAATTAATTGAGTTAGGTAGCCGGAAAAACCTGAATAGGTTAGAAAGCGATTGGCGCATTGAGCGCCAGCATTGTTGAGGGTAATTGGGCGAAAACCCAGCCCCCTAAAGGGCTTACCGTGAGGTCGGCTAGCCATCGCTCTGCCGCTTTTATTGCTGTTTATCGACAGTATTCTAACTCACAAAACCCTCTTAGCAAGGTTGCCAATTTACCCAATCTTGAGGTTTAAGAAATATTTCGTACAACTCGGCTTCGGGTGTATTCGGTTCCGGTTCATAGCAGTATTGCCAACGTACTAAGGGCGGCAAAGACATTAAAATCGACTCAGTACGCCCGTTGGTTTGTAACCCAAAAATCGTACCTCGGTCGTAAACCAGATTAAATTCCACGTAACGTCCCCGACGATAAAGCTGAAAATTCCGTTCGCGTTCTCCATATTCAAGCTGACGGCGACGTTCGATAATTGGGACGTAAGCAGGTAAAAATGCTTTGCCGCAATCAACAATAAAGTTAAACAAATCTTCCCAACTACGCTGAGAAATCTTGCCTAATTCCTGAGAGTGAGTTGCGGCTTCTCCATCTAAACTCGGACCGCGATACAGTTCGCCCATACCATCTTGATAATCAAAAAATAATCCTCCGATTCCGCGTGGTTCCTGACGATGCTTCAGATAAAAATATTCGTCGCACCAGCGTTTAAACACCGGATAGTAAGCGTCGTGATGGCGATCGCAAGCTGCTTTGAAGGTAGAGTGAAAGTGAGTAGCATCTTCGGCAAAAGGATAATAAGGAGTTAAATCTGCCCCGCCGCCGAACCACCAGACTGGACCTGCTTCAAAATAGCGGTAATTGAGATGCACTGTAGGAATATAGGGATTGCGCGGATGTAACACCATCGATGTACCGGTAGCATAAAACTCGTGTCCTTCGGCTTCTGGGCGTTGTCGCAAAATTGAAGGAGGTAAGGTTTTTCCCCAAACTTCGGAGAAATTGACTCCTCCTTGTTCAAAAACCGCCCCTTCACGGATCACACGAGAACGACCACCGCCGCCTTCTGGACGTTCCCAACTATCTTCGCGAAATTTCTCTAGACCGTCCACTGCTTCGAGATGCTGACAAATTTCGTCTTGTAGCTGTTTCATAAACTCACTAACTCGGCTTTTCGAGTCACTGGGAGGTAATGAAGCAGCAGAGGTAGTTATTTCTTGAGAATCAACTGTCATAAACTAAAATCGTTATAATTCAACAAGCTTCCTGTTTCCAGTTTGGCGATACTTCCACCGTAGCCGTAGCCGCTCTAGCTTAAGTCAGGCGTAGTAGTAATTATTGAGCAGTATCGCCTATTAAGACCCCAAAACTCAATGTTTTATTTCTGTAGCTTAAAAGAAATCTGACAGCTTAAAAAGCTACGATTAACTTTTTGAGGTAACAGTTGCGAAGTGTCCTGTTACAGGAAACTAACCGCATTCCCATTTTCATCAAATACTTGGGTCTGAAACCCCGTCCTTTGAGGACGGCTTGACACTTCAATTTTAACGCTCTACCCGTCTCACAAAAACTCTGTTAAGATTCGAGCATGGAGAAAGCTTATTCGTACCGATTCTACCCAACTCCCGCACAAGAAAATCTTTTGCGGCGGACATTGGGCTGCGTCAGATTGGTTTACAATAAAGCTCTCGG
>JAWQFW010000333.1:0-4849 GCA_035968095.1 Oscillatoria sp. PMC 1068.18
AAATGAGGGTATGAAACCGATGCAAAATATGACGGATACTTGGACGAGTTCCTTGGGTCGTTTCCGTACCCTTGCGGGGAAATGAGGGTATGAAACCTTTTTCCAACATATTGATTTTGCATAATGTTTGGTGTTTCCGTCCCCTTGCGGGGAAATGAGGGTATGAAACAGCGTCCCCTCTTCGGTCATACATCTGATCTCCTGCCGTATGGTATCCGAGTTTCCGTCCCCTTGCGGGGAAATGAGGGTATGAAACGCTTTTGACAGGGAGTCTTCAACCAAATAGAGAGTCTTCGTTTCCGTCCCCTTGCGGGGAAATGAGGGTATGAAACAAATGGCTGTAAATCATACCAGGTAATACTTTCAGCGTTTCCGTCCCCTTGCGGGGAAATGAGGGTATGAAACCTTGAGAGTGGGCGACCGGGTCATTTGCCGTTGCGTGGAACTACCGTTTCCGTCCCCTTGCGGGGAAATGAGGGTATGAAACAGGCTGTGTTGTCACTTCCACTACTGATAGCAAGTATCCAGTAGGTTCGATGTTTCCGTCCCCTTGCGGGGAAATGAGGGTATGAAACCAATCAGGAAATATTCCAGTGTCGCCTTGATGCGGCATGTTTCCGTCCCCTTGCGGGGAAATGAGGGTATGAAACACAGAAGCCTGTATCAAATTAGGATTAAGCGATGAAGTTTCCGTCCCCTTGCGGGGAAATGAGGGTATGAAACCGATGCAAAATATGACGGATACTTGGACGAGTTCCTTGCGTCGTTTCCGTCCCCTTGCGGGGAAATGAGGGTATGAAATACGAAAATTAAACTCAAATCTTTCTGTTTGGAAAAGAAAGTCATCAAGTTTCCGTCCCCTTGCGGGGAAATGAGGGTATGAAACGTTGGTGGCTTTAGCGTTTGTTGTTTGTGGAGGTCCAGTTGCCGTTTCCGTCCCCTTGCGGGGAAATGAGGGTATGAAACGTTGTTGTTGCGTGTGGGTCTGCCTCTGAAGGCAGAGGTAAGACTGTTTCCGTCCCCTTGCGGGGAAATGAGGGTATGAAACCCTACCCATTGGAAACCATTGGTATATATAGTTTTCAAGGTACGTTTCCGACAGACTACGGAGAAAGGGTATGTGTCCAAAGACACATGGGCTTAAATTTCTCAGTAAAACTGCTTTTTTGAGCCACTAAATTAAATATAAGCGAATTTCGCTAACGAGTCAAGGTGAAAAAACCTTTTTATCTTTGATTTGCTATCTCTTACTCAGCGTAGCTTGAGGATACTTTTCCCGACAAAATTCGCCAAAACTTAACAAACAGTTACAAACTGAAGTTTTCGTTGCTGGGCTGCGTTCCACTCCTGGTTGATTCGCAAGAATTTGGACTAATTGAGAAAGACTGAGTTGGTAAAAAAAGCTTGTAACCCAGTCTTGATAAGAAGTTGCGTCCAGAGATAGTCTACAGATAGTCTACTTAGAAGACGATAGTGTAGAAAAATCTCATTCTGAGATAATTTACTGAGAAGACGATAATGTGGAAAAATCTCATCCTGAGATAATTTACTGAGAAGACGATAATGTGGAAAAATCTCATCCAGAGCAAAGCGAAGGATCTAGGGAGATCCTTCGCTTCGCTCAGGATGACGTAAGATTAAATCTCGTTATTTAATTTAGCTACTCTCAAATACAAGTCAGGTGACGTAACTCAACGGCAATTTGATCTCTTTCACCTCACCAATGCTGAAGGGTTTGCTCCTCATATTTTTGGTAAAACCTACTATAATTAAAAAAAGCTAGGTAACTCTAGACAATATTGGGATTAAATCATGAGCGGAGAACATCGGCAACTGAGCCTACGTGCCGAGGATTATAGCCTGCTAACGGATTTGTATCAGTTGACAATGGGGGCTTGTTATGCAGGCGAGGGGATTGACTCGAAAATGGCGAGTTTTGAGCTATTTGCGCGGAAGTTGCCCGATCGCTTCGGCTATATTATTGCTATGGGGCTGGAACAAGCTTTGGAATATCTGGAGCAATGGCAGTTTACAGCGAGTCAGCTTGAGGCTTTGCAAGCTACGGGGATTTTTGCGGGCGCACCAGCCAGATTTTGGTCGATTTTAGAGTCGGGGCGCTTTACTGGGGATGTTTGGGCGGTGGCGGAGGGAACGCCGATTTTCCCGAATGAGCCGCTTTTGCGAGTGGAAGCCCCGCTTTGGCAGGCGCAATTAGTGGAGACTTATTTGCTGAATACGCTGAACTACCAAAGTTTAATTGCGACTAGAGCGGCGCGGATGCGCGATGTAGCGGGCGAAAAGGCAAAATTGTTGGAATTTGGGGCGAGAAGGGCTTTTAGTCCTCAAGGGGCGATGTGGGCGGCGAGGGCGGCTTTGGCGGCGGGGATGGATGGAACCTCGAATGTGTTAGCTGCGTTACAGCTTGGAAAGGAGCCAAGTGGGACAATGGCTCATGCTTTGGTGATGGCGTTTGGGGCTGTTTCGGGAAGTGAGGATGAGGCTTTTGCGGCTTTTCGTCGTTATTTTCCGGAGGCGGCGTTGCTGATTGATACTTACGATCCGGTGGCTGCTGCGGCACGTTTGGCGGAAAAAGTCAAGAGTGGGGAACAAAAAGTTACGGGTGTGAGGATCGATTCTGGGAATTTAGCTGAATTATCGCAAAAAGTGCGATCGCTGCTCCCGGAAGCAACAATTTTCGCGAGTGGTGATATTGATGAGTGGGCGATCGCGCAATTACAGCGAGAAAATGCTACTATCGACGGCTATGGTGTCGGGACGCGACTGGTGACGGGGAAACCTGTGAATGGTGTTTACAAATTGGTGGAAATTGACGGAATTCCCACTATGAAACAGTCTAGCGCGAAAGCAACTTATCCGGGACGCAAGCAAATTTTTCGCGGCAAAAATAGCGACAGATTAGGTTTAGCTACCGAAACTCCTACCAGTGAGGAAAAGCCTCTTTTAGAGTTAGTGATGCAGCAAGGTAAGCGAATGCAACCCAGCGAGAGTTTAGACGAAATTTCCGCGAGAGTTGCGGCTGCTGTGGCTAGTTTACCTCAAAAAACTCGTGAAATTGACGCTCCTCAACCGCTTCAAGTCGAAATTTCGTCAGATTTGCAACAGCTAAAAACCGCAGTCGAACACCGATTAGAAACCGAAACTTGTCGTTAGCAGTTAATTGTTTTGAGGAGATATGAGCAGAATAGCATTATTTGGCAGCAGTGCCGACCCACCGACAGCCGCCCACCAAGCTATTATACGCTGGTTGGGGGAACATTACGATCGCGTCGCAGTTTGGGCAGCCGATAATCCGATGAAAAGCCAGCAAACGCCTTTGTCACACCGAATGAGGATGTTGCGGTTGCTAATTTGCGATCTCGACACTCAGGTTGATAAGATTAAACTGCATGAGGATTTGAGTTATCCGAGAAGCTTAGATACCATCTACAAAGCCCAGGAAATTTGGGGAAAAGAAACTGAATTTACCTTAGTCGTGGGTTCTGATTTAATTACGCAAATGCCGAAATGGTACAAAATTGCCGAACTACTGGAACAGGTTAAAGTATTAGTAGTTCCTCGTCAAGGATATGCGATCGCCGATGAAGATTTAAAGCAAGTGCGAAACTTGGGTGGAGACTGCGAAATTGCGGCTTTCCAAGTTCCCGCAGTTTCTTCAACCGCTTACCGCGAACAAAAAGACACGAAAATTGTTACCCAACCTGTTGAGAACTACATCCAACAAGAACATTTGTATTTATGCCAGAACCGGGCAGCAACACGCTAAGACAAGAAAATTTAGCCAACTTCAAAGTTGGGGTAGATAACGTCATTTTTTCCGTCGATACCAAGCATAACCGCTTACTGGCATTATTGGTGAAACGCGATCGCGAACCGTTTTTTGGAAGTTGGAGTTTACCAGGAACTTTAGTCCGCGATGGAGAATCTTTAGAAGCAGCCGCCCAGCGCATTCTCGCAGAAAAAATTCGCGTCCATAATCTCTACCTAGAACAACTTTACACTTTTGGCGGTCCTGGGCGCGACCCTAGAGAAGCCCCGGAAAGTTACGGAGGGCGTTATCTTTCGGTAAGTTATTTTGCTTTAGTTCGTTATGAGGAAGCTGAGTTAATTAAGGAAAATTGTACAACGCGAAATTTTTGGTTTGATGTCCAAAAAACACCTCAGTTGGCTTTCGACCATAAGCGGATTTTAGCTTATGGTTATCAACGTTTACGGAATAAATTGGAATACAGTCCGATTGCGTTTGATGTGTTACCGGAATTATTTACTTTAAATGAAGTTTACCAACTTTATACGACAGTTTTAGGCGAAAATTTTGCCGATTATTCTAATTTTCGGACTCGCTTATTGAAACTGGGTTTTCTCTCTGATACGGGGGAAAAAGTTAATCGGGGTGCAGGTCGTCCGGCTTCTTTGTTTCGCTTTGATGCGGCAGCTTTTGCACCGTTGAAAGATAAAGCTTTAGTGTTTGTTTAAAGGAGAAAATTTAGTTATGAGTGT
This sequence comes from Oscillatoria sp. PMC 1068.18, assembly GCA_035968095.1. Lineage (GTDB taxonomy): Bacteria > Cyanobacteriota > Cyanobacteriia > Cyanobacteriales > SIO1D9 > IIICB1. The sequence goes on from JAWQFW010000333.1 coordinate 4,519, forward strand.
TCTTTATCAAGATGATTATCTTGTTTGTGATGACGATGGAATTACGATCGATTTTTATTATTTTCCTGTGGGGAGTAAGCGAATTCTTTATTCTGAGATTGTTAGCTATATACAAGAAACGAAAAACTTTTTTCCTAGCGTCGGAAGAATTTGGGGGATGGGTTTCACTCCCGAATGGTTTAATTTAGACCCGAAACGTTTCTGGAAAACTGAATATATCACAATTGAGGAAAAAGATAATTGGATAAAATCGGTAATTACGCCGGATAATGCGGCGGCAGTTATGACAATTTTACAAGCAAAAGTAATTTGATTTGGTTAAATTTAATAT
>JAWQFW010000334.1:0-4821 GCA_035968095.1 Oscillatoria sp. PMC 1068.18
ATTTAAGGTTGATTAAAAATGAAAAATTGGGAGAAGAATCAACTAAATTCACTAATCAAGACTTTCCTAGGAATAGGAATTTTAACTATAATTCATTTTTTCGTAGCTAAACTGGCTTTATTCCTAGCAACGGAATCGGGAAATCTTAATGCAATTTACCTCGGCTCAAGCTTAGAACTCGCAGTCATCTTAATTTGGGGATTTCGCCTTATACCGGGCGTATTTTTGGGGAATTTACTCTTAGGAACTTATGCACAAGAATTTACTTATGTAGCCTTTTTAACTAGCACAACTGTAGCAATAATCCATACAGCAGAAATTTTTCTAGAAGCACTTTTAATTAATCGTTTTCTCGCCCAGAATTCCTGGCTAGCCAAATTCAAACTGCTTCTTTTAACCATCTTGATTAGTTCCCAAAAAGTAACCCAAGCAGCAACAGCTTCCCTAAAAAGTAACGAAAGTGAGGAACGCTTAAACGCGATCGCCAATCAACTACCAGTAGTAATTTACCAAATGAGTTATCGCAATCATCACTGGCAGATTGACTATATTAGCGATCGCATTATCGATCTTATCGGTTTGAGTGCCGCCGAGCTTACCCCAGACTTCAATCAACTAATTTTAGCAATCCATCCTGACGACCGAGAAAATTATCTCCAATCTTTACGTCTAAATGCCGCCAAAACAGCAAAATCCCAATCCTGGTATTACCAAGCACGTTTCCTCAAACCCAACCACGAAATCTGTTGGTGTCGCGTTGATACAACTATCTCTCGTAACAATCAAGGTCACATCATTTCCTATGGTGTCATCACCGACATCAGCGATCGCGTTTTTGCTCAAACTGCTTTAGAAGCCAAAAACACCATTCTCAGTAACCAAAATCGCGTTTTAGCTGAACTCACCGCCGACCCAGAACTACTTCAAGGAAACCTCCAAAGCAACTTACAAAAACTAACAGAAGCTTGTGCAAAAACCATCGTTATAGAACGAGTTAGTATTTGGTTAGCTAAACCAGAAAATAACTTATCTTTTGCTTGCCAAGATATCTACTTCTTAAGTACAAATTCCCATTCCTTAGAACCAGAATTAAATCTCAAAAACTATCCTAAATATTTTCAAACTCTCCAAACCGTACAAGTTATTGCTACTAGCAACGCCCAACAAGATCCACACACTTGTGAATTAAACGAAACTTACCTCATTCCTTTAAACATTACCTCCATGTTAGAAATTCCCCTGCGGAGCAATGGTCAAACCGTGGGAGTCTTTTGCATTGAACAGATTAACAAAATTCGTCATTGGACGATCGAAGAAGAAAGCTTTGCTCGTTCAATTGGCAACCTAGTGACTCTCGCCATCGAAGCTTACTATCGTCAACAAGCCGAAACCAAATTGCGAATTAGTCAAGCAAATTTATTAGCTGCTCAAAGAGTAGCCCATATAGGTAATTGGCAATATCAAATTACACCAACAAAAATTACTTGGTCAGAAGAAGTATTTCACATTTTTGGACTCGATCCCAGCGCAGGTGAACCTACTATTAAACAGCTAAAAACATTCATTTATCCTGAAGACAGTGAATTGTGGTCAACTGCCATTCATACCATGATTAATAGTAGTAAACCTTACCAATTTGACAATCGAATTTGGCGATCTGATAATTCAATTCGCTATGTAGAAACTAAAGGAGAGCCAATTTTTGATGAAGAAAACCAAGTTATCGGTTTCTTTGGTACTTTACTTGATATTACCGATCGCAAACAAAGAGAAGAAGCTTTACAATTAGTTGTCCAAGGTACTGCTTCAGCAATTGAAGACGAATTTTTCCGTTCTTTAGTTTTTTCTCTTGCTCAAATAGTCAAGGCTCGCTATGCTTTAATTGCTGAATGTGCTGAAGACAAAACTAAAGTTAAAACGTTAGCATTTTGGCAAGGAGAAGAATTTGGAGAAAACTTTGAATACGATTTAAAATATACTCCTTGCGCTCAAGTCGTAGATAATAATGTTTGTTATTATCCTGATAACGTCCAAAGTTTCTTTCCCCAAGATCCTAATTTAACTGCATTATCAGTTCAAGCTTATTGGGGTACACCTTTACAGGATTCTACTGGAGAAGCGATCGGAATTTTAGTCGTTATGAATTCTGAATTTATTGAATATAATTCACTATTAGAATCAATTATGCAAATTTTTGCCGCAAGAGCAGGAGCAGAATTAGAACGCAAAAAAGTGCAAGAAAACTTAGAAATAGCCAAAGAAGCTGCCGAAGTTGCGAACCAAGCAAAAAGTGAGTTTCTCGCGAATATGAGCCACGAATTGCGTACTCCCCTAAACGGCATTTTAGGCTATACTCAAATTCTCCAACGTGCAAAAGACCTTAATTCCCATCGTCATGCAATTAAAGTTATTGAGCAGTGTGGGACTCACTTGTTAAATTTAATTAATGATATGCTCGATCTTGCGAAAATTGAAGCTCGCAAAATGGAGCTTTATCCCCAAAGTTTTAAGCTCACTGATTACTTATCTGGAGTAGTCGAAATTTTCCGGATTCGTGCTGAACAAAAAGGAATTAATTTTGACTATCTTCGCGACGATAATTTACCAGAATTTGTTAATGCTGATGAAAAACGTTTGCGCCAAGTTTTATTTAATTTATTAGGTAATGCAATTAAATTTACTGACCAAGGTTCGGTAACTTTTACTGTTAGCTTGCTGGAAATAACTTCTACGGTTGTTTCTCTACGTTTCTCAGTTCAAGATACAGGTGTGGGTATTCCACCTGAAAAAGAAGAAACAATTTTTCTACCTTTTGAACAAGCAGGTTTATCTTCTCGTCGTAGTCAAGGTACAGGTTTGGGATTAGCAATTGGTCAAAAAATTGTCCAAATGATGGGTAGTAGTTTACAAGTTAATAGTATTCCCGGTCAAGGTAGTATCTTTTGGTTTGATGTTGATTTCGCAATTTCTTCGGAATCGGAAGATAGTGTATCTTTTCAGGAGCGCCGTAAAATCCTCGGTTACTATGGTAAAAAACGCCAAATTTTGATTATTGATGACCAAGAGATGAACCGGAATTTTTTATTTGAAGTTTTAACTTGTTTAAACTTTAATTGTGCTGTGGCTAGTAATGGGAAAGAAGGATTAAATTTGCTGACTAATTTTGACCCAGATTTAATTATTACTGATTTAGTAATGCCAGTTTTAGATGGTTTTGAATTTGTCCGTCTTCTGCGTCAATCTGAATGCTATCAACAGACAATTGTTATTGCTTCTAGCGCTAGTGTTTTAGACGAAGATCGAGCTAAAAGTCTTGAGTCAGGTTGTAATGATTTTCTTGCTAAACCTGTGGAGGTAGAAATGCTTTTAATCTGTTTACAAAAATATCTTAATTTACGTTGGATTTATGCACCTAATTAAATTATTTTTGCTCTTCACAAGCTAATAATTTTGTCAAGAAATTGTCGAGATTCTTAACAATTTTGAAACCCTAAAAATTATTGATCTGCTTAATTAATCTCGAAGGAAATTATCTTAGTTAATTTCGAGTTCTTCCTCAATTATTTTAGCTAATTTTGCGGCTGCACCAGTTTCTCCCCGTACTTGTTTAAGTTTCTCACGCATTGACTCTAATTTGTCGGGATTTTCTAAATAAGCGATCGCCATTTTCCCTACATCTTCTGCTTGTAAATTACCGACTAATTCTGGGACAATCTCTGCATTCGCCCAAATATTAGCCCAAGCATAAAATTGTTTTTTTCGCAAGACTAACCAGTTAATTATTTTGGCAAAATTACCCCCAATTAGTGGTAAATTAGCAAGGATACCAGGAATCCCATCCCAAGCCCGCATGACATCTAATTTTTGCGTGGGGAGTAAAACGATCATTGGTACAGCTAAGGTGGCTAATTCGGCTGTATTTGCACCGACAGTGGTTAAACACAGAGAACATTTTCTCAATAGTTCGTAAGCGGGAAATTCAGTAATTAGTTCGATTTTTACCCCGTTAGTTGTTTCGAGATAAGTTTCAGTTTCATTGGTGACTAATTTCGCACTAACATTACCGAATTGAGGAATTACTGGGTTATGTTCGCGATCGCCAAATCGTGCTAAAGTTTCCACAGAGAGCGTCGGTGCAACGGGGATGACAAAGCGAGTTTGGGGACGTTGAGAATGGATATATTCCGCGATCGCACAAGTCAATGGTACTCCGGGAATTAATTTCAAACTTTTCGATCCCGGTAAAATTCCGACTATTTCTTCTCTTTCGGTGTTTCTCTCAGTTTCCACCTCAGCAAGATCTGCCATCAAGTCCCCAACTACCGTAAACTTAGAATGGTACTTGAGCGGAACTTTCGTAATTATTTCCGGTTTCCGGGCTGCGAAGCGATCGCTAAATCGATACCAACGCGCTTCAACTTCAGCATAGATAACACTGCGATAACCCAAACGCTTACTGATAATCACCGGAAAAAACTGATCCCCGCCTAAAAACACTACCACGCCTTTGTCGTGCCAGTCCCAATTTTGAGCCGTTTTCCCCCAAAGCAAAAACGGGAAAAAATCCTTTGCTGCTTGAGTTCGGTCTACTTCCGGATAACTTTGTGCAACTTCGGCTTCAGTTCCGGTAGCATGACTACAAGGAGATAGTACCACTGAGATCCTGATTTTTTTTCCCTGACTGGTTAACTTTTCTCGTAACTTTTTCACTACAGGTCGTACCCAAGTCGTTACTTCTCCGGGTCCGTTGGCTAAAATTAGGATGTCATATTTTACCATTTTGGTGATTGGGGACTGGGGATTGGGGATTGGGGACTTGGG
>JAWQFW010000335.1:0-4763 GCA_035968095.1 Oscillatoria sp. PMC 1068.18
AAACTTCCAACACTTCCAAAACTTCCAAAACTTCCAAAACTTCCAAAACTTCCAAAACTTCCAACACTTCCAACACTTCCAACACTTCCAACACTTACCACACTTCCAAAACTTCCAAAACCCCCAAAACCCCCAAAACCCCCAATTCCTCCAAAACTTCCAACACTTCCAACACCCCTAATTCCTAATCCCTAATTCCCTATGATCCGCGATCGCTTGAATATCTCTCGGTTGGCGATTAAATATTCTTGGCTAACTATCTGCTTTTGGCTAGCGATAACTGTAGCTGGTTTATTAGCTTTTAGTTCGCTGAAATATGCTTTGTTTCCAGATATTACTTTTCCGGTAGTTGTCGTTAATTCGACTGCGGATTTCTCCACGGCTGAAGAAACAGAAAATCAACTGACGATTCCGATTGAAAAGCAACTGCAATCCCTCGAAAGGTTAGACGATCTTCGCTCATCAACTTATCCCGGTAGAGCAGTTATTAATGTATCTTTTACAGTCGGGACAAATATTGAGTCGTCGGTTGAGCAAGTAAAAACGGCTTTGTCAGAAGTAAAGTTACCAGACACAGCCAATTTTGAAGTAATTCCGGTTAACTTAAACGAATCAGCCGCAGTTAGTTATGCAATCAAGTCTGATAGTTTTGATTTGAATCGGTTAACGGAAATTGCCGCAACCACAATTATTCCCAAAATTACAAATTTACCTGGGGTTTTACGAGTCGATTTGTTAGGCAATGGGACGCAGTTGTCAGCTACAGAATTATCGTCTCCCGCTACTTTGGTTCGCTTTAATGGTGAAAATGCTTTAGCTTTTCAAGTCATTAAAGAAAGTCAGGCGAATACTTTGGAAGTGGTAAGTAGCGTTGCTGATTTAGTGACAAATTTACAGACCGAATTACCTGAAATAGAATTAACTTTAGCGGCGACTCAAGCCGATTATATTCGCGAAGCTACCCAAGCAACAATTGATGCTTTAATTTTGGCAATAGTTCTCGCTGTTGTCGTGATTTTTGTCTTTTTACGAAATTGGCAAGCAACATTAATTACCGCTTTAGCGATCCCAATTTCTTTGCTAGGAACTTTTATAATTATGGCGATCGCGGGATTTAATCTCGAAACAATCACTTTGTTGGCTTTGGCTTTAGTCATTGGGATTATCGTCGATGACGCGATCGTTGATGTGGAAAATATTATGCGTCACATTGAAGCCGGAGAAACACCAAAACAAGCGGCAATTTCTGCTACTAATGAAATTGGTTTAACTGTTTCGGCTTCGACGCTAACAATTGTTGCAGTATTTCTTCCGGTAGCTTTTATGGGGGGAACTATTGGACAATTTTTTAAGCCTTTTGGTTTAACAGTTTCCGCCGCAGTTTTGTTTTCTTTGTTAGTTGCGCGAACTTTATCCCCTGTCTTAGCAGTTTACTGGCTGAAGGGGACTAGCGATCGGGGATTGGGGAATGGGAAATTAGAAGACAAGGGAGACAAGTTGAATAATTTTGAACGCAGTTATCGCAATTTACTGCAATGGTCGCTGAATCATCGTAAAATTGTTGTGGCGATCGCGCTTTTTAGTTTTGTCTCTGGAATAGCTTTAATTCCTCTGATTCCCAAGGGATTTATCCCCAAACTCGATCGCGGTGAATTTAATATTGTTTATACCACGGCTTTACCTCAATTACCAGAAAATGTAAATCCGCAAGTTACTAATCCTGAATCTAACTCAATTGTTAACCAAGAAACTGAAGTCACTAATCAAGATTCAGAAAACTCATTATTTGGTGAAGGTTCATTTGATTGGTTAGTAAATATCGCCAAATCACCAACAAAAGTCTTATTAACTCGTACCAGAAAAGTCGGCGAACAACTCGAAGCAGTAGTCTTAAACTTACCTGAAGTAGAATCAGTTTATACAGTTGTTGGTGTTCGTGGCGAACCGAATCGCGGGAGATTATATGTTAGATTAAAACGCGATCGCGCTAACTCAACTACGGAAATTCAAGACCAACTTCGCACCAGTTTACCACAACTCGAAAACGTTACTACCAGCATTGAAGATCTCCAATTTATCGAACTTGAAAGTACCAAACCTTTGCAAGTAGCTTTTCTAGGAAATAATTCCGAACAATTACCAGAAATCGCCCAAAAAGTCAAAGCCAAACTCGAAGAAATTCCGGGATTTGCAGATCTCACGGCTTCGGGGGAAGATGATAACCAAGGAATTGAACGTCTGAATAACCAACCAGTTGCTTATTTAAGCGCGAATCTCAATGATAACTTAGCGTTAGGAGAAGCGACAGACAAGGTAGTGGCGATCGCTAAACCAATTTTACCTCCCAACGTCATTTTAGACCTCAAAGGCGACTCTGGTATCAGTAATCATGTCCTGAAAAACTTTACAGGTACAATCACTTTAGCAGTAATTTGTATGCTGGGTTTACTACTATTACTTTTCGGCAGATTACTCGAACCAATTGTCGTTGGTTTATCACTTCCCCTCTCAATTGTAGGCGCAATGTTAGCACTTTTGTTAACTCAAAGTGACTTTGGCATGATTTCTTTAATTGGCTTAATTTTTCTCATCGGTTTACTTGACAAAAACGCCCTTTTACTGATGGATTACGCCAATCAATTACGACAACAAGGTTTAAATCGTCGCGAAGCAATTCTCCGAACTGGAACCGTACGTTTGCGACCAATTTTAATGACTACCGCCTCAACAATTCTCGGAATGCTTCCCCTTGCGGTAGGATTAGGAGCAGGAGCAGAATTACGTCAACCAATGGCTGTAGCAATTATTGGTGGTTTAATTACTTCCACGTTATTGAGTTTAATTGTGGTTCCGATTTTGTATACTTTACTCGAAGATTTCGGTAAATTTAAACCACGAATTAAAGCAGATAAACATGGATAATCGGTAGAGTTAAGTTAGCTATTGATGAGCTTCCATATAAGCTCGTAGTAAGCGGTTTATCTGGGTTTGATAACCTCTATCTTGAGATTTGAACCACTCCAAAACATCGCTGTCAATGCGTAAAGTAATTTGAGTTTTAGTCTTATCATTAGGTAAACCTCGCCGAACTACTGATTTAGCAAACATTTCTGGTGTAATTTCTGGACAATCAGAAAAATCAATGTCTTCGTCAGTCATTGCGTCTAGACGTTCCCAGTCAGTTTGAGAGTTGCTCGAAGTAAATTCGTTGTTCATATTTAGTTGCCTTTCTAGCAGAAATAATGCGAATATATTCATCTCGTTCTGTATGGACAATTGCGACAACTCGTCGTTGTAACAAACCAAGAGTCACAAACCTCTGCTCCCCATAATTAAATCGTTCATCCTCAATAGTCAGGATGTCTCCATCAAAAACAATGGGAACATCAATAAAATCAATTCCATGTTTGCGGAGGTTAGTAAGACGTTTCGTTTCATCCCACTCAAATTCCATACATTAGTTGTCACCTCTATGATAATTTTAATTACAAAATGTCGTTACAGCTACTCATGTTAACATTTTGGCGATCGCATCACCTACCTGAGTTCACCTTCTTCCAGTCACAGTCAAATTCATGTTTCAAGTAAGGGGTAACGTAGGTTATAATTCTATCTTTAATGCTTTCAGTTGTGCTTGAGCTTTTTGTAAAGATTCAAACCATTCTTTTCGCGGGTCGCTATCCGCAACTATTCCCGCACCAACTTGTCCCCAAACTTTTGCTTGGTTACTATCACTAACTTTCGCATAAAGTAAGGTACGAATAAAAATATTTAAATCCAGGTTTCCGCGCCAGTCTAAATAGCCGCAGGAACCATAAAATAAATTTCTTTTGACTGGTTCGATTTCTTCGATAATTTCCAAGCAGCGAACTTTTGGACAGCCAGTAATTGTCCCTCCTGGAAACACAGCACGAATTAAATCTATTGCGTCATATTTAGAGTCTAATTTACCGATAACATTACTAACTAAGTGCATTACATGGCTGTATTTTTCAATCTGTAAAAGTTCATCAACTTTCACTGTTCCCCACTCGCAAACTCTGCCGATATCATTACGTTCGAGGTCAACTAACATAATATGTTCAGCCCTTTCTTTACTGTTAGAAATCAATTCTTGGGCTAATTTTTCGTCTTCAAAAAAAGTAGCTCCTCGCGCTCTTGTTCCGGCAATGGGGCGAGTTTCTACTTGATTTCCTGATAACTTAACTAACCTTTCGGGAGAACAACTAATTACTGCGCCCCAAGGAGTTTGCCAATAACTAGCAAAGGGAGAAGGATTAATTTGTTGTAAGGCTTGATAAATTGACCAACTAGGAACGGAAGTTTGGGTTTCAAAACGTAAGGATAAATTAGCTTGGAAAATATCGCCAGCTTGAATATATTTTTTCGCTTTTTTAACCGCCTTTTCGTATTCTTTTTGAGACATTTGGAATCTGGGAGAGACAGAATTATCTGGTTTGGTTGGGGAATAATTTAATATTTTTGGGTCGAAATTTTCCAGCTTGGTTTGCATCAAGTCAAGTTGAGCAAAATCGGTTGCAGCTAGCCAAAGAGTTTGCTGTTGATGATCGAGGATTGCAAAAGATTCTGGTTCGTACCAATAAGCGGTAGGAAAGGGCAGGAAATCGGGGTTTTGTTGAGGTAATTGTTCGATTTCTCCTGCTAAGTCATATCCTAACCATCCTAACCAGCCACCTGTAAAAGGTAGGTTGGGGATTGGGGATTGGTGATTGGGAATTAATCGCTTTGTCGAACAATTCTTC
>JAWQFW010000336.1:0-4761 GCA_035968095.1 Oscillatoria sp. PMC 1068.18
CGCTCTTTATTCCTAACACTGACAACACTGATAACGCTCCCAAAACCCCCAATTCCTCCAATTCCTCCAATTCCCCCAATTCCCCAATCCCAATACCTACTTTTCCAAGCGAACCACATACCACTGAAAGTATTCTCCAGCACCGACATCAAATTCGCAGGAAGTTTCCATGAGATACTTCGCTTGTGCATCGAGAGAGTCAAATTTGAGCAAATCTCGTGGTAAATCGTCTTGATATTGCTGTAAAATCCCTTTGAGTTTTGCTAGTAACTCTTCTGGAGTAAAAAATTGCTCTGGTTTGTCAGTTTCGAGAACGACATAAGCGTCCTCCTGATACATAATCGAATCTGGCATAAAAATAAGGCGATCGCGTTTAATCTATCTTTCAGTGTAATCCGAGAGTGCGATCGCTAATCCACCATCTTGTTATCGAAAATTTCATGAATCCTTTACTTAGTCTCAACTACGAAACAGCCTTAGAAAACTTAGGAGATGACTATTTTGACCCCGTACCAGCAGCACCCTTTCCCAAACATATTCTACGCTGGCGCAACGACCAATTACTTCCCAAACTCGGATTAAATCCTGAACAAGTTACCAACAATCATTTTATTGAGGCTTTTGGCGAATTTGAGGGGGTACGTCCCTTTTTAGCCTTGAGATACCACGGCTATCAGTTCGGCACGTATAATCCCTATTTAGGAGACGGTAGAGGCTTTCTTTACGGACAGGTACGAGGTACTGATGGCGATCTTTACGATTTCGGCACCAAAGGTTCTGGAATGACTCCTTACTCACGCAGCGCTGATGGTAGACTAACTCTTAAAGGTGGCGTACGCGAAATTCTGGCTGCCGAGGCTTTACATCAATTAGGAGTGAATACGTCTCGCTGTTTGAGTATGATTGAAACAGGCGAGGCTTTGTGGCGTACAGACGAACCTTCTCCAACTCGTTCTTGTGTCATGGTACGCATGAGTCGTTCTCATCTTCGCTTCGGTACTTTTGAACGTCTCCACTACATCCAACGTCCAGATTTGATTCGCAAATTGTTAGACCACGTTATCAATTATTATTACCCGAAAATTACTACTTCGTCGAAGAATAAATATGCGGAATTTTATGCTGAATTAGTCCAAAGAATCGCAGAATTAGCCGCGCAGTGGATGGCTGCGGGTTTTTGTCACGGGGTTTTAAATACAGATAATATGTCGATTACTGGGGAAAGTTTTGATTACGGTCCCTATGCTTTTATTCCTAGTTACAATCCCCAGTTTACGGCGGCTTATTTTGATTATAGTGGCTTATATTGTTATGAAAATCAGCCGTTAATTTGTAAGGTGAATTTAGAAAAATTACAAAAACCTTTGGCTTTAGTCATGGCTGATCGTGAATTGGAGGCTGGTTTAGCACAATTTGATGATTTTTATCAGTCAAGTTATTATCAATTAATGCTACGCAAGTTAGGTTTACAGGATTTATCGGTTTCTCAAGGTGAGGAGTTAGTTAAGCAAACTGTTCAAGCTTTGAAAGATTCTCAAGTTGGTTATCATCTTTTCTTTGCTGAATTAGCAGAATGGTTTAGTCCAAATTGGCGCAATGATAGTTCAATTATTCTGGAAAATGCTTCGTTTTCGCTTTCGGGTTGGCAAGATTGGCTTGAATTATATCATAACAGTTTAAATATTTTACCTGCTGAAAAAATGGCTCAAGTTGCTGATAATTTACAATTTGCTAATCCAAAAACTGCTTTACTTCGACCAATAATTGAGTCGATTTGGGAACCAATTACTCTCGAAGATAATTGGGAACCTTTTTATGATTTAATAGAAAAGTTACAAAGAAATTGGTGATGGGGGATTAGGGATTGGGGACTGGGAAGATAAACTGATAGCTGATAAATAATAACTGGTAATTGATAGCTGATAATTGTTTCATGCGGCTACGTGGTAACTGGTAACTAATACCAATTTGCTTGCTCTACGCTACATTAAATTGTGTAGGGAGGTTGCATTCAAAGTCTCTACAGGTCTGTGTCTTTAGCATTAGTATATGGAAACGGTATCTGCTTAAATGCAGAAAATTTTCTCTAAATGTTATCTAGAGAAATTGTCCAAAATGCCTTTATAAGTTGATAATTGGTAGGCAAGATTTATGTATTTCAGATAATAACTGGAGAATTGGTTAAAGTAGATAAATCTAAATTTGCGAGGTGCTGATAAGCGTTGTCGATGATACCTTTACCACGGAGAAAACCCGTATTAGCACCAGGACAGATGTATTGAAGAGTTTGGGGAGAAAAGCGATCGCGTAACTTCTCTAGACTACGCAACTGACGCAACCAATGAAAAGTCTTCGCGGTGCGTAAAGGGACAATTTCTCCTTTTTGGTTGGGTAACAGATGTCGTCCTGTAAACAAAACACCGCCCTCCCCTGGATAATATAAACAAGCAGAACCAGGAGAATAACCAGGAGTCCAAATTGCTACACACTTCTCAGCAAAAGTTACTTCTTGTTCAAAAGAATTTACATTGACTTCAGGTAATAAATATGCTTCTTGTTCTTGAATAATTACCTCACAGCCCGTCGCTGCTTGAATTGACGCAACTTTACCAATCCCACCACGATGAGTCAAAAATAGCCATTTAACACCTCCATGCTCATGGAGAAACTGTTGATTAACCTCATGCCAAGCCGGACAATCAAGCAGAATGTTACCGTCATTTTCTACAATAAAATAAGATGTTGCGCCTAGAGTATCTCGATTGGGAGGAAAAGCAAAAATTTTTGACTTGAGCAAACGAGGTAATTTAGGAGTAGTAGTGGAATGATTAGTCTCCAGATAGCTTTGAGGAGGATTTGAGTTTGGATCTGGGTCGAAGGATTGCATTTTAATCTTAATTATGCGCTGTAAATGTAAATTTAGGGTAGCGATCGCCATTAATGGTCGCAGTGTAAATTAAAGACTTTCTCGATCTATTGTAAAAGTGGAACAGAATGTAAGTTCTGTGGTTATAGAGAGGCTTCTCGATCGCAAATCGGCTGTTAAATATGTTGGAATTTTTACTCCTCATTGTACTGAGTGTTATTACATACATTATCGTGAAACACAGTGTCACTGGCATGACTCGGACACCAATCTGGTTATTATGGCTAGTGATGATGACTCCAGCGTTTGTCTGGACGGCTTGGATCGCTTATTTTGGTAAAGAGCAACCAATGCCACCTTTGTTGGCGATCGCGCCCTTTGTGGTTTGTCCTTTAGTATACTGGTGGCTAATTGGGCTTGGGAGACGCGATTTACCGAAGCAAACCTCAGCGAAATCCGATCTTTCTCCGGAAGATCCTGAAAAAGCGCCTTTACAAACTGGAGAAGAAAATTCTTCAAAATTGCGTCCGATTACGACTAACGAAGAAAAGCTGTTACGCAATTGTTTCCCTTGGGGTATATATTATCTGCAAAATCTCGATTATCGTCCCCAAGCCATTCTTTGTCGAGGAAAATTGCGTTCCAATCCAGAAGTAGCTTACCAAACTATTAAAGAAAATATTACCGAAAAATTTGGCGATCGCTTCCTACTCATTTTCCAAGAAGGTTTCAAAGGTCAACCTTTCTTCGCTTTAGTACCCAATCCGCGATCGCAATCCCAAGATCAACCAAAACCAGCAGAAAAACTCACCCGACCAGGTTTAGCCTTGGCACTGTTGCTCATAACTATTTTTACCACAACAACGATCGGAGCGGAAATAGCAGGAGTTTCTCTCGAAGAACTCCAACAAGACCCCAGTTTACTATTACAGGGACTTCCTTATTCCTTGTCAATCATCGGAATTTTAGGTATTCACGAATTTGGTCACTATCTAACAGCCAAATATTACCAAATTCGTACAACTTTACCTTACTTTATCCCCATACCCTTTTTCCTCGGTACATTTGGGGCATTTATTCAAATGCGATCGCCTGTTCCTCATCGTAAAGCTTTATTCGACGTTTCTCTCGCAGGTCCTTTAGTCGGTTTTATCGCTTCGCTACCAATCTTACTTTGGGGATTGTCCCTCTCGGAAACTGTTCCCCTCACCGAGGAATCTGGTTTACTCAATATCCAATCAATCGATCCTCGTTACTCATTTTTACTCGCAGTTTTGAGTAAAATCGCCTTGGGAAGCCAATTAAATCCCCAAACAGCAATTGACCTTCATCCGATCGCTTTCGCAGGTTATATCGGTATCGTAGTCACAGCCTTGAATTTAATGCCCGTCGGACAACTAGACGGTGGTCATATCGTTCATGCTATGTTTGGACAGCGTACCGCGATCGGTATCGCCCAAGTAGCCCGGTTATTAATGTTAGGTTTGGCTTTGCTTCAGTCAGATTACTTACTTTGGGCGATTATTCTCTGGTTAATGCCGATCGCTGATGAGCCTGCACTCAATGATGTTACACAATTAGATAATAAGCGCGATTTTATCGGTTTATTAGCCCTAACTTTGTTAGTTATTATTCTCTTACCCGTACCAGGTACTATTTCTCAGTGGTTGAATTTTTAGGGAAACTGGGGGCTGGTGATTGGTGACTGGTGACTGGGAAGAAATGGGGGAAATGGGGGAAACGGGGGAAATGGAGGAAATGGGAGAGTAAATGCTGGTAAAACTATAGCTGGTAATTTCCAAAATCCCCAAAACCTCCAACACTCCCAAAACCTCCAAAACCTCCAACACTCCCAAAACCCCCAATACCTCCAAAACCCCCAATACCTCCAAAAC
>JAWQFW010000337.1:0-4740 GCA_035968095.1 Oscillatoria sp. PMC 1068.18
AAATAAGTGTTGATTAACATCTGTCTTGGGTAAGATATGATGATGAGGCGGGTTCTGAATTGTGTATGCGCCTTATTTCACTGGATGTGTTTCGCGGTTTGGCGATCGCCGGAATGATTTTAGTTAACAACCCTGGTAGTTGGGTTACTGTCTATCCTCCGCTACTCCACGCGGAATGGGATGGTTTCACACCAACGGATTTGGTGTTTCCGGCTTTTCTCTTTATTGTCGGGACTGCTATGGCTTTTTCTCTTAAAAAATATTCTACAGGTGACAAGCCAAAAGCTGACGCATATAAGCAAATTATTCGCCGCAGTTTAATTTTATTTGCTCTAGGTTTATTTCTCAATGCTTCTTCGATTGTGATGGATTGGCTATTAAATGATACTCCGATTTCGGAATTAGCTAATCTGCGGATTATGGGTGTTTTACAGCGTATTAGTGTCGCTTACTTTTTCGCTGGATTAGTAATCTTAAATTTACGAAAAAAATGGCTTTTGCTACTCGCAGCCGCAATTTTATTATTATACTGGCTAGCAATGATTTTTGTCCCAGTTCCGGGTTATGGCGCAGGTAATTTAACTCCGGAAGGTAATTTAGCAGGTTATCTCGATCGCGTAATTTTAGGAAGCAACCATCTCTATAAAGGGGGACCTTCCGATCCAGAAGGCTTATTTAGCAGTTTACCAGCCGTGGTGACAGTTTTGTTGGGTTATTTTGCTGGTGAGTGGATACGCAACCAACCAATTAAATCTCGCACCAGCATGGGTTTGGTATTATTGGGAATTGGTAGCTTAATTTTGGGTTGGGTGTGGGGTTTTGTCTTCCCCATCAATAAACAACTCTGGGCAAGTTCTTATGTACTATTCAGCGCTGGTTGGTCTTTACTGATTTTCGCAGCTTGTTACGAATTAATTGAAGTACGTCGGATTCGTCGTTGGGGTTTTCCGTTTCAGGTGATGGGTTTAAATGCGATTTTTGTCTTTGTCGTTTCGGGTTTAGTTGTACGTTTGCTGTACAAAACAAAAATCGGTCTTGGGGAGGATGCACCGAGTACCTATACTTGGATTTACGAAACATTTTTCCAACCTTGGGCGGGCGATTTCAATGGATCGTTGTTTTTCGCGATCGCCAGCGTTCTGTTTTGGTGGCTCATCCTTTACTTACTATATCGCAAAGGCTGGTTTTTCAAAGTTTAATTTGGGAATATGAGCGCGCAAAGCTCACTAAAACACGATTTTTTGAGGATAGCAGTGACCGAGATCGCAAAATATGACCTTTATTGTCACCTAAGAAAATAGTACGCGATCGCAGGGGATCGTTGAAAAGCAGTTCATATTAAACATATAAGCTTTTTTACAAGATCCGAATTAATCAAGGTTTTAGGTGAGATGAATACCACTATTGAAGAACTCGCTGCACAAATTTTATCCTCTCGTCGCATTTCTCCGTGGGAACAACAACTAATGTCAACGTTATTAATCAACGAAGATTTGGACGATGAAGATCGTACCTTAATCAAGCGAGTATTCTACGGATTGCGACACGGATTGGTAACTGTCGTCCGATAGACTTTCTCGCTAAAAAACCGCGTAAATTCCTAAAACCAATAGTATGAATCATAATTAGGGTGGTATGCGCCACCCTAGTTCTGTGTTTTTCTTAATTATCCCAAAAAATTTCCGGAAATAACGGCAGCGATCGCCTCAGAAGCGCTAAAGTGGCAGTGTTAAGTTTTACAAAGACGAGGAGAAACTCGATGCTGGAGTTGTACCAATTTGAGATGTCTCATTACTCGGAAAAGGTACGTCTGATTCTTGACTACAAAAATCTTCCTTACCGCAAAATTGAGGTAACACCTGGAGTAGGACAAGTAGAAGTCTTTCAAAAATCCGGTCAGCGTCAAGTTCCGGTGTTGAAAGATGGAGAAACAATTATCGCCGATTCTACCGAAATTGCTTTGTACCTCGACCGTCAATATCCCGAACGTCCAATTATTCCTGCCGACCCCAAACAACGTGGGCTATGCTTATTAATGGAAGAGTGGGCGGATGAATCTTTGGGAACGAAAGGACGCAAAGTTTTATTAGGCGCATTAAACCAAAATCCTAACTTCCGTGCCTCAATTTTACCCAATAACACACCCGATATTGTCAAAACCTTAGTTAGCGCAGTACCAGGAGAAGTGTTAGACGCTTTAGGTAGTGGTGTCGGTTTAGGTGGAGAAGCCCTCAAAAAAGCCAAAAACGCTCTTAAACAAGACTTAGAAGCACTTTGCTTAATCTTAGAAGAAAGTCCCTACTTAATCGCTGACTATCCCACCTTGGCAGATTTTACTGTCGCGGGACTGAGTATGATCGTGAAGTTTCCTGACGGACCTTATCTCGACATTCCCGAAGCGCTCAAAGGTAAAGGAGTTCCGACCTTAGCCGATAATAGTCTATACGAAGTCTTTTTCAACTGGCGCGATCGCCTTTACTCTGAATTCCGCAAACCCCTTGCGGTAACTTCAACCACCACTGGTTCTGCACCAACTTCGATTGAAATTGATTAGTCCTTTGTCGGTTCTCTCTTGATAATAAGCTGTAGGCTAGAAGTAACTGGGGACTGGGGACTGGGTAACTGGGTAATTGGGGACTGAGGACAAGAGTGGGTTGGGAGACAAGGAGGAAACGGGGGACAAGGGGGATAAGGGAGAGTAAATGTTGGTAATACCATCGCTGTTTATTTCCAACACTTCCAATTCCCCCAACACCGCCAATTCCGCCAACACTTCCAATTCCGCCAATTCCCCCAATCCCCAATCCCCAATCACCAATCTCCATCTTGTCTATAGCTGATTTTCTTTCTTCGTGAGAGTTGCCAATGACTAATCCAGACACTCCCCTAGGCTTTGTAATTGAAGGTTGTCTTTCTCAAGGTTTACAAATAAGGTTGCACGAAAATGTTTCCGTAGAAGATATGCGAGTGGGCAAATTTTTGGTAGTAGAAGGTAGGCGATCGCGTTTTTTCTGCTTAATAACTGATGTCGAACTCGGAACCTCTAATCTCAGAATTCTCGCTAATCCTCCCAACCCAGAAGACAATCTTCTCCAAGAAATTCTCGCAGGTAGCGGCACCTTCGGCACAGTCGAACTCTCGCCCATGTTAATGTTAACTCCAGAAACGCCCTACTTTAAAAAGCAGCCTCCCGAAGCACTTTTAGCAGACTCCCAAGACACCTCTCTCGGTTCTTTTCAAGCCCAAGGTGGGGGAGAACTCAAGCTACAACCAGTTAAAACAATTCCCTCTCACTTTAGTCAAGTATACGATGCCAGCGAACGAGACTTCCGCATTGTTTTCGGCTGGGAAGACGACCCCCACAAACGTAACTTTTCCGTCGGGAAACCCCTCGATATGGAAGTTCCCGTCTGCATCGACTTAGATCGCTTTGTTGAACGTAGTAACGGCGTTTTCGGGAAATCTGGTACAGGTAAATCCTTTCTCACGCGCTTGCTAATTTCCGGAATTATTCGCAAACAAGCCGCAGTTAACCTTATGTTTGATATGCACTCCGAATATGGTTGGGAAGCTGTCAGCGAAGGAAAACAATTTAGTACCGTCAAAGGTTTACGTCAGTTATTTCCTGGACAAGTAGAAATCTATACCCTCGATTCGGAATCTACTAAACGTCGTGGGGTAAAAGATGCTCAAGAACTTTATTTAAGTTACGATCAAATCGAGATCGAAGATTTAAGATTGGTTTCTGGGGAATTAGGACTTTCGGATGCTAGCCTGGATAACGCTAATATCCTCGCAGGTGAATTTGGTAACTCCTGGATTATCCAGTTAATTAATATGACTAATGAGGAGATTAACGAGTTTTGTAACGAAAAACAAGGTCACAAAGGCTCGATTATGGCATTACAGCGTAAGTTAATGCGCCTCAATAGTCTCAAATATATGCGTTCTGTTTGTCGCCACAATTATATTAAGCAGATCTTACAGTCTCTCGATGCAGGTAAGCACGTAGTCATCGAGTTTGGTTCTCAGTCGAATATGCTTTCTTATATGCTGGTAACAAATATGATTACTCGCCGCATTCACAAAGAGTATGTTCGCAAAGCTGACATTTTTTTACAATCGAAAAATCCCCTCGATCGCCCGCGTCCGTTGGTGATTACAATTGAAGAAGCGCACCGATTTCTGGACTCGAAGATTGTTAATCAGACGATTTTTGGCACGATCGCCCGCGAAATGCGGAAATACTTCGTTACTTTATTAATTGTCGATCAGCGTCCTTCGGGAATTGATGCGGAAGTGATGTCTCAGGTGGGAACTCGTGTTACTTGCTTGCTGAATGACGATAAAGATATTGATGCGATTTTTACAGGGGTTTCCGGAGGTATGAGTTTGCGATCGGTTTTGGCGAAACTGGACTCCAAACAACAAGCTTTAATTTTGGGTCATGCTGTCCCAATGCCAGTGGTAGTCCGAACTCGTCCCTACGATCAAACATTTTACGACGAAATTGGCGAAACCGCTTGGGAAGATATGCCTAGCGATCGCCTTTTTGCCGCCGCCGAGTCAGCAAAAACTGATTTAGGATTTTAGAATATTGGGGATTGGGGACTGGTGTGTTGGAGGTGTTAGGGGTGTTGGAGGTGTTGGGAATTACTAGCTATAGTTTTACCAACATTTACTCTTCCTTGTCCCCCAATTCCTCCTTGTCCCCCAATTCCTCCTTGTCCCCCAATTCCT
>JAWQFW010000338.1:0-4738 GCA_035968095.1 Oscillatoria sp. PMC 1068.18
GTCTTACCAACATTTACTCTCCCGACTCCCCTTTGTCCCCCATATCCCCCATATCCTCCCCCTCTACCTTGTCTCCCCAATGCTAAATACTCCCTCCCCGTGGCTGCATAATCACCGCGCGATAAGGAACAACACCATCAGCTTCCGAATTTAAGCAACGGGCTACACCCCAAGAAACATCTAAACTACGAGGAGGAATATAAGGACCGCGATCGTTAATTCGCACGATCGCACTTTCTTGATTATTCAGATTCGTTACCTTGATATAAGTATTAAACGGTAAACTACGATGAGCCGCAGTTAACGCATTTTGGTCAAAAGTTTCCCCATTCGCTGTCAAACGACCGTGAAATTGCGGTCCATACCAAGAAGCAAAACCTTCTAACTTATCAGCAGTTTCCACTAAACCATACATCAAACGTTGCGCTTCAGCCAGCTTCAAAGGTTCACTCTCCAAAGCTACCCGCAACCGATTCATCCATTTAATTGCAATTAATTCGCGCTGATAACGTGGTTCAGGAGAAACAAATTCATCCACCACAAACAACAATTCTCCACCAACTTTTGCGGCTGGTTCTCCTTCCGCGATCGCAGGTTGAATCTCTTCCCCAACCAGATTCTTTTCAGCTAAAAAATCTGCCAAACTATTCGCAAACATATCTGCTTGTAACTTGTCGCTAAATTCAGCAACTAATTTTTCTTTCACCCAAACTTCCCATCTTTCTTTCACCTGAGATTTTAGTTGATTCACAGCATCTTGTTTGGATGCAGAAATGCGTCGTTTTTTAGCTTTCGCTGATAACTTTACTCTTTTTACCTCTACTATAGTTGAAGGAGTTTCTTGCAGTGGTGATTTTTTTGACCACGGAAATAAATTCCGAATTGCTTTAATTACTTTTTGAGAAAAATTTAACTGAGGAGGCTTATTTTCAGTCACATTCGACGCTGAAACTAAATAGCGCTGAGATTCAGGGGGTAGGGGTGTTGCTTTCGTTTGCGGCTGAGAAACTAACTGACAGAAATTAATTTCGGAAACTGGATCTTCGCTTTTATAAGGAGGTTTCGCAGCTATTTCTGCTTTCCCTTGATTTGAGCCAAAATAGGAGGGTGTAGCCGCGATTAAAGGTGCTGGGCTACTCTGAGAAAACGCCTCTGGTGTATACCCAATTGCGCTACTGAACGATAAGGTTACTGGTATTAAAGGACTACTAACTGCAAAAAAAACTCTGGGGAAAGCTCCACCAGAGAAATTATTAGACAATGCTGGTAATATTTGACTATTCTGCTCAAAAAAGTTTGTCCAAGCAGTAAAACAGGCATTTTTAAATCTTGACATAACGCTTAATCTCTGGTATGCAACACACTCCTACTACCAAACGTAATCTAGTATACAAAACTTTAGCTTTGAAAAATCAATCCTAAGAGCGATCCCAAACTTTTCATTAAAAATTATCAGGATCGGTGAGTAAATCTGTTCTAGTCAGAGCTTGACCATTTTTTCCCTAAATTAAGAAAGATGACTAAATTAAACTTTTATATCGTCGATGTTTTTGCTCAAGAAAAATATACAGGTAATCAATTAGCAGTTTTTAGCGGTGCAGAAACAATTAGCGATGAAGAAATGCAAAAAATTGCACAAGAAATAAATTATTCGGAAACCACTTTTATCCTCAACAAAAGACTTGAGAACAATGGTTACAACGTCCGAATTTTTACCCCGAAAAAAGAACTACCTTTTGCGGGACACCCAACGTTAGGAACAGCGTACATTTTAAGAAACAAAATCACTGAAAATAATCCCGAAATCATTAATTTAAATTTGAAAGTCGGTCAAATATCTGTAACTTTTCAAGAAGAATTCATCTGGATGCGACAAAACTCGCCAACATTTAACAATTACTTGGAAATTAACGCAGTTGCAGCAGCCTTAAATCTCGAACCAGATGACATCGACTCTCGCTTTCCCATTCAAGCAGTTTCTACCGGAATTCCTTTTATCATTGTTCCTTTGCAAAGTTTAGCCGCAGTTAAAAAAGCCCAACTAAACAAAGAATTATATTTAAATTTAGTTAAAGATTCTGAAGCCAAAGAAATCTTAATTTTTGCCCCTGAAACCTATGCACCAGAAAACGATTTGAACGTCCGAGTTTTTGCTGAATTATTAGGAGTACCCGAAGACCCAGCCACAGGAAGTGCAAATGGTTGTTTGGCTGGATATTTAGTTAAATATAGTTATTTCGGTCAACAAAAGATTAATCTTAAAGTTGAACAAGGTTACGAAATCAATCGACCTTCTTTATTACTTTTGAAAGCTCAAGAAAACAACGCAAAAATTGAAGTAAATGTTGGTGGAAAAGTAGTAATGGTAGCTCAAGGAAACTGGATGTAAAGCAATGGAAGAATTAATTCAACTCAAGCAATTTTTGTCTCAAGGTAAAGTTGATGAAGCCTTACTGGTAGTAGCAGAATTAGAAGAAATGAGCAAATCCGATAAAATTAACAAAATATTTAGTTACGGAATAATTTTGCTCTTACATTTAATCAAAGAAGTTGCTGAAAATAGAACGACAAAATCCTGGGAAGTTTCAGTATATAATACTATCAAACAAATTCAAAGAACAAATAAGCGTTACAAAGCCAAAGGAACTTATTTGACACCAGATGAATTACTCGAAACTTTAGAAGATGCTTATGATTCTGCTTTAAGAAAAGCATCTTTAGAAGCATTTGAAGGCATTTACGAAGCCGAAGAAATAGCAGTAATGGTAAACAAATCAGAAATTATTAATCGAGCCATAGATTTAATTTTAGGCTAAAGAATGAACTTAAAACAACGCCTGCAAAATCATCTTCAAGAAATTGTCCGCTTGCGAGATCCTTATCTTAATAGCGGTGGACATTTTTTTGTTCAGCAGTATATTCGCACCCAATTTGAACAATGGGGAACTGTAGAAATTCATAAATTTGAAATGCGGAGTCAAACTCATCAAAATCTGATCCTCAATTTACCAGGAAAGAAAGTAACTAAAAAGCCTCTACTACCTATTTTAATCGGCGCACATTACGATGCTGTACCAGGAACGCCCGGAGCAGATGATAATGCTACCGGGGTGGCGGTATTATTAGAATTAGCGAGAATTTTCGCCAACGAACCGCCAAAATCGCCAGTCAGATTAATTGCCTTCGATCTCGAAGAATATGGTTTAATTGGTAGCGATCGCTATGTGAGCGAGTTACAACAACAAAAAGAAAAGCTACGACTCATGCTATCTCTAGAAATGCTTGGTTATTGCGATACCAGTCCCAATTCTCAAGTTTATCCACCAGGATTAAAATATTTTTATCCTAATCGAGGTGATTTTATTGCCTTAGTCGGAAATTTAACCACAATCCCTGATTTAATTAATCTTAGTCGTAATTTTCGGAAAAGCGGTACTCCTTGTCAATTGTTACCTGTCTTTAATCGAGGGAAAATGTTTCGACAAACCAGATTAAGCGATCATGCACCGTTTTGGGATCGAAATTATCCCGCAATTATGGCGACAGATACTTCTTTTTTGCGTAACCCTCACTATCATCAATCTACAGATACAATTGCTAGTCTCGACTTAGATTTTTTAACTGGTGTTTGTCAAGGTTTGGCTACAGGAATTGGAAAATTGTAGGAAATAACTGTGAACTGTTATACTAACAAATAGTCTAAATTGAGCAAATGCAAGTCGAACATTGGAACGAACAACAAGACGGCAGTTTTTCTGAATCAGCACTCAGAAAAAAATTAGAACAGCGAGGTTATCGAGTTTCTCGCTATGTGTATTCTCCAGGAATGTGTTTTCCAGATCATACTCATCCTCTTGCTAAAATAGATGCGGTAGTTTCGGGGCGTTTTCGGATGACAATGCAGGGAAAAACGGTAATTTTAGAAGCTGGTGATTGTCTCAAAGTTTCTTGTGGTGAAGTACATAGTGCAGAAGTGGTTGGTAATCAACCTGTTGTTAGCTTAGATGGAACCAAAGGTTAAGCCAATGACTAAGAAATTACGTGCTTTAATTTTTGATGTTGATGGAACTTTAGCTGAGACAGAAAGAGATGGTCATTTAGTTGCTTTTAATCGGGCTTTTGTTGATGCTGGTTTAGACTGGAATTGGCAACCGGATTTGTATGGAGAGTTACTCAAGGTATCGGGCGGAAAAGAACGAATTCAGGATTATTTAACTAACTATAAAACTGATTTTCAAGCGCCTGAAGAATTAGCTGATTTTATTGCTAAATTACACGCTGCAAAAACGAAACATTACCAAAGTTTGCTTGGGGAAGCGGCGATTCCTTTGCGTCCCGGTGTGCGAAGATTGATTACAGAAGCGCGATCGCAGAAAATGCGTTTAGCGATCGCCACTACTAGCGCTTTACCTAATACGATCGCCTTATTGCAACAAACTCTCGACCCTGATTGGTTTGAAGTCATTGCGGCTGGGGATATTGTACCGCGAAAAAAACCTGCACCAGATATTTATGATTATGTCTTGGAAAAAATGAATTTAAATCCTGATGAATGTTTGGTTTTTGAAGATTCAGAACATGGTTTGCAAGCAGCAACTCAAGCCAGATTACCAACAATTATTACGGTTAATGATTATACCCAAAACCAAAATTTTGCTCAAGCTTTGCTAGTTTTAAATAATCTCGGCGAACCTCATCAACCTTGTCAAGTTTTGTCAGGCAATTTAGTAAATAAAGC
>JAWQFW010000339.1:0-4677 GCA_035968095.1 Oscillatoria sp. PMC 1068.18
CCCCAGTCCCTAACGATTGACTTCACGACGGGCTTTGAAAAGTTCGAGGCTGAGAATACAGGCAACTAACCAAACGATTCCGGCGGCATAACCAGCGATAATATCAGTGGGCCAATGAACGCCTAAATAGAGACGAGTAAAGCCGATCGCGAGAATTAAAATTACCGCAGCGCTGACGATCGCTACTCGCCATTTAGGAAAGTTAATTGCTAACAGATAAGCGATCGCGCCATAAATTACCATTGAAATCATCGCATGACCGCTCGGAAAGCTATAAAAATTAACATCGACGATTCTCTCCCAAAGTTGGGGGCGATCGCGACTAAAGAAGTTTTTCAGTAATAAATTTAAGCCCGCAGCACCGAAAGCGGCGATCGCGAGT
The DNA here is from genome assembly GCA_035968095.1 of Oscillatoria sp. PMC 1068.18. Classification (GTDB taxonomy): domain Bacteria; phylum Cyanobacteriota; class Cyanobacteriia; order Cyanobacteriales; family SIO1D9; genus IIICB1. The sequence continues at coordinate 383 of JAWQFW010000339.1, forward strand.
GTGGTTGCTTCGGATCGCTTACCTTTGAATAACAGCAATAGACCCAAAATACTACACAGGATCACTAAAAATGTCGGTTGACCCAGATAAGTTAAACCGACTACGATGCGATCTGCGACAGGATTATGCCATTTGGCGATCGCCAACAGAATTTGCTCGTCGAAGACGTAGCTTTCTTGTTCGAGAATTTCTTCAGCAATCTCAGCAAAACCCCATAAGCAAAAAGCTGCCAGAATTAATCCACCAACGCGAATGGTTAATAAAAGCGGTAGGAGGTGTTGTCGTACCCATTTGGGTAAACTGAAAATAAATTTTTTAAGGTTCTGTCGCACAATCTGATTGAAGTTGAAGTTTACGGTAAGCTGAACCAAGCTTGAGTCACAATATCACTTAACCAGCGTCTTTGCTCTCCGTCTAGAAGGGGATCTTCGGTTAGCACTTCGGCGGTTAAGTCTTCTAAGGATTGTCCTTTATTCCGGGCGATCTGAATCACTCCGGCGATCGCGGCGGCGATTAGTTCTTCGTCTACGGGGTTGTCTGTTAAAGCAATTATTTCTTCAGAGTTACTTGGGATGGGATAATTCATGGCTGATTCACATTGTCACCAAACTAATTTACACAAATGAGCGAAATGTAAAGTTTCTTAAAGTCTTTTTAATCATCGTACTCGGAAGTTTAGCGTACTTTCACCCCAATTGACTCTTTCTTTCTCAGTAATCGAGCAGTAAATTAAAACACTAAGATGAAAGCAATCCTGTACATAGAAATCCCGACTCCGGATCTTGACCAAGTTCGTACTTGGTTACAAGAAAAATGGCATCCGGAACAAGGGGAAAAAATTTTCACACCTGATGGTATCCGGCTGCAATTTTCTCACCAAACTTCAAACGGGTCGCCAGATATTCCCGATTCTCAGTTATCAATTTTTGTTTGGGGGGTTCAACGTACTACCTATCTCAAAGTTTTTCGTTGGGGAGAAACACCTGTTCCTGGCGAAATAAAAATTGCGAAAAATTTGACTACGGCAATTACAAATCAGTTCCCACAAAAGTATCCCGAATTGCCCAAAATTGATTTATCAAATCAATCGATTTTTGCGGCTTTAGCTCCTTATTATCCAAAAACGGTACATTTTTTCCAAAAAATGCCTAAAGGAGAATACGACTTGAATCGAGTTTATTGGTGGGAGAAGCGCTGGCGGGAAAGCGTTCGTAATCCTCAGCAACCCAAACAAGTAATCTTTAGTAATACTCAAACTGACACTTTTGTCAAGGAAAAAAATGAATTTCCTCGTTACGATTTAATTTACATTGGTGGTGCTTTGGGTACAATCCACGCCGCAGTGATGGCGCAGCGCGGTTATCGAGTGCTGGTGGTGGAAAGATTACCTTTTGCACGGATGAATCGTGAATGGAACATTTCGCGGGCTGAGTTTCAAAGTTTGATCGATCTCGGTTTGTTTACCAAGCATGAGTTTGAAAATTTAATCGCCTGCGAGTATCAAGATGGGTTTAACAAATTTTTTGATGGCAATAATCCGCCTCATTTGCAGGCTGCGGTATTACATACACCGACGGTACTGAATGTAGCAATTGATGCGGAGAAATTACTGACAGCTTGTGGAGAAAAATTAAAGGCAGCAGGTGGGGAAATTTGGGACGAAACTGAGTTTATTCGGGCGGAAATTACTGAGGAAGAGGTTACGGTTGAGTTGGTTGATTTGCCCGGTGGAAAGCCCAAAAAGGCGATTGGGCAAAGCCCAGCGCCCAAAAGGGCGATCGCCAAATTACTCATAGATGCGATGGGTACGGCTTCGCCCATCGCTTGGCAATTAAACGGTTCCCGCGCTTTTAATAGTGTTTGTCCCACTGTAGGGGCGGTCATTGCTGCCGGGTTTGAACCGCAAGTTTGGGATGCTAATTATGGCGATGTTCTCAACTCTCACGGCGATATTTCTCGCGGTAGACAACTGATTTGGGAACTCTTTCCAGGTGCGGATGGAGAACTAACTATTTATTTGTTTCACTATCATCAGGTACATCCGGATAACCCTGGCTCTTTATTAGAAATGTATGAAGATTTCTTTACAATCTTGCCAGAGTACCGTCGCTGCGATCTAGAAAAATTAATTTGGAAAAAGCCAACCTTTGGCTATATTCCCGGTCATTTCAGCGTGAGTGGGCGATCGCGGACAGTGGCTTTTGACCGATTGCTGGCGATCGGTGATGCAGCTTCTTTACAATCGCCTCTGGTATTTACTGGCTTTGGTTCCTTAATTCGTAATCTCGAACGCTTGACAAATTTACTAGATACTGCTCTAAAAAATAACTTGCTCAAAGCAGAACATCTCAACCAAATTCGGGCTTACCAAAGCAATATATCCGTCACTTGGCTCTTTTCCAAAGGCATGATGGTTCCCACAGGCGAAACTTTGCCACCACAACGAATTAATTCAATGCTGAATACCTTTTTTGGCTTATTAGCAGCAGAACCACCAGAAGTGGCAAATACGTTTATTAAAGACAAAACCGACTGGCTGACATTTAACCGACTCGCGTTGAAAGCGGCGAGGAAAAATCCGGCTTTGCTGTGGTGGATTTGGGAAATGGCAGGTACAAAAGATTTATTCCGTTGGCTGGGTTCCTATCTCAGTTTTACTTTCGACTCCTTAATTAGTTGGTTGTTGATGGGTTGGTTTCCGAATTTACTGCGTCAGCTTAAACCACAGTTAGAAAAGCACTATCCTGGTCTTTGGCTACGGTTACTCAGTTTGAGTTATGCTTTGACGGCTGGTATCGGTCGTCCGCGATCGCCCGGTTTAAGTTTAACTGGCGAGAAAAAGTTGCACTGAAATTGTCAGAATTCCCTCCCAGTTGATTAAGGGAATTGGTAGCTAAAAGTAGGCTGATTAGCGACGACGGGGAAAACTTGGTAGATCGATCGCGGCGAGAGATTCGCGTTTTTTGCCCGAACGCAAGGGATAAACTATGGGCGAAGGTGAATTAGGCTTTTGCCCTAGTTTTTCGTAATTGGCAGCGTAATTGAGGTTGGTCGCTTTTTTTTCGGGTGTTTCGGGTGTTTCGGAGTCTATTTCCGCAGTTAGGTCGTCAAACCAATCTGAGAAATCGTTTTGCTCGTCTGTCGCGCTACTGGTTTCTGTTTCTGAGAGATCGGTTTTGTGCGTCCAGTTGGGTGTTGTTTCTGGGGGTACAGCTAAATCTTCTAGTTGTGCTGACCAAGGTTGAATGGGTTGGGCTTTGGTAAAGGCTACAACATTGCGAGGAGAAACTTCATTGAGTTGATTTTCTGGCTCAGAATCAGCGTTAATTGTCTCTGGAGTAACTTCTAAACATTTGTCTAATGCAGCTTTATATTGTAAAGTTTGGCGTTGCTGTCGCTGAAGACGGGCGGTTAATTCGTCGCTTTGTGCTTCAGTTTGGGATAAGTGACGGGCTTGGTCGTCGTAAGCTTGTTTGAGTAGGGAGTATTCGGTTTCGAGTTGCGAGATGCGATCGCTGGAAGTTTCGAGTTGTTCGGAAAGAGTTTCGATGAGGATTTGCTGACGTTGGGAGACTTGATGGGCTGATTCGAGTTCCCGGAAAAAGCGGGCTAGTTGTTCTTGGTTGGTTTGAGATTCTGCTGCTTGTTTGGCGATCGCTTTTTCGGCGCTTTGGTTACGCATACTCAGCGATTGCACTTCTTCGTGGGATGCGGCTAAGTTTTGCTCTAATTCGGAGACTTTTTTGAGTAGTTCTCGATTACGCTGTCGTAATTTTCTCGCGACAGCAAACCAGTCTGCATCTCTATTGCTACTCGCATCTGTGTTTAGGCTGTCTATTGTTAAGGGAAATTTGTCTAAGTGATCTCGCGCTGTATTCTCTTCAATGGTTATTTCTGCCTCAGTTGCCGATTCGACATCGGTTAATAAAGGTTCTGAACCGGAGATTTTGACAATTTCTGAGGATGAGACGGCTTCTGCGGTGATTGTTTCCGTATTCGGAGACTCACAGGGATCTGCTTCTAATTCTAAGGGTAGGTCGTTACGGGTTTCAGTGTCAGTCATGGCTTTTTTCTCGTCTAGAAGTTGAGACAGCCTCACTCTCGGAGGACTTTGACTAATAATTGCTATTTTATGCAAATAAGTTTAGTCTACCGTTATTTTATTAGTTCATTGGCACGTACCTACATTTACGGCGCGATCGCTTCTTAGTGAACAGTCTCCAAAAGAGGAGTGTGGGAGGTGTGGGAGGTGTGGGAGGTGTGGGAGGTGTGGGAGGTGTGGGAGGTGTGGGAGG
>JAWQFW010000340.1:0-4541 GCA_035968095.1 Oscillatoria sp. PMC 1068.18
TGCAGTTATTTGCTCCGGTATAGTTCCGTTCTAGTTCGTAACGTTGTAACTGTAGCCTGAGTTGTTCGTTTTCTGCCTTTAGTTGTTCGTTTTCTACCTTTAACTCAGTTACTTTTGCCCTCAAAGCTTGAACCTCATTTTCTTTACCTCGTAGGTCAGATAAAGCTGATTTCAAACCTTCTAGTTTGCTTTCTTGACCTTGAAAACGAAGATAGGTGCTTTGGGAGAAAGACGAGAGTTAGAATAAGTAAGAAAGATGAGCGAATGTAATTGCGCGATCGCTGTTTTTTTCGTGCTTAATTCATCATCTAGATTCGAGATTAACCTCGTCAGAATGGTTGACTTAAATTTTCGTCCTAGAACAAGATTGGCATGAGGTAAGTGCGAAGACAAAATCTTGCACCCTAATTTTGTTTAGTGGTTCGCGATCGCCGTTCGCTCTTAATCTGCGAAACATTAAGGTTCAACTTCTCGATCCCCAAAAAAGAATCGAGTTACTGTTTTTCAGCTTGATAAATAATAAATTGGTCGAAGATTGCTAGTGTCTCAAATTCATAACTCGGTATCAGTAGACCTACTGAAAGATTAGTTCGATAAACGCTGAAGACAAGAAAATTTTGCCGTTGCGTACTCCTACCGACAATTGCTTTCATTTGAGGACGTGCGGTGTCTACTAAAGTTTTACACTCGCTTTCTAAAGAATTTCCTAAATCCGCAGGTAAAATACCTTGCAACTGCTGAGGTGCTTGGGTGCAAACTTCTTGCTTGAGATAAGCTGATAGCTGTTTCGCCGCGTATTCTTCGTAAGCATCTCGACTAGGGTTAGTTAATGCCATTGATACTCCCAGTCCAGCCAGAGTTACACCAGCGATCGCCCCTACCATCTGCACTATTTTCATCTTGTTTTACTTGATACTCTTTTCTAGATCTAGCTTAACGAAATTGAAATTGGATTAAGCGACCTGTAACGTGCTATACTAGCTTCGTACGTGGCGGGCGTAGCCAAGTGGTTAAGGCAGTGGATTGTGGTTCCACCATTCGCGGGTTCAAGTCCCGTCGTTCGCCCTCTTTCTACAATCACTTTCTTCACAGAAATTACCGTAAATTAAGGGTTGACAAACTTTCCTGGTTAACCCTGATTTTCGATAGCGATCGTCTAAAATTGTCAAAGTATCGAAATAGACCCTGGAATTTCGGGAAGCTTTAGGAAAGCAAGGGGAGATACCCCAAAAGCGATCGCCAAAACAGTCAAAAAACTTACACCTTACAAAAGTTTACCTCTGTTAGCTATTTTTCCATCTCCACGCACTAAAGCCCAAACTTGAACAATAATTGAGAGAGTGGGATCAGCTTGAGGTAATCAGTAATCCCCAATTCCAGAGAATTCAATATTCTGTCAACACTGAAAAATGCTTAATTTCCCAGCCTCTATTTTAAGTCGAACTTTGCCAAGCGCAACTTTCGAGCGACTGTATGGCTTGTGGCAACAGATGGGAGAAAATATTTTAGCTGAGGCGATAGTAGTTAATGAAGCTAGTCTTATAGGTAACGGGAAAGAAAAATTTCAGCTAGTAATCTCGGAGAAGTTTAGTGCTTGGTTATGGGGAAAACCGATAGATAGGGAAACTTATCAAGTCGGGTTAAGCTTTGAGCCTGAAGCGATCGCCAATTTTCTCACCGAGATTTTGCCACAAATCCAAGTTAATTGGCAACAGCGCGATCGCCTGAACCAACTTAGCAACCAAAGGGAAATCAACGATCCTCAGTTTCAAAATCAGTTTACACTGCAACTAATTGAAATTCTGACCCAAGACAACTTATCTTTAGCCTGTCAACCTGTAGTAGACGAAGCCCTACGTCAACAAATAGCCCAAGAGCGACTTCTCAATCAACTTACCAGCCAAATTCGTCAAAGTTGGGAACTACCTGTAATTATTCAAACCACACTTGACAAAGTACAAAAGTTTTTCCAAGTTGACCGTTTAGTAATCTATCAATTCGAGAGCGAACTAGAAACCCAGGCTGAAACCACCTTAGCAGAACCAAAAAAACAATCTGCAACAGGTTGTGTTACCTACGAAGCCAGAAACTCAGAGCAAATTCCCTCAATTTTAAATTTAAGCGCAGAATCACAAACAGATTGCTTTGTCCATATTCCCAATTACCGAGAAAAATATCGTCGTGGCAAAACTGTTGGTGTCGCAGATGTGCAAACAAACTATCACTCAGCACCTTGTCTGCGAGTATTTTTGAAAAAAATTAAAATTCGAGCCAAATTAATTGCCCCAATAGTTTTAGACGAGAAACTGTGGGGACTCTTAATTGCCCATCAGTGTTGGGAACCGCGACAATGGAATGAGACTGAACAAAGCTTTCTCGGACAAATAGGCGAATATTTAGCGATCGCCATCCAGCAAGCCCAATTATACCACCAGTTACAACAGCAAAAAAATACCTTAGAAATTCGTGTTGTCGAACGTACTCAAGAATTGCGAGACGCACTTTTAGCAGCCCAAGCCGCCAATCAATATAAAAGCGAATTTCTCGCCATCATGAGTCACGAGTTACGCACACCTCTAACTTGCGCAATTGGTCTTTCTGGTACGCTGCTACGTTGGTCTTTCGGCGAACAAATCAATGTCAAACCCATTCCCCTCGATAAACAACGCCGCTACTTAGAAACCATTCAAGACAGTTGTAAACATCTACTGGAACTAATCAACGATATCCTCGACTTTTCTCAAGTCAAAGCGGGAAAGACAGTTTTAAACATTAGTGATTTTTCTCTACGTCAGTTATCCCGTTCCGTTTTCCAAACCTTTCGCGAAGAAGCTTATCGCCACAACATTACTTTATCCTTAGACATCAAACTGAAACCAAAAAGCGATCGCTTTCATGCTGACTCCCGTCGAGTTAAACAAATTCTCTTTAACCTTGTTAGCAACGCCATTAAATTTACTCCCTCCCAAGGACAAGTTATCTTGCGAGTTTGGCGACAACAAAAGGAAGTCATCTTTGAAGTCGAAGATACAGGAATCGGTATTCCTCAAGATCGCTTTCCTTTAATGTTTGAAAAATTTCAGCAATTAGAAGATCCTCATCAGCGTACTTATCAAGGTGCTGGATTAGGTTTAGCACTGACCAAACAACTTGTAGAATTACACCGAGGCTCGATTGAAGTTGAGTCCACAGTCGGTCAAGGTTCTTTATTTACTGTACGCTTACCAGATATGAATAATACCTCAAAATCAAATTCCCACTCACGACATACCCAATCGCCAGAAGCTGCGAAAACTATCGTCTTAATCGAAACCGACGATGAAATAGCTACCGTGATTTGTGAATTGCTGACTGCTGCCTATTATCAAGTAGTTTGGTTAGTTGATGGCTCAACTGCGATCGAGCAAATGCAACTTTTAGAACCTTCTCTGGTCATTTTAGGACAGCAAATAGCCGGAATCGAGAACCAAGAAATTGCTACCACTCTCCAAAAACTACCGACAACCAGACAAACTAAAATCTTGATGTTAGGCGATCGCGCGACTGTCTCCAATACTGATGCTAGTCTCAACAATCTCGTCGATGACTATCTACTCAAACCCATTGAACCAGAAAAACTCTTAGAAAAAGTTAACGCTTCCGTCTCTACTCAGTCAAAGAGCTAGATTAGGTTTTGCCAATCCTCAAATTACCTATAATAAAGCCAGGTAAGTTGAGCTAAAATTTACTTTTCTACCTAGTTTTTTCAGTTTTTAATCGCAATCCTTTGGAGTTTACTGCCATGACCACCCAACCAGAATTAATCCGGCGTAGCCAACTTCTTAATAAATTAGTCTTGGAACGGAGGACAACTGAAAAAGTGGGCAATCTCAACCAACTTTGGCTCGATCCTCACGCTCACCAAGTACAAGGTTTTAGTTGTAAATCTGGCTTATTTGGTTACAATAAATTAATTTTTACTTGGGAACAAATTGAAACTATTGGTCATGATTGTATTCTGGTTAATTGTTCTCCTGGAGAAGCGCTGAAAGAAAAGCCCGCTCAATTTGAACTAATTGTTAATCATGAAGTTTGGACTGATGCTGGAGTTCGAGCCGGAAAAATTGTCGATTATTTATTTAATTTACCTACTGGGAAAGTAGTTGGTTATTTATTTGTTTCTGATGGTTGGGAAGGACTTACTGACGACACTTATATCTTAGAGCCTGTGGCTATTTCTAGTGTGGGTAATAAACGAGCGATCGTTTTTGATCGTGCGGCTCGCAATGCAACTAAATTTAGTGAAGGTATCAAAAGTAAAATTGAGCAAGCAACCAGCTTTTTTTCAGCAGATTATTCTCAAACAAGAAAGGATCTAGAAACTGCCCTGAGTAAAGCTAAAGAAGCTGCTGAATCTGTTACCGATCGCGCAACAGAGAAGTTTAATGAAGCTAAAAATAAATGGCAAAACAATTCTCCTTCTGATCATACTGAAACTCAGAATCAGAAAGATTTAGAGGATTTAGAAGATATTGATTTTTAGTTGGAACGCTAATTAGTAA
>JAWQFW010000341.1:0-4482 GCA_035968095.1 Oscillatoria sp. PMC 1068.18
TGTTTAGATAGACGTTCAAGCCAAGAACAGGTTGTCGTTAAATAAATTGTATCTTCTATGTTACCTAGAAAATTACCTTCTAGCCAAATTTAACAATGACCGTAAGGAACAATACCGTTATATTTTATGGTTAAATACTCAATAGTAAACGTTTCTCTGTCACCAATGAAATTTGTATTCATTTAAGTAGTTTATAGCTAATCTCATTAAATACTCTAATTATTAATTTTTTTGTTAGATTTTGTCGTAGTAATATTACTTGTAGAACCGAGAGTTTACGGAGAAGCGAACTCTCGGTAATTAACTACAAACTAATGACGGTTTCGATAGTTTCATTTGCTTTAAGTTTCGGAAGCCGATCGCCGATGCCGTCTTTACCCCAAAATGAAACAGAGTCAGCAGTAATGGGTATTTTTCTTTGAGTGTTAGTTAGGGCGATTATTTGAGTATTTGGTCGATCTAATACAATTGCGGCTAAGGTATCTTTTTTGGCAAATTGAAGGGCATTTGTGCCGATATCGCCGAGATTTCCGATGCGAATTTTACTAACGTTTAATCCTTTGAGATAACCTTGTTGAGAAATTAACAGTAAGTTACTGTTTGAATTAACGACGTAACAGCCGACTATTTTTTCGTGAAAACGTAGTCTGACAGCGAGATTTCCGATCGCGTTTCGTCCCATGACTGATAACTGTTCGTCATTGACTACAAAGCGTAAAATCCGACCTCCGGAAGTCGCGATCGCCATTTCCATTCCTTCTTTAACGAAATCAAGCTGTTGCAAGCGATCGCCATCTTTTAGTTTAATCACCATTAAACCGCGATTAGTCAAGTTTTCTAATTCTGAAGCGGGAATGCGCTTAATTCGCCCTTTCTCGCTCAGTAAAATAAGGTCGAGGGGTTTCGCGTTATAAGGACGGAAAAACTGCGCCACAACGCGATTTGCGTCCCGTTGAGCGCTTGCTGGTAATAAACTTAGTAAAGAAGTTGGCGTGGTTTGCGAAGCCGGAGGAATTTCATTAATATCTAGGGGATAAGCTTTTCCTGTATCCGCGATCGCAATTAATTGTGCGTCTTTGGCTACTGGTTCACTATAAACTACCAAATCATCACTTTTTTTCGCAGAGATTTCTGGTTGTTGCCAATAAATATTACCTTTTTCCGTAACTTCAATAACCGCATTATCCGGTATTTTCGGAACAGGTTCGGAAACTGTAGCAACTTTCACAGTTGTTTCCTTCGTTTTCTGAGTAGCTTTAGAAGTAGCTGGAGTTGGTGCTGATTTTTTCACCTCCGCCGCAGTGAGAATACGAGTCCGACGCTTATCCCCATATTTCCGTTTTAGCGATCGCAATTCTTTTTTCAGCGCCTTCATCAATTCCTGGCGAGATCCAAGTAACAATTCCAACTCGCCAATTCTGGTTTCTAACTCTTCATATTCAGACTGTAATTTTTGCCGTTCCAAACCTGTCAAACGACGCAAAGGCATTGCTAAAATTGAATCAGCTTGAGCCTCGCTAATTTCTAATTCCTCAACCAAACTAACTTTCGCAGTGCTACCGTCAGCAGCTTGACGCAAAATCTCAATCACGGGATCGATCTTTTTCAGCGCTGCTAATAAACCTGCTACCAAATGTAACCGACGTTGATTCAGTTCCAATTCGTGATTATATTGCCGCGTCAGAGTTTCTTCGCGAAAATCAATAAACTCCTGCAAAATCTTCCGTAGCGGTAACTGAAGCGGTTCATTATCCACCAAAGCCAACATAATCGCGCCAAAATTAGATTGCAAAGGCGTTTGCTTATAAAGTTGACGAAGAACCTTTTTCGCAGTCGCATCCCGTTTTAGTTCTATCACCACTCGCATCCCAGTGCGATCGCTTTCGTCGCGAATATCCGCAATTCCTTCAACTCGCCCTTGATTCACTAAATCGGCAACTTTTTCAATCCAACCTGCCTTATTCACCTGAAACGGCAATTCAGTCACCACCAACGCCGTTCGTTCCTTCCTGCGTCTACCAGGGATAACTAAGCGCTCAGTTTTCACTACCCCGCGCACCGGAATAATGCCTCGTCCCGTCGCATAAGCATCTTTAATTCCCGCCGTATCGACAATTTCCCCACCTGTAGGAAAATCAGGTCCAGGAATCAACTTCCACAGCTTTTCATCCGGTAAATCTGGCTTATCAATTAAAGCAATCATTCCGTCCACCACCTCACTTAAATTATGAGGTGGGACATTAGTTGCCATTCCCACAGCAATCCCCGCACAGCCATTCAGCAATAAAATAGGTAATTGGGCAGGTAAAACAACAGGCTCTTGCTGAGAGTTATCAAAATTGCTAGTAAAATCAACTGTTGCTTCGCCAATCGAAGCTAACATTGCTTCATTAGCAACTTCTCCTAAGCGCGTTTCCGTATAACGCATTGCCGCAGGAGGATCGTTATCCACCGAGCCAAAATTACCGTGACCGTTTAACAACGGATAACGACTGGAAAAATCCTGTACCATCCGTACCAAGGCATCATAAACTGCCTGGTCGCCGTGAGGGTGATATTTACCTAAAACGTCACCTACCACACGGGCGCACTTACGGAAAGGTCGGTCGGGAGTTAAGCCCAGTTCGTGCATTGCGTACAAAATGCGCCGATGAACGGGTTTCAAACCATCGCGGACATCGGGTAAAGCTCGCCCAACGATCACACTCATGGCATATTCGAGATATGACCGTTGCATCTCCGCGTGTAACGCCGTGGGGATTATCTGTCCTGTCCCCAGGAGATTTAGCTGTTTTGCCATGAGTTTTTTCTCACCTACTAATTTCTAGAGCAAAAAGTGAAGATTTATTTAACGATCGCGTTTTGGTTTAATGGTTAAAAACCAAACTCGGTTTTTCGAGGCGATTTTTGATTCGCTGTTGCTGAATATATCTCTGGGTGACGAACAACAGAAGCTTTTTCTTTGGGCTTCTTTACAAAAGAGCAAGTGTTTCTTAGTATTTAGTTCGCCCCAATCTCAGATTACTTTCTTGATTAACACCTATGGCGACCGTTTTGATTGTAGAAGACGATCCGATCAATGCTCGCGTTTTTTCTAAGATTTTGACTAAACGCGGTGGATTGGAAGTAAAGCATACAGAAGATGTGGAAGAGGTAATGAAAATTGCTCAAGCACGAGAAGCGGATATCATTTTGATGGATGTGTCTCTTGCTCACAGTGTTTACCAGGGTAAATCAGTGGATGGGATTAAGATTACGCAAATTTTGAAATCTGACCCAAATACTGCTTCTTTACCAGTTATTCTTGTTACCGCACACGCGATGGAAGGCGATCGCGAAAGCTTTCTTAAGCAAAGTGGTGCTGATGGTTACATTTCTAAACCTGTTGTTGACCATCAGCAGTTTGTTGAGCAAATTCGGGAATTACTGCCGAATTAAGTGTTCTGCCAACTAGAGGCAGTTTCGCTGTGCTTAAGGGGCGATCTCGATTTGTTCGAGTTCCCCAAGACGAGCGAGAATCGCTTGCATTTGCGGTGTGGCAAGAAATTTTGCCGTGTCGGAAAGTAGGGTTTCGCCCCAAAGATTTTCTTCGAGAAATTCTAAGTCAGCGTAGCGGCTATCTGTCGCTAAGGCTGTTTCTCCGAGGGCTAGGGCTTTTTCTCTTTCACCGCTAGCAAATAAGGCTACAGCGATCGCAAATTGGGGTTCGACTGCTTGGTTGTCAATGGCGATCGCTTGTTGCCATTGTGCTAATGCTGTTTGAAAATCCCCTTGTTCGTATTTGACTAAGCCGATATTGTTGATCGCGGGCCAAAAGTCTTTGTCTTCGGCGATCGCTTTTTCATAGGCTCCTACGGCTTTGTCAAATTGCTTTAACATCATGTAAGCATTGCCTAAGTCGAAGAGAGCTTCTTTGGAGTCTGGCTGTAGTTTTAACCCTGTCTGAATTTCGCGAATCGCACTGCGATAATCTTCTTTCTGGAAATATGCTGAACCCAAGGTAAACAAAATTCCGGCTTCGTCTGGTGCTAGGGTTCGAGCTTTGTTTAAGGTTTCGATTCCTTTATCTAACTCTTCTACCTGCACGTACAAGCTACCTAAAATAAACCAGGTTTGATAAGCATCTGGTGCTAACTGGGCTGCTAGTTTCGCTCTTGGTAATGCTTGTTGATATTGCTGAAATCTTACCAGTTGGACTGCATCTTGGGCTAACGCCAAGCCGTTCTCTTCGAGTTGTTCTGAGTTTAGTTGTAGGCTGTAAGGTAATAGTGCTTGTGCGGATGCAGGTACGGCTGCACTCCACAATCCTACGAAAGCCAAAACTGATAATAAGAAATTACGTCTAGGCACAATTTCGCCTCAAAATAACTGTTCAATGATAAATCTATATTGCTACATTAGCTCATCGTTTACCTTGTCGCGAAGGAACGAGCTTCTGCTAGTTAGCTTCTAAATTTCGCAATTTTAACAGTAACTATGTAC
>JAWQFW010000342.1:0-4462 GCA_035968095.1 Oscillatoria sp. PMC 1068.18
TAGTCTCATAGCTCGTTTACCTGCACCTTCTCAAAAGCCGTCCTAGAAGGACGGGGCTTGAATCCCATTATTTTCGGTCAACAGATGTAGAGACAATTTTGCTCCTGGTAGTCAGAAGAGAAGTCACTCCCTTACCATTAAACCAAGAGCAGCAGTAGAGATGGTATCTAAAAATTTAAACCAACGATAAATTCTGACTTACCTGCTGAAGTTAATAGTAGTAAAAGCAAAAATCTCAATCAGAGGTTTACCAAGAAGGCAACTGTTGTGCTTAAATTGTCTGACGAAGTTCTAGCGCAATTGCTACAGTAGCGCTAGCAGCCAACAAGGTGTAGCGATCGCTCCTAAGTTGAAATTAAGTGTGTGAGGTGAGTGTGAAAGACAGCGTTGAACAATTGACCACGGGTTGTGCGCTTGAGGAGTCTCCCCTAGAGGACTCCTCCCCAGAAACGCCCCAAGATGATGAGGATCTAGCTACGGAAGCTGAAATTGAGGAGGAAAGTACCACTAAAAACAAATCTTCCTTCAAAACTAAATTCTGGAAATGGTGTTTTTGGAGTGGCGCTTTTATCGCTACGGCAACCATTTCTGCCGTCGTTGGAGCCACAATCGCCATGCTTGCTCAACCGCCTCAATTCAGTTCTTTTCTGAAGCCGAAAAGCTTTCTAGTAAGTAATTCTGACCAAAAAGCTGATGATGAACCTTGGGGAGCGCTACTGCAATATAATTTGGCGCGTCCAGTGAATATTCTCGTCATGGGGATCGACAGAGTACCCGATGCAGATTTGACTTCTACAGAAGTTTTTGACGGTCGCAGTGATACCATGCTGTTACTCCGCTTCGATCCTACTGACCATTCTCTACGAATGCTCTCTATTCCACGAGATACCAGAGTTGAGTTTGACGAACTAGAAATTCCGAAAATCAATCAAGCAAATGCTGATGGTGGTCCGTCTCTAGCCGCGCGAGTTGTCAGTAAAACTTTAAATAATGTGCGGATAGATCGTTATCTTCGCGTCACTACTGATGCTTTTGTGGAATTAGTTGATTTGGTCGGTGGTGTTGAGGTTTATGTCCCCGAAAGAATGTCTTATGTAGACATGACCCAAAAGTTAGAAATCGACTTAGAACCAGGATGGCAAACTCTCTACGGCGAAGAAGCAGAACAATTTGCTCGTTTCCGCAACGATCGCAAAGGAGATATTGGACGAGTACAACGACAGCAAATTTTGTTAAACGCACTTAAGAAACGTCTCCAAAACCCGGCAATTTTGCCTCGCTTACCGAAAGCAGTGCGAATTGTCGGTGAATATCTCGATACCAACCTTAGCACTGAAGAAATGCTCGCCTTAGTTAGTTTTGCTCTGGATTTAGAAAGAGACGACTTAAAAATGGTCATGTTACCTGGTCGTTTCAGCGAACCAGATGAATATCGGGGTAGCTATTGGATCATGTCTGAAAGCGGACGCGATCGCATTATGAGAGAATATTTTGATATTTATGCTGATAACTCGGATGAGTCGGAAAATTTCCGTCGTCCTGTCACTAGAGTTAGAATTGCTATTCAAAATGCTACTGATGACCCAGAAGTAATTTATCGTGTCGCTGATTATTTGGAAGAAAAAGAGTTTTTTAATCTCTATTTTGTCTCTGACTCATCCCAAACGTTAATGGATACGGAAATTATTGCCCAAAAGGGCGATCTCGAAGCCGCGAATACTTTGAAAAAAGTTTTCGGTTTGGGTTCAGTTGAAGCTAACTCTACCGGGGATCTTGATTCTGACTTAACTATTAAAGTTGGACAAGATTTGCTGACTAAGTTAAGCGAAGATTCGTCAGACTCGTCAGACTCGTCAGCAGCAATTGTTATCGAATCAGAAAAAAAACAAGCAGAAGTAGAAGCAGAATCAAATGATTAAAACATTAATTGGGCGCTTATTCACCATCGTTACGATCTTAATTTTGGCAATTTTTTGGGTACTCTTGGATGCACATCCAGCATTGGCGCAAGATGCTGAGGCTAATGTGAATTATGCTAGTACCGAATTACGAAATCGCGATTTCTCTGGTAAAGATTTGCGCGGTGCTGTATTTGCTGGTGCTGATATGCGTCGAGCAAATTTCAGTAACACTGACCTCCAATATGCTCTTTTTACTAAAGGAATTTTGTTAGAGGCTAATTTGAGTAATGCTGATTTGACTGGATCTTTGCTCGATCGCGTGATTTTCGATTCTGCTGATTTGACGAATGCGATTTTTACTGACGCGATCGCTACCCAAAGTCGCTTTTTCGATGCTACAATCACTGGCGCTGATTTCACTGATGCGATTATCGATCGTTATCAAGTTAAGTTGATGTGCGATCGCGCTGATGGTGTAAATCCAGTTACTGGTGTTTCTACCAGAGACAGTTTGGGCTGCGATTATTAATTAATTCTCAGTTTTGCTTGATCTACGCTACATTAAATTGGTAGAGACGTTGCAGGCAACGTCTTTACAGGTCTGTGTCTTTAGCATTAGTTTCTGTAAATGGTATAACTATTAGTTGAGTTAAAATTTAACCCTGAACAACTGATAAATCAGCAATCGGTTGCCAGTTTAAAACATCTGCTAATAAACTTTGATATCCTTGAATATTTGGATGCAAACCATCTGCATAAAGTCTTGAAAGTCGCCAGTCTTCGCCTCGGCTCATCCACAAATCAAAGATATCTAAATACGGAATTTGATGCTCTAAACAAGCAGCTTTAGTTACTTCTTTATAACGATATTGTTCCTCGTGATTATAATATAAACAATCCCAAAAAGGCATTTTCCTTTCATCTACCGGAACCATTCCTACGAATAACACCGGACACAAATTTTGGGCTTCTTCAAGTAACTGATTTATTTGTGTTTGAAAAAGAGTAAAATCTGTATATAAACGACCATTTCGACGTTGTAAACGCGGAGAATCATTAACTCCCACTGATAAAATAATTAGTTCCGGAAGACGATTACGCAATTCTCCACGAGTAGCAAATTCCTGTTGCAAACGCTGGGATACTCGTGCAACTCCATCACCACGAATCCCTAAATTATAAATAACATGACCAGGACTTTCCGGATACATCCATTGACGGCGTAGTCGTTCTACCCAACCTCCACCTTCAGGGTCGCCATATCCGTAAATGATACTATCTCCCAGAGCCACAATTTTCAAGGGATGAGCAGGAGACAGAGAACGAACAGATACCGAACTAGGAGCGGAAAGTGTTTGCATAAACTGTTAGTTTCGACTTTTAATAAGGTTTATAAGTCAAGAAATTGAAAACAATCTATACAATCATATCAAGCGATCGCTCCTTTTTCGGGCAATCTTCAGTAACAAATCCGAAAAATCATCAAAAAAAATTGGGTCTGAAACCCCGTCCTTTGAGGACGGTGAGGATGTCAAGGAAAGGTAGGATCGGGTAACAGATTGAGCAATTTGCCATAATAACTATTAAACTGGACTCTAGAAAGTAGAACTGAGAAATCGAGCAACCAATCCCCATGAGTAAGCGTCTCTCCTTTAATCCAGCCGAAATTATGAATCGTTCCGAAGACTTGATGAGTGCAGCATCCAATCGCTATCGGATTACAGTACAAGTAGCAAATCGAGCCAAACGTCGTCGAGATGAAGAGTTTAATAACAACGAAGATCCGATGATGAAACCAGTAATTCGCGCAATTATCGAGATGTCAGATGAACTCACTCAACCAGAAATTATTGGAGAGTAAGTCACAAAAGCAGATTTTGTCTTGATTTAACCTTGGAGCGATCGCGTCCAAATCAAGGATAATTTACTTGAACGAGAAACAGCGATCGCTCCACAAACATAACCAAAAACTCTTTTTTGTCAAGCTAGTTACTGTGTTCCTGAACAAAAAAGCTAGAGCCAAACTAATCATCGCACTCCTCAGTGCCATTCTATTGTCTTTTTACGGCAAACAACTGACACAAATAGCAATTCAACCAGCAGTTGCACAATTTGTCGAACCAGCCCGTATAGCAACCATAATTTACGAACGTTTTCCCGAAATCCCTTCCGAAAACCAATATCTTCGCTTAGAAACCGGGGAAGTAGACACCGACAATACCTTCCTCAGTCGCTTACTCAGCTATCATCTTTACGTCAAAAGTCGTTCTCCCAACTTTCGTTTAGACTGGAAACTGACGATCGCCGACTACCTAGAAGCTCACGAATACATTTATCCAAATCAATACCCAGGATACAATAGCTTACAGACAAATCCTTTAGCAGGCGATCGCGCAATTCTTGAAAATATGACCAGAAAAGAACGCGATCGTTTAATTAACAATCTCGTCAGCGTTTTTAATCCCAACGCCACTAACAATAACAGTAATAATTCTACTCCCCCAATAACCACCGAACCCACACCCCAACCAACATACACCCCACCCCCCAGAAGAGTTCCT
>JAWQFW010000343.1:0-4443 GCA_035968095.1 Oscillatoria sp. PMC 1068.18
CGTAGCGTACCGTAAGGTCGGCGCAGCCATCGCTAATTCGTAATACTCCCAACACTCCCAACACCTCCCACACTTCCCACACTCCTCTTTTGGTGACTGGGGATTGGGAGCTAAGTTCAGTTATTAGTTAAAAGTTATCAGTTTTTCTCTCTTTTTTCCGTTGTCTTTTTTCTCTTTCTAATAGTCTCTAATCCCTAATTATTATCAAAACTAGAATAAAAATCAAAAATGACTGTGCAAATTCACTTTTTACCAGATAATGTTACTGTTACCGCAGAAGTTGGAGAACCAATTCTGGAAGTAGCAGAAAAAGCCGGGATTTTTATTCCTACAGGCTGTTTAATGGGTACCTGTCATGCTTGTGAAGTTGAGTTGGATGACGGTACACCAATTTGTGCTTGTATTACTGCTGTTCCAGCCGGAAAAAAGGAATTGACGATTAATCTTTATTCCGATCCGATTTGGTAATATTTCGAGTACTTCGGAAAACGCCATTGCTTAAAATATTAATGTTAAGAAATATGAGAAGAATGGAAAATAAATTAGCCCGCGAAGGCGGGCTTTGTTCGTATAGCCGCGAGTTCACTCGTAGGGGTAATATTGAAACTAGAGAAAATAAATTAGCCCGCGTCAAGAAAACCTTGTTTGTAGATTCGCCCTCACCCTCGAAGGGTGGGGCTACATTAACGAAGCCCGCCTTCGCGGGCTAAGAGAAACCGCCTTTTACCAACCAAATTTAGTGTAAGAAATCTTGAAAGTCCGTGTCAAGAAAACCTTGTTTCCGTAACAAGTTCACTCATCAGCTAAGTAAAAATATGCTACTTCTCCAAATCTGCTTCATTAACTACTTCTAAAAATAACCCCAAAGCCTCAGCAATTTGCTCATCATTCAAACCAAATTACCGCAACTTAACAATAGTTTCCCGATGATTTTGCCGATCAATTCCTTGAAAATTAGTAGTTTGTGACTGACTTCCATTTTTTGTAGCGAGAGGTTGTTCCGAACCCATATTCAAACAACCAATTAGATTACTATTAATATTACCTTTCTCACCCAAAGAAATATTTAAATTACCTTGTCTTTCTAAAACAGACTTAAGATTTTTTTTTATCAACAGGTTCCTCAAAAACCTCAGACAACATTTGCAAAAGCGAATAACCTACATCCTTAACATGACCTGCGCTACAACCATAAATTTCTGCCATCTCAGAATACTTTTGACGCTTCAGCGTTCCCTCAATAATGTCTCTTTGCAAATCATTTAGACGCTTACCTGTTTTCAGATAAACCGCCTAATCCACAAATTGCAATACCTCTTGAACTTCCATCATCAGGTACGTGAAATGATATTAGATTTTATAGCATACTTTATCCGCTTTTTTCAGTCTTTTCCCGCTATTTTAAATAACTTAACACAAATAACTTAATACAAACTTTATAAAGAGCCGCCATTTTCCGCTTGTCATTTATTAAGTGATCTGCTTAGGATATGAAAAAGGTGCAAATATTTTTTTCAGAGTATCGAGAAAAGCTTGTCATTCTGCCATTTCCTGGGTTCGCTTGTGGGTGTAGTAATTATCTGGTTCGATTTTAGTAACTGGGGGAATAAGAAACAGGAGCATAATTTTGGCTCTTTGTTTGGGTTACGATAGAGAAACTAAGAGCTTACGGTCTATGAGTGAAACTGTCTACATCGAAACTAGCATCCTGGGATATCTTACAGCCAGATCGACGCGAAATTTAGTCGTGGCTGCAAATATAGAAGTGACGAGAGATTGGTGGGAATCTCATCGAAATGATTTTACTCTCTATATTTCGCAAGTAGTTTTGGATGAGGTAGCCCGTGGAGATGCGGAAATTGCGGCTAAACGTCTTAAGATGCTTGACGAAGTAGAGTTAGTTGAACTTAATCAAGAGGTCAAAGATTTAGCAAGAGAGTTTCTGCAAAGAAGTAATCTTCCTGCAAAAGCTGCTGATGATGCGATTCATATTGCAGCCGCGACGTTTCATAAGTTAAATTATCTGCTAACTTGGAACTGTAAACATATTGCTAATGCTCAGATTCAGAAAAAGCTTGCTGAGATTTGTGGGGATGTTGGTTATACGTTACCAATAATTTGTACGCCTTTGGAATTACTAGGAGAAAATTATGTGTAAAGATGAGATTTTAGCGGAAATTCATCGTCTTCGTGAGGAACACGCGAAGTCTTTTAACTACGATTTGGATGCAATTTTTGCTGATTTAGTTAGGAAGCAGGCTGCAAGTGGGAGAAAGGTGGTGTCTTTGCAACCGAAGCGGAATTTGTCTGCTCAGGAGAAGCAAGGAAGTAAATTATGATTAGCATAAATATTTATCCTAAAAATAACTTATAAGCGGGATTCTTGTTTTCATCCCAGTAGCGATAACCGAGAGTATCGAGAAAAGCTTGCCATTCTGACATTTCTTCGGGGGGAACTTGCATCCCAACGACAATTCTGCCGTAGTCTGCGCCGTTATTGCGGTAGTGGAATAAGCTAATATTCCAGTTGGGACTCATAGAAGCGACAAATTTCATTAATGCGCCGGGACGTTCGGGAAACTCGAAGCGATACAATAATTCATTATCTGCGAGGTGAGAATGTCCGCCCACCATGTGTCGCAAATGCAGCTTGGTAAGTTCGTCGTCGGTTAAGTCTAATGTCTTAAACCCGCAAGTTTCAAACGACTCAGCCATTTTGACAGCATCAGCCCGGTTAACAATTTGGACACCGACAAAAATATGTGCCTCTCTTTCGTCAGTAATGCGATAATTAAATTCGGTAAGGTTGCGTTTACCCATGCAGTCGCAAAATTTCCGCAGACTACCGGGTTTTTCGGGAATTGTCACGGCAAAAATAGCTTCGCGACGTTCGCCAAATTCGGCTCTTTCGGCGACAAAACGTAGTCTATCAAAGTTCATGTTAGCACCGCAAGCCACGGCGATTAAGGTCTTGCCTTGAATTTGTTCTCGTTCGGCATAAACTTTGGCTCCGGCGATCGCCAATGCCCCCGCAGGCTCTAAAATCGATCTGGTATCTTCAAACACATCTTTGATTGCGGCACAAGTAGCATCGGTATCAACTAAAATAATCTCGTCAATATATTCTTGACACAAACGAAACGTCTCTTCCCCAACTTCTCTTACCGCGACACCATCAGCAAATAAACCTACTTGCGGTAATCTTACTCTTTTTCCTGCTTGCAATGATTGATTCATCGCATCAGCATCTACAGGTTCGACACCAATAATTTTAATTTCTGGGCGCAATCTTTTCACATAAGCGGCTATTCCCGAAATTAAACCGCCGCCGCCAATGGCAACAAAAATTGCTTCAATTGGTTGCTGATATTGACGTAAAATTTCCATCCCAATTGTACCCTGCCCCGCAATCACATCCGGGTCATCAAAAGGATGAATAAAAGTTAAATTCTTCTCAACTTCTAACTGACGCGCATAACCATAAGCTTCGTCATAAGTTTCCCCATGTAAAACCACTTCTCCGCCTCTAGCTTTGACCGCATTTACTTTAACTTGGGGCGTAGTTGTCGGCATGACAATTATTGCACAAGTTCCCAATTTTTGCGCCGCTAAAGCAACACCTTGAGCATGATTTCCCGCCGAGGCTGCAATTACACCTTGCGCTAAAATATCCGGGGAAAGTTGCGCCATTTTGTTATAAGCACCCCGCAATTTAAAGGAAAATACCGATTGCATATCTTCCCGTTTAAGTAAGAGTTGATTGTTTAATCTTACTGATAAATTGGGGGCGGGTTCTAAAGCTGTTTCTTGGGCAACATCGTAGACGCGGGCGGTGAGAATTTGGACTAAGTAATCGCAAAACATGGGGTTTTATTTAGATGCAGATGCAAAATGTCAAGTATTTGTAATAAAATTTTACATTCGGGCTTTAGCTTCCAGAGCGTAATCGCGAAATCGTTCCAAATCGGCTTGAATCGTCGATTCCACCACTCGACCTAAAAACAGATTATCCATCAGTTGACCGAGAATACCAGGAATAGCGTAAGCGATCGTTAATTTTACGATACTACTTTCGTGGCGATCGTAAAAGCGAATTGCACCTCGGTTGGGTAAACCATCTACAGATTCCCATTGAATAATTTGATGAGGAACTATTTTTAAGATCCGAGATAGCCAGCTAAATTCTAAACCGCCCGTAGCCAATTTCCAACGAGACAAATCAGGATTTTCTTCGAGGATTTTCACCGAATCAATCCATTTCATCCAACGGGGCATTTGCTCTAAATCTGACCATAAATTCCATACTAGGTCAATGGGAGCATTTACTTCTACTTGTACACTATGTTCGAGCCAGTCTGTCATGGGGATTAGGGATTGGGAGTTTTGGGGGAATTGGGAGTTTTGGGGGAATTGGGAGTTTTGGGGGAATTGGGAGTTTTGGGG
>JAWQFW010000344.1:0-4415 GCA_035968095.1 Oscillatoria sp. PMC 1068.18
AAATTATGCTAGAAGTTTAAAGTCAACAAACTAAATTAACAAAAAAATGAAGCCAACAAACAAATATCCAATTTTGTTAGTAGAAGACGATAGCAACGATGTTCTGTTAATTAAAAGAGCTTGTCGGCTCGCCAAGCTTGCTAACCCAATTGTAGTTGTAGAAGATGGCGATGAAGCCGTAGATTATCTTAATGGTGACGGCAAATATGCTGACCGAGAAACTTATCCTTTGCCGACGATTATGCTCTTGGATCTAAAATTACCTCGGCGGTCGGGTTTAGAAGTATTAAGTTGGTTAAGAAATGAGCCAAAAGTCAAACGTTTACCTGTGGTAGTTTTAACTTCTTCTCGCGAACATCAAGATGTTGACCGAGCTTACGATATTGGCGTAAATTCTTATCTCATTAAGCCAGTAGCTTTTGAGAGTTTAATGCAATTAATCGAAAATCTCAATGTTTATTGGTTATTACTAAATGAGCATCCTAGTCTCGAAATAGCTTAGGTGAAGGAAATTAATTTTCGTGTTAAGAATTTTACTGGTAGATGATAACCCAGACGACCGTATGTTATGTGTTCGTGAATTAAATCGAGAATTTACTCAGTTGGAGATTGAGCAAATTATCGATCAAAAAAGTTTGGCAGCAGCTATAAGTGCAGATCGATACGATTTGGTAGTTACGGATTATCAACTACTTTGGAGTAATGGGTTAAAAGTTTTGCGAGCAGTGAAAAAACGCGATCGCTTTCGTCCGGTGGTCATGTTTACTAATACCGGAACTCAAGAAATTGCGGTGGAAGCAATGAAAGCGGGACTTGATGATTATGTGGTTAAGTCACCCAAACATTTTGTTCGTTTACCTGCAACAGTGCGTTCGGTTTGGCGTAGTTCTCAGTTAAAGCGCAGAAATGCGGAATTGGAGTTGCGTTTTCAAGCGTTGTTAAATAATCTTGACGTGGGAGTGTTTCGGACTAACTTAGCTGGTGAGTTGTTAGAAGCGAATACAGCTTTTTTGGAAATTCTCGGTGTTGATTGTCTGTATGAAGCGCAACAGTTGGATTTAGCTGAGTTTTACCAATCAGAATTTCTTAGTAAACAGCAGCGAGAATTAGAATTACAGAGGCAGGATGGAAAGAAGCTGTGGTTAAGAGTTAAACAAATTAAAATTAAGATTGATAGTCAAATTTTTCTTGATGGGATTGTTGAAGATATTAGCGATCGCCGTGAAGCAGAATTGGCAATTCGCGAACTTAACGAAACTCTCGAACAACGAGTCCGAATTCGCACGAATGAACTTAAGGAAGTTAACCAAGAGTTACAAGCTTTCGCTTATTCAGTTTCTCACGATCTCCAAGAACCTTTACGCGCTATCCAAGGATTTTCCCACATCTTTTTAGAAGATTACGCTCAAGAATTAGATTCCGAAGGTCAAAATTATGCTCGCCGCTTGCGTAATGCTGCCAAACGTCTCAGTGATATGGTACAAGATCTTCTCGACTACACTCGTGTAACTCGTAACCAATTTTCCGTTGAACCAGTAAATTTGTCAGCAGCGATCGCCGAAGTGTTAAATAATCTTGAAATTTTGATTCAAGAACGAAATGCTGTAATTAACATAGAGTCGCCTCTACCACTGGTTCTCGGCAATGAAGCAATTTTAATTCAAATAATGACAAATATCTTCACAAATGCGCTCAAATTTGTTAAACCAAATCAGCAACCGAAAATACAGATTCGGACAGACACACTCGACGAAGTAGTGAGAGTTTGGATCGAAGATAACGGGATCGGAATTGCCGCAGACAAACAACAGCAAATATTTCGGGTGTTTGAGCGTTTACACGGAGTCGAAAGCTATCCCGGAACTGGAATCGGTTTAGCGATCGCTCGTAAAGCCATCGAACGTCTCGGCGGCAAAATTGGTGTAGAATCTGAACCAAATCGAGGTAGTAAATTTTGGGTAGAATTACCTAAATTTACCGAAAATTAACAATCTCAAATAACAAAGAAAGAGTTAAAAATTTTTTATTCTACTCAGTAATTTCTCTATAATAAATCGAGTAAATCTCGTCTTGAGATAGGTTATAGCTAAATGTTACGCATTCTCATAATCGACGATAATTCTGACGACCGTATCCTGATTATTCGGGAACTGAAACGAGAGTTTGCCGAGATTAAATCTCTCCAAATAATTGACAACCAAGATTTTCAGCACGCCTTAGCAGCAGGTGATTTCGATTTAGTCGTTACCGACTATCAAGTACGCTGGAGTAATGGTTTGAAAATTGTGGAAGAAATTAAAAAGTTCTATCCCGACTGTCCAGTAGTAATGTTTACTAATAGCGGGAACGAAGAAATCGCCGTGGCTGCGATGAAAGCAGGTTTAGACGATTATGTCACCAAATCTCCCACTCACTATTTACGGCTTTCCAAAGCAGTTAATTCAGTTTGGCAACGTACCCAAGCTCAACAGCAAGTTTCTCGGTTACAAACAGAATTAGATTCGCTGCTCAACGATTTGAGTGTGGGCGTATTTCGGGCAAATTTAGAGGGAAAACTTTTATCAGGAAATGCAGCCTTTTTGCAGATCCTCGGCGTGGAGAAACTTTCTCAAGCTGAGAAGTTACTGGCGACACAACCCAGAGATTTACAAAAGTTATATTTTCCTGACAAAAAAGAAAGTTTTCAAGTAGCAAACAATAGGGGTATCCAACATCAAGAAATTCAATTGTGGCGTGCTGACAAACAAGAAATTTGGATAGATTTAAGTCGGAAATTTCGTACCTATAAAGGTGAAATAGTCATCGACGGATTGATTGAAGATATTAGCGAACGGAAAAAAATCGAAGCTGAAAAAGCTCAGTTACTCAAAAGCGAGCAAAAAGCTAGAACTGAAGCCGAAAGACTCAATCGCATCAAAGATGAGTTTCTCGCAAATTTGTCTCACGAATTACGGACACCCATGAATAGTATTCTTGGTTGGTCGCAGCTTTTGCGTTCTGGTAATCTTAGTCAAGAAAAGATCGCTCGTGCTTTACAAGTTATTGAACGTAATGCTAAAGCACAAATGCAACTGATTAAGGATTTATTGGATGTTTCGCAGATTATTCGCGGGAAAACACAGTTATCGGTTCAACCAATAAATTTGTGTGAAGCAATTGAGGCAGCATTGGATACAGTGCGTCCCGCAGCCGAAGCCAAGCAGATTAGTCTGGATATGGAATGTAGTTCACAAATGATCATTATTATCGGAGATGGCGATCGCCTGCAACAAGTTTTTTGGAATTTGCTCGTTAACGCAATTAAGTATACTCCCGAACAAGGTTTTGTCAAAGCAAAAATCCAAAGCAACGATCGCCACGCCGAAGTTCAAGTCATGGATACTGGTAGAGGTATCTCGTCCAAATTCTTACCCTATGTCTTCGATCGTTTTAGTCAAGTAGATAGTAGCAGTACCCGACTTTACGGGGGACTCGGACTCGGATTGGCGATCGTGCGTCATCTCGTTGAACTCCACGGCGGAACCGTTTCGGCTTACAGTGAAGGAGAAGAACAAGGATCAATATTTACAATCAAACTGCCGCTTCTTCGCCAACAACCGCAGATTACTCAAAAAAAACTTAATTTGAGAACAGAAGTAGTTTCAGGTTCTAACGAATAATTACTCTTGAAATTACACTCAAAAAAGGAAAAAACTAATTCACCGAGGTATTCTTTTTTCCTTTAACTACAGTCCCATTTTCTGCGGTTGCCATTGCCTCTTGCACCGATAAAATTGCCTTTTCGCTTAAATCTCCCTTAATCACTCCTAAAATTGCACTTAAATCTCCAGCCGAACTCCGAATTGATTCTAGTTCCGCAAACCCAGAAACAATACTAATAATTAGTTGATGATTTTTCTTATCTTTAGCTGCTTCTCTTTCTTCGCCAGTTAAAGATTGCTTCCCTAACACAGCTTCAATTATCGGAACTAAACTTTGTGCTTGTTCTCTTAATTCCTCTAACTCTGCCGTTTTTAGGAGCAAATTTACCAAAGCTTGTGCATTTTGTTCTAAAGGAGTAGTTGGTGTTGATTTTCTTCTCGGCATTTTATCAATCCTAATAATATTTTTGTTACTAAAACCATTAGGAAAGTATTCTGGCGGTAACACGCCTTCTTCCCAGAGACGAAAAACCGTTTCTAATACTTCCTTTTCTTTTTGACTACTTTGAACAACAACAAATCCTTGTTGTTCCGACGAAGTTTTTTCTAAATCGTTAATCAGTAAATAGTCAATAATCTTACCTCGCGATCGCCGTTTATCTTGTTATCTGAAACCCACAAGTTTTTTACCATAAATTGTCCATTTTGTCAAGAAAACAGTTAAAAACTTTACCTAAAATTAGGAGCATTTTCTTGTTAATTTCACTTTAATAT
>JAWQFW010000345.1:0-4339 GCA_035968095.1 Oscillatoria sp. PMC 1068.18
ATCAATAATTTTGAATTGAATTTTACCGAAAAAGTTGCTAACAAAACCAATCATAATTCTGAGCTTCACTGATTTTTAATTAAGCTTAAATCATCTGTAGAGATGGGGTGAAAAATCTCTACATCACTTCATTTACTCAGGGAGATAAGTTTGAATTAACACATTATCCGGAGTGTAAACTTCCACACGAGTTCCTGACTTATTACTAATAGCTTCCAAAGCCACTTCGAGAGATTTAACGTGATTAAAAAGATTAACTTGAGTTTGATAATCACCTTGAGTTTGAGCATTAATCGCCGTTTGTCGGAGCTTTTGGGTATAACTAGGAGTCAAGCTAACTTTAACTACATTATTCGTAATTGTATAATTACAAATCGAACTCGTCGCCGAACAAGTACGTTCTAACTCTTGTTTAATTTGTTGTAATTTGATCGCAATTCGTAATTGTTCTTGAGCCTGTTCATAACCTACCGAATAAGTAGGAATTAGTGACTGAGCTTTCTTTTGGTAAAAAGTATTATCAGGAACTTGTTTAAGGTAAGTAAGTCCATCGCGCCAACTTTCCGAAGCCACAGCCCATTGACCTGTTTGTTCGGCTTCTTCAGCTAATTTACCAAGACGAATGCCTTGATTATAAGCATTATTACCAAATTGTTCTTGAGTTTGGCGATCGCGCGCTTTAGCTAACTTCGGTGATGATAAATTTTGTAACTGTTGTGCTTCGGTGTATACCGTCGTACCTTGAGGAATTGCGGCTAAACGTTCTGCTACTGTCTGCCAAGTAGTATAAACTAACTGCCAATTAGCTAAAGTTTGGGCAACTCCTTGACGAACTTCGGCAATTTCCGCCGCATTTTTCGCAGCCTTTAAGTTAGCTGTAGCTTCCTTTTCTTGTTGGAAACGACGCTTAATCACTGCCAAGTTTTTTTGATATTCATCAACCTTCGTTTGAGCAAAATCGTAAAAATCGCTCTCCGGAGAAATTGACTCTAAAAGCGCGATCGCCTCTTCCCACCCTTTTTGAACTTCTGCCCATTTTTCAGCAGGCAAAGGCGGATTTTGGGTGAGATAAGCGGTTCTTGCTCCTGTTTGTAAACCCAAAACCAAGCGGTCTAAATTTTCAGCACGAGGCTGATAAATTTTTAACAGATTTGCTGCCTCAGAGTGATGTCGCGACCAAGAAGGAATCGCGTCTAAAATATCGATCGAACGATCCAACTGTTGTTGAGCGTTGAGAATTGCTTGTCCTGATGTGGGACCTTGAAGAATCTCTTCAGAACCATTAGCTAGCTGTTTCGCCACACCCAAAGCTTCACATTTACCCACCACACAAGGACGGTTGAGAAAAGATAAACTCGCTAAGAAAAAGACTAAACCAATACCTACCCCAGCTAAAATTATCGGTAGCCAATTGGTTTGGGAAACCTCGTTTTCCTCAACATCTTCTTCTGTCTCAGTTGCTAATTCCTCGTCTTCGAGAAAATAAGAGTCATGAAAATTCGGTTTTTTCGGTGTAACTTCGGCATTTTCCTCAGCAGAGTCTTCTTCGTCATCAAGTTTCAGTAACTCTTCTAACTCCGCCATTTCCTCATTTAGAACAGGTTGATCTGTAGTCGAAGACTCAGTTTCGGCAACTGCTTCAGGAGTTGTTTCATCAAGGGTAGGTTTAGAGATTGTCACCGTATGAAAAGCATAGGGTTGGTGTTGCCCTAACACTCTTAAATACATTAAGACTCGATACCCTCCGGCTAATTCAGAAACTTGGCTATCGGTAGCGACAAGATTTGTTTTCCACTCCCTGAGAGTTGCTTCAATGAAATTAAAAGTCCGTTTTTTATAAGGAGTAACTGGTTCGGGATGTTCGACTAAAATCGTCAGTGTCTCATCTCGAAACAGACAGCGCACCTGTAGAGGTACGATTTGCAGTGATTCTGAGTTGAGGCGCTTTTGGAGTTGCTCCTCTAAGCTTTCTAAAGTATTTGGACGAGTCGCTGTTTCCATAGTAGAACGCGATGAGATGAACGTATTTGTTAGTAGTTTAGGTGCTTTTCAGGTAAATTGTTGCTGAAATTGTTAGTCTGGTGATTACGATCGGAGTTCTATTTAACCTTTTATCTAAAAATACCAATGGAATTACTAGAGTATCAAGCCAAAGAATTGTTTCGTGGTGTGGGCATTCCTGTCCTACCAAGCCAACGCATTGACAACCCTAGAGATATTAGAAGGTTACAGTTAGACTATCCTATCGTACTTAAATCCCAAGTGCGAGTGGGAGGACGAGGCAAAGCAGGGGGAATCCGCTTTGTGGAGAATACCATTGATGCGATCGCCGCCGCACGCACAATTTTGAATTTGGCGATCGCGGGTGAGTATCCCCAAGTTTTGTTGGCTGAGGCTCGTTATGATGCTCAAAGAGAGTTGTTTTTGGCGGTAGTTTTAGATTATCAGTTAAAGTGTCCGGTGCTTCTCGGTTCGATTCAAGGTGGGATTGATGTGGAAGCGGTGGTTGAGAAAATGGTCAAGGTAGCAATTAAAGATGAATTTTCGCCTTTTTATGCGCGACGTTTGGCTTCTCAGATGGGACTTGAAGGTGAGTTACTTCAGTCGGTGAGCGAGATTGTTCAGAAAATGTACGATCTGTTCATTTTCAAGGATTTAGATTTGGTGGAAATTAATCCGCTTGGGGTGAGTAAAGATAGCGAGTTGATGGCATTAGATGGCAAAATTACGGTTAATGAATATGCTTTGGGACGACATCCGGATCTGATTTCCCTTGTTGATTTGCCACAAATTTCTGTCCCAGTTTCAGAAAAAATGTTGTTTCAACCTGCTGAATTTCTTTCTTCCTCATTAGAAAGTAAATTAATCAATCAAGCCGGGAATGTGGGGATTATTACTAATAGTATTGGTTTAGCGCTCGCTAGTTGGGACTTGCTTTGTCAAGATGGAGCGATACCTAATTGTTGCGCGATCGTGAATGATTCTGAAATCCCTACTCAGCTTGAATTGGCTCTGGAACAGTTGAGTGAAGAACTGGACGAGTTAGAAGTTGTGTTGATTAATATTCTCACTGATTCCGAGACGACGACACAAATAGGTGAGGCGATCGCGAATTATTTACTACCTGATTTCCACCAAAACCGCCTTAGCCGCAGCGAAGATCGCCTGGAAAGACCAACTGCTCTGATTTCTCGTTCTCGTCGAGAAATTCGCCAATCTCCAAGTAAACCGCAGCCAGAAACTCAACTACCTCAGTTGGTGATTCGCTTGGTTGGTGGAGAACTTGACTTGATTCGAGAACGTTTAACAGCAATGCCTGTACACTGGACAGATAGCTTGGAAGAAGCAGTGAGTCTGACTGTTTCTCTGGCTAATACCGAAATAACGGATTGATTGACGGCTTATGTTGAGAGCAAATTAAATATATGAATTGGACACCAGACAGCAAAATTCTGGTTCAGGGAATTAACGAACCAATCGGGGTACATTACACACTGAAAATGCAGCATTATGGGACTAATATTGTTGCCGGAGTTAGTCCTGGTCAAGGTGGTACAGAATTATCTGGCATTCCTGTTTTTGATTTGGTTGAAGAAGCAAGAGCCGCAGTTGGAGAAATTGATTTTTCCTTGATTTTTGTTCCTTCTTATGCTGCACTTGATGCGGTTTCTGAGGCGATCGCCGCAGGTATTCGCCAAATAATTCTCGCTACTACTGGTGTCCCTCCTTTAGACATGGTACGCTTGCTCAAAAAAGTCCGGGAAACTGATACTTTACTTTTAGGTTCTGGTAATGCGGGAATTATTGTTCCAGAGAAAATTTTTCTGGGGATTGGTGAACCACAATTTTTTACTCCTGGTAAGGTAGGAATTATTAGCCGTGCTGATTCTTTAATTTACGAGGTTGCTTTAGAGTTAAATCAAGCAAAATTAGGACAGTCAATTGCTGTTAGTTTGGGTAGTGAGGGAATTGCTGGTAGTGATTTTCAACACTGGTTGGAAATTTTAGCTCAAGATAAGACGACTCAAGCGATTGTCTTAATCTCACAAGCACTCAATTCTCAAGAAAATACTACAGTCGAGTATCTTCAAAGCGATTTCCCTAAACCAGTCGTTGCTTATCTCGCTGGTACTCATACCCCAGTTAATCTTCCTTTAGGAGATTCAGCAGCGATGATTGCTACTCAGCTTAGTCAATCTCCTGAAGATCCTCGCGCGATCGATCGCCAACTTGCGGCTTTTGCTAAGGCGAAAATTGCGATCGCTAAACGCCCTTCGCAAATTCCTTCTCTAATTAAAAAAGCTTTGAAAAAAAAGTGATTGGGGACTGGGGATTGGGG
>JAWQFW010000346.1:0-4308 GCA_035968095.1 Oscillatoria sp. PMC 1068.18
ACTTAATAAAGCTTGACAATTAATAAATAAAATTGCTAAAATAACTAAATAATGCCAACTAAATATCTAAAAATTAGAAAAAGTAAAAAGAAAAACTTTTATCAAAGCAAAAAAGATAATTTTATAATTCAAAATAAGTCAGATCAGTAAAATGATTAAAAACAAATATCTAAAAAGTATTTTTCTCTGGTTGTAGCAAAATAAGCAAGAGAGATTGAGATCAAACTAAATTAATTTAGAACAGTATTAACAACTTGCTTTCAACACTTGAATAAAAATCAAAGGAACAAACAGGATGTATACTCAAATCGAGCAATTAAGAGCTAATAATATTTCTAGCGAACATCTGCAAATATCTCGGAATCATTTAGCTATTGAATCGCAGTTAAAAGTATCTAGACAAGTTTTAGAGACGCTCGAAGATTTTGTTTGTATCTGTAATTATGAAGGTAAAATTCTTTATTTAAATAGTGCTGGTCGGAAATTAATTGGTTTAAGTGGGAGCGAAAAAATAACCCACTATAAATGCACTAAATTTTTGTCAAAAAAGATTCTTAATTTATTTGCTGAGATAGATTTTAGTAACGTAGGAGAATCAGAGTTTTGGCAAGGCGAATCTAGCTTGTTGAGAAACGATGGTGAAGAAATTCCTGTTAATGTCAGTTTGCTCTTAAATCGCTCAAACTATGGCACTATTGAAGGCTTTAGTATTATTGCTAAAGATCGCCGTTGTCAGTTAGAGTTAGAGGCAGAAAAACAAGATATTAAAGCGAAAAATAAACGAATTTTAACAGCTATTCCCGATCTAATTTTTCGCATTAATCAAGCAGGAGTATTTTTAGATTATTTTCCCGGTGCAGATCAGGAAAATATATTTTTATCGACGAAGGTTAAAGGTGAAAAAATTGAAGAAGTTTTGTCGGAAGATTTAGCTCAATGGACGCGCTATTATTTGGAACAAAGCCTTGCAACTGGAGAAGTACAGCAAGGAGAATTTATGTTGCAAGGAAAAGAATACTGGCAATATTATGAAGCGCGGTATATTCCCTGCGATCGCCAGGAGGTGGTCGTTATTATACGCGATTTGACTGAGCGTAAGCGTAGTGAAGCTGCTCAAAGAGTAGCGGAAGCTAGGGAAAGGGAAAAAGCCTTGCAGCTTGAACAGACTTTACAACAGTTACAATCAACTCAGTATCAGTTAATTCAAGCAGAAAAATTATCTAGTTTAGGGCAAATGTCCGCAGGAATAGCTCATGAAATTAATAATCCTTTGACTTTCATTTCAGTTAATCTTAGTTTCGCGCAAAAATATTTAGAAGATTTATTGAAATTAGTTGAAGTTTATCAACAAGAATATTCAGAGAAATCAGCAGTAGTCAAAGAATGTATTGCGGAGATAGAGCTAGATTATTTAAAGAAAGATTTACCTAGCTTGATGTCTAGTATGGAGATGGGAGCGAACCGCATCCGAGATATTATTAAATCGATGCGCAATTTTTCTCGGTTGGATGAAGCAGAAAAGAAGAAAGTCGATCTTCACGATGGGTTAGAAAGTACGTTGTTGATTTTGCAACATCGGCTTAAGGCAAAAGTAGGTTTTCCGGGAATTAAAGTTATTAAAGAGTATGGTGATTTGCCTTTGGTTGAGTGTTATGCTGGCTTAATGAATCAAGTTTTTCTGAATTTGCTTAGTAATGGGATTGACAGTTTGGAAGAAAATTGTCAAGAACAAAAATTAGCGGAGAATAAGCAACCGACAATTTGGATTCGGACGGAAAAAGTAGGACAAGGGGTGAGAGTTAAAATTGTTGACAATGGGGAGGGAATTCCGTTAGAGATACAAGAAAAAATCTTTGCTCCAGGTTATACGACGAAACCAATTGGTAAGGGAACGGGAATGGGTTTATGTATTTCTCATTCGATTGTGGTTGACAAACATAAAGGATTATTAGTTTGTAATTCAAATTCTGGTAGGGGAGCCGAATTTGTTGTGGAAATTCCCCAAATTACGGGGAGAGAAAAATTATTGAAGCAATAGCTGCCAGCTTGGGTGCGGGAGTGTTATCTTGGGAAATAACCGCACGGTAAGGGCAAATGTCGGACTCAATCCTAGAAAATCGCTATCTAATTCTTAGTTCTTTAGGCAGTGGTGGATTTGGGGAAACTTTTCTCGCGGAAGATCGACATCTTCCTTCGGCGAGGAAGTGTGTAATCAAGCAACTAAAACCGATGACGAATAACCCGCAGGTGTTGAGTATTGTTCAAGAAAGATTTAAGCGGGAAGCAGTGATTTTGGAAAAGTTGGGGGAAGGTCATCAGCAGATTCCTTCTTTATATGCTTATTTAGAGTCAGAAGATCAGTTTTATTTGGTGCAAGAATGGATCGAAGGTACGACACTCACAAGAAAGCTACAGAATGAAGGACTGTTGAGTGAAAGTACGGTTAAGGAGATTTTGACGGGGATTTTACCTGTTTTAGATTACGTTCATACTCAGCGAATTGTTCACCGAGATCTGAAACCGGATAATATTATTTTGCGTTTTGCTGATGGAAAACCTGTGCTAATTGATTTCGGTGCGGTGAAGGAAGCGGTGAGTACGATTATTAGTGCTGAGGGTAATCCCCAGCCTTCTATTGTGGTGGGGACTCCGGGTTTTATGCCTCCGGAGCAGGGGGCAGGGCGACCAGTGTATACTAGCGATCTGTATAGTTTAGGGTTGACGGCAATTTATTTGTTGACAGGGAAGATTCCTCAAGAGTTACCTAGCGATCGCACTACGGGAGAAATTAATTGGCGATCGCTTGCACCGATGCTGACTCCTGATTTCGTCGCAGTTATCGATCGAGCGATCGCTTCTCATCCACGCGATCGCTTTCCTGACGCTTCGGCAATGTTAGCAGCGCTACAACCTCAGCCGAAAGTGATTCCACCGACGATACCTCCGGAGGCGATCGCCGTTTCGCAATCTTCACCAACTCCATCCCCTCCTCCTCAACCTCAATCACACAATCGCCAAGCTTCTCAGTTCCCTAATTGGCTCAAACCTGTACTCGTAGGCAGTATAATTGGTCTTCTGACGGTAGGCGCGATCGCGTTGATCTTCTTTCCGAATCGCTCCATAATTAATAATCCTAACTTAGTTGATTCTGTTGACAACTCCTCTTTTACTCAAGAAGAAGCTGTCAACTTAATTAATCGTTGGTTAGAAGCCAAAAAACTCATGTTTGCACCACCTTACGATCGCCAAGTTGCCGCAGACATTACTACCGGGGAACAATTTGTGCAAACGGCTGGTGCAAACGGCTCAATCGAATGGTTGGAAAATAATAACGCCTTCTATGAGTACGGCGAACAAAGAATCGATGGTGTGTCAGGATTTACTAGCGATGGCGATCGCGCCGAAATTACCGTCCAAGTTACTGAACAACAAACCTTAAGAAGAAACGGTAGAATCGATCCTGAAAGAAGCGGATTTGGTACAGTTACAGTAATCTACAAACTACAACAAGTAGATGAAAAATGGAAAATAGCTAGTTCGGAAATTGCCGAATAAACTCAACTATGAAAAATTTAAGAGGATATTTCCACCGCTTTAAAACTATTTTATTTCCTTTGATAATTGTTTTTATCTTAGCCATAGTTGCGGGCGTATTAGCACATTATTTTTTATTAGAATCAACAACTGAATCTGCTCAAACAATAACCCAAGAAAATCCTTTACTATCAGAAACTCCTAGCGAAGTTGAGAATCGAGAAACTTTATATGGACATTTCCGCTACTCCCAAGCCGATACAAAGATTCTGACAGTAATTTCTAGTTATGGTACAGGAGAATATCAGCGATTTGAATCTCTACAAACAGAAGCAGCAAAAGAATTAATGGAAATGATTTATGCTGCGAGACAAGATGGTATTTGGCTTGTACCTGTGTCCGGATTTCGCGATCTTGAAACCCAAAAACAGTTATTTGAAGCTCAAGTTAAACGTCGAGGATCGGCAGAAGAAGCTGCTCAAGTATCTGCACCTCCTGGTTATAGTGAACATCATACCGGGTATGCAGTTGATTTAGCTGATGGTAATTTTCCTAATCAGGATCTTACTCGTGAATTTGAAAATACACCAGCTTATCAATGGTTAAAAACGAATGCTCAAAAGTTTGGTTTTGAGTTATCTTTTCCCGCGAATAATTTTCAAGGAATTAGTTACGAACCTTGGCATTGGCGATATATAGGCTCTCAAAAAGCAAAAACTATTTTTAAGAATTCTCAATGAAATAAATTTGGGAAGAGGATGTACAGAACTTATT
>JAWQFW010000347.1:0-4308 GCA_035968095.1 Oscillatoria sp. PMC 1068.18
AAACTCACTTTGTTATCGGCTACAGGTTGGTCAATTATAGCAATAAGTAGTCTGACAAAAGTTTTCATCGCTGTATCTTGTATATATTTTTGTAAACACGGCTTAAATTGGCTTGAGTCAAAGCTTGTAAGCGTTTTTTGATTTATTGGTACAGTTCCGTTTAGTAAATGACTAGCAACAATATTCATCTGCTGCGATATTCCCAAAAAGTATGGCAATAATTTAATGCTCTAAAAATATTTTCCAGTCTTCATGAAAACTTTATATCTTGTGAAATTAAATCAAGTACAATATCTATTTAATAGAATAAAAGCTGAGTAATCAAAACCCAAAAACGAATAAACCTAATTTTACAAATTGAATAATTCGTAAAAATTAAGATGAATAATTATTGTTTTCACATTTGTCTAAATTGTTAAATAAATTTTGAAGTAACTACTAAATCAAAATAAAAAAGAGGATAAGTTATGTTTGAAAGTACAGAGTTAGGCACCATTCCTTCAGCTTCTTTGAACTCTTTAGAGTCGCCATCACTAATAAATTCACCTTTCTCCTCCGAGATCATAACGAACGAGTCAAGGGGAGACACAAATAACTTTTTAGAACTAAATAATTTAGAGAGTTTTGTTTCTAATTTTGCCAATATTACCAACGATCTAACTAAACAACAAGAACTTAATAATACGACGAACGCCATTCCAGATATTTTAACTGGCGCTCCTGTTCAACTGCAAACAAGTGAGTCAGGATTTGGGAGTAAATTGGGTGAAAATTATCAATTATCAGTTGGGACTTTGATTGCTAATGAAGAATTTAGTGGTCGCACAGGAGGAATATTTGGCGCTCCCGAACCTTTACCAAATGCTGAAGACGAAGCAGCATTTGGTAATCCTAATAGCCGCTATTTGTGGGTTTATAATTCTGCTGAGGAATTTGAATCTGATATTTATACTCAAATTTTACAAGATGATTCATCTTCTGTCGGACAAATACCACCTAGTTTTCAGTTAGATGGAGATGACGCGATCGTTTTATTCGGAACTACTCCAGAAGAAATAGCTTATTATAGTTTTACTCTTTATCAAACTCTAACTTACGCACCAGAAGCGTCACTGAATGAAGATTTATCTGGCTATCGGAAGCTAGGAGCTAGTATTGGTTTAAGTGTAAATAATGCTAATTTAAACACTGTTAATTCGGGGTTTGATAGCCCTTATGCGCTAATTGTTACTTCCAATACGGAAACTGAGGAAGCAATTAAGACTGCTTTAATTGAATCGGGAATTCCCGAAGAGATAATTAGTAGTTATTTATTTCCTAGTCATTTTGCTAATGCTGGTACTTCCGAAAATCCAGAAGCACTGTCACTTTTAATTAGGAATACTTACCAAAGTCAAGAAGAAAAAGACGCAGTAGATAGTTACATAGACGAGATTCCTACTCTCCCAACAGTCATTGATTTTAATGATTACAAAATTCTTTCTTATGGAAAAAGGGAAGACCGCAAATCTACAGTTACAATTGAAGACCAAGGTGATACTCTACATTTGCAAGGTAATGGTTGGAAAAAAATTGAATTTCCATATACTATTACTCCCAATACTGTTATCGAATTTGATTTCAAAAGTAATTCTCTAGGAGATATTCATGGGATCGGTTTCGACAAGGATAACGGGGTAAGTTTGGAACAGATATTTCAATTAGCAGGTACAGAAGCAAAAGGAATTACAGCATTTAAAACTGAGGAAGAAGCATTGAATGAATGGGAGCGTTATCGGGTTCCAGTTGGGGCTTTTTTTACTGGAGAAATGAAGTATATAACTTTTACGAATGACCATGACGTGAAAAAGCCTACGGCTGAAAGTTTCTTTTCTAATTTAAAAGTTTATGAACAAGTTCCCGATCCAAAAGTTAAAGTAGTTTTTGTTGAAGGAGCGGGAATAACTGGAAATATTACTGACGAAGACATACCCAAGTGGGAAGAAAATCTCCGACAAAATTCGATTGAATTTGATTTAAAACTAGATCAAAGACTAGAGCAGTTAGAGGATAACGTTATTGATTACTATGAGGAACAAGGATATCGCTTGAAAGAAATTCTTACCGAAGAAATGCGACATATCGATCCAGAAGAATCAAGGGATTCGCTTTCTTTTGCTGCTTACGATGCTCCTGATGCTCTTTATACTAAGTTTACAGGTGGTTCAGAAGCAGGCCCTTTTGAGTTTGGGAGTGTAATTACTTTAGAAAATCCAGATGACATTTTAATGGTTTTAGGAGTAGATCATAGTGCAGTTGGGGATGGTAGTTTGGCGACTTATTTCTCTTATGAAACTAAGTCTTATGCTTATTTTAATCCTCAAACTAGGGAAATTGAACAACCGCTTCCTTCCTCTTTTGCGGGTTTTTATACACAAGGTTCAGCAGAAACATATTTGCCAGAATTTTTAGCAGATAATTTGTTTGCTGTGAAAATAATTAGTTCTAATGAGTTTGGGGGTGGTGAACCTTATACGGTGAATGTACCAATTTCTGAGGATGTTCCTTTGAAAGCGAGGCGCTTTTCTGTGGTGGGAAGAGTGTATTTAGATGAGGTAACGGGAACGGCTCCTAATCCAGAAAATTTCATTCCGACGCGCATTCTTTGGTTGGAAAAAGAAGAAGTAGAAAATCAGGTTGATGTGGCGACAATTGAAGTTAGTAAAAATGAGTCTGAGGTGAGCAATGTTCCTTTAGCAACAAGGGAACAGTTGGCGATCCCGTTATGGGAAGAAACGGAAGCAAAAGCGGCTGAACAATCTCTTAATAATGTAATTTATTTTGATGGGACGGTAAATTCTACTGATTATACAGTATTTGGGGTGGAAGATTTAGATAGTAGTCCGCAAGAAGTTTGGACTTCTAATGTGGTAGAGTCGAATATTTCGGCTTCTTTTGCGAAAGATCCTCGCGGCGGTTTTTGGTTATTTCCGGATCAAGATACTGGTTTGATTCGGATTGATGAGTTGACAGGAAGGGAAATTGAACGGATTAATGTGGATCGGTTGATTGGCGATCGCGCAACTCAGATTCCGGGATCGGCAATGACGATCGCTGGTACTGTTGAAGATCCGATCCTCTTATTTAGTGCTTCGTCGAAATTTTTTGGTCAAGCTTATTTAGCGGCGATCGCGCTCAACTCGAATTCCTTATTATGGAAAGTACCCTATGATGTGGGTTATTTTCCCTATGCTACCACTTTGGGACAATTCCCAATTGTCAGCAATGGTGGTGAGTCGAGAATGGTTTTTTCTAGTTATAATTCGGGTATATTTCCCGTAGGAAATTGATCGCGCTGACTGTGTTTATGTCATTAGCTCAACCTTTATTTATTTTAGGTTCGCCTCGTTCTTTTACGTCGCTGCTTTGTGCGATGCTGGGACAGCATCCGCAAGCTTATGGAGTTCCGGAATTAAATCTTTTTGCGGCGGAAACTCTCAACGATTTATCGGAAATGATGGTTGGTTTGCGCCAATTTCAAATGCACGGTTTATTGCGTACTGTTGCTCAACTTTATACTGGGGAACAGACGATTACTTCCTTAGAAATGGCGCAACGTTGGCTTTTTCGGAGAAGCGATCGCACGACGGGGGAAATTTATTGGGAAATTTGCCGTCAGGTAGCACCACTACGCATTGTTGATAAAAGTCCTGTCTATTCTACTAAACCAGAAATTCTCCAACGTATTTACCAAAGCTTTCCTGATGCTAAATTTCTCCATCTGATTCGCCATCCTCGCAGCCAAGGTAAATCGATGATGACAGTTGCAGAGGGAATGATGACGATGTTGAGTGGTTCTATCGACCATTCTACCGACCCACCGACGGTCGATCCGCAATATTTGTGGGTAAAGATGCAACGGAATATTCTCAATTTCTTGGCTGAAGTTCCCCCATCTCAGCAAATGTGTTTGCGCGGGGAAGATATTCTCAGTGACACTCGCAGTTATTTTGAGGAAATTAGTAAGTGGCTCAATCTTGACTGGAATGAATCAATTTATGAGTCGATGTTACATCCGGAAACGTCTCCCTATGCTTGTTTGGGACCTTATGGCGCTCATTTAGGTAATGACCCTAATTTTCTCAAATCACCTCATTTCAGTCCAAGAGAGATACCTCCAAACACGCTCGTTGGCTCTTTACCCTGGCGTAATGATGGTAAGGGATTTATCTCGGATGTAATTAAGTTAGCTCAAGAATTAGGTTATGAGTAGTTGGGATTGGGGATTGGGGATTGGGGAATTGGAGGAATTGGAGGACACGGGGGACA
>JAWQFW010000348.1:0-4305 GCA_035968095.1 Oscillatoria sp. PMC 1068.18
TGTTAGTTACCAGCGATGGAGACAAAGTATCTAACCCCAAACACCTGAAAAAATCCTACCGGAAACTCAGACGAGCGCAAAAAAGCCTTTCTCGCAAACACAAAGGCTCAAGAAATCGGGAAAAAGCCCGAAGAAAAGTAGCCAAGATTCACGCCAAAATTACCGATACAAGAAAAGACCATCTACACAAGCTAACCACTCAACTCGTTCGTGAAAACCAAACGATAGTAGCTGAGGATTTAGCGGTAAAAAACCTGGTCAGGAACCGAAAACTCGCTCAAGCTATCTCCGATGCGAGTTGGGGTGAAATTACGCGACAATTAGCCTACAAATGCCGTTGGTACGGGAGAACCTATATTGAGATCGAGAGATGGTTTCCTAGTTCCAAGCGATGCAGTAATTGTGGACATATTGTCCAGAAAATGCCGTTAAAGATTCGAGAATGGGAGTGTCGCGAATGTGGAACTCACCATGACCGTGACATTAACGCAGCAAAGAACATTTTAGCCGCAGGGCTTGCGGTGTTAGTCTGTGGAGCGAGTGTAAGACCGGAACCGAGTAAATCGGTAAAGGCAACTGCTAAGAAGCAGAAACCTAAATCGTAAGGTTTAGGAATCACTGTCCGTTTACGGCAGTGAGGATGTCAATAAACAACAAACAGGAGCATCTACACTGCATTAGGCAACTCTACGACTGCAAACTCAGAAAACTTACCAAATTCGAGATGAGGGAGAGGCTAGCACCCTGAATGGCGTACCAGCGATCGCCAACCGATGCCTGTTACACTAATTGACAAACAACTATTTGGCTTCGGTTTCTTCCCAAAAAACAATACTAGGATCGAGCTTTTTGATTTCTGTACCAGGATAGTAAAATGCCAAAATTTTCTCGGCTGTCCAACCGAGTTTGGCTAAGTTATAAGAACCATATTGACTCATCCCCACTCCATGTCCAAAACCGCCACCAACAAAGGCGTAACCTTTTAAAACTCTATTCCCATCGTAAATCGGTTCGAGATAAAACAAAGTGCTACGAGGTGGACCGAAAGCGCTACGGGCTTCAGTTTTCTCTAGTTCAACAACCCCTTTGTCGGTTTGTACCGTCAGAGTCAGAATTCTCCCCGAAGGCGATCGCTCGGTAACTGCCAGGTTTTGGATTGTGGTAAAGTCGGCTAAGGGATGTTTGATCCGTTCGAGATATTTCCGCAAATCTTGGTTAAGTTGTTCGATGCTGCTTTGTTTGTTCCAGCGAAAGAGACTCACACCAGTTTCGTTGAATCCTTCTTTGAGATTAATAAAACGACGAAAAGTAGCTTCATCAGCTAGAGATTGTTGAGCTAAATTCCAAACTGGCAGTGGTGAATCGATAATTGAACGTAGATAGGGGCGATCTTCTCCATTCCAAATATCGCTAAAAAAGCTGGTTACGCCACCAGCCGTAGCCGAATATAAAGCATCAACCAACTCATTGTTATAAGTTAACACTTCACCTGTAGTAGCCGCGATCGCTTGATCGGCTGATGCGGCTGTACCTGTTAAGCCTCGATATACTTGACAATGTACCGTAGCGCAAAGTTGATAGTCATCCGCCGCAAATCTCCGTAAGTTTCTTAACGCATAGGTACGAGCAAGAATTGTTTGTGCTTTAATCGCATTGTAGGGTGCGCCTGCACCGATTTCGTGAGGTACGACACCCCGCAGATACGTTTCCAGAGGTACTTGATTGACTAAAGTAAAATCTTGATAAGAATTACGCTGGACTTTCATTGTTCCTGGATACAAAATCGGATTTTTCTGTTCTTCTCCTTCACCAACTTGGATTAAATTGTTACTAGCACTAATTTCTAAATCCAAACGGCTGTAACGATAACCACCGACGATAAATGATATTCTCGGTAACGCTTCCACTACTTCTGTTTCCAGGTAAGGATTGCTGTAGCCCTTCTCCCGCAGACTTTCCAATAGTAAGCGACGCACTAAAGGGGTTTTGTAAACATCAGGATCTGCCCAAACTTGCCAACGTCCAGGTTGAGTTATTTCTACCTCAATACCCAGCTTTTGCCAATTATTAGCACTATCTTCCGCAGTTTCAAACGTTGCGCGATCGCTCAAAACTACTCTTTCAAAAATTACTGGTTCCTCTAGCGGATAAGGATTGATTTCCAGGGTAATTTTCTTAGTTTCCAATGTCCTCGGCTGCATATCGCCGCCAAGAAACCTCAGAGTCAGCACATTTCCTGGCGTACTAGAAATTGTCAGCTTATCAGTAACTTCATCACCGAAGCGTTGCACCACACCCACTTCTAGTTCAAGATCTTCGTTTCCCCTAGTTTGCGCGAGCATTTTTGGGGCTAGGCTACTCTTCGAGTTCTCCCACAGATTACCCCCCATCGCTTTCGGTAAAGCCGAATTGATCCCGAAAAAACTTAAAAACAGAAGACAGGATAAAGCACCAAATAGGCTTGAGGCTCGTAGCTGAAAAATCATTATCTTACAATCGTATTCTCAGACTTAGGTTTGTGTTTATCTCACAATTTTAGGAGCGAAGGATCAACAGCGATCGTTCGCTCCTAAAAAGATGACATTTTATTTTATCTAACCACCGCCAATCAGTCAGGGCTATTTATCTAGAGTAGACGCGAAAACAGCCCTAACTACTTTCTTGCCTTAGTTTCAATCCCAAATCAATCTAGTGGCAAAACTTCCACCTCTTCCACT
This sequence comes from Oscillatoria sp. PMC 1068.18, assembly GCA_035968095.1. Classification (GTDB taxonomy): domain Bacteria; phylum Cyanobacteriota; class Cyanobacteriia; order Cyanobacteriales; family SIO1D9; genus IIICB1. The sequence continues at coordinate 2,718 of JAWQFW010000348.1, forward strand.
TCGTTAGCCTCTCCTAAGTCAACCGGAATCAACTCAAAATAATTCAGGTTAAACAAATTTTTGCCAGCCTCACCAGTAACCGCTTCTAAAGTAATCGTATTAACTCCTGCTTCCAACTGAAGCGGAACCACTGTACTTACATTTTCCCATTCTTGCCACCCACCAGTCGGAGTAATCCATACCTCTTGTCCATTAATAGAAAGCGCATGGTTATCCTCTCCCGCCGCAGCAACCCGCAAATCAACCGAGTATTCACCTGCGGTAGGTAAATTCACCGTATATTCTAAAATCTCTCCCTGCTTAATCCAGCCCACATTGTAGCCACCACCAACATCGCTAGTCCATTGAGTATCTACACCTTCAGCCGGACGATAAACCCCACCCTCATTCCACGGGGTTAAATCAACATAGTCGGTAAAATCTTCAGCTTCTACTTTAATTTCAATCGGAGAATCTGAAAAAGGATTCTTAACTAACTCAAAGTAATTAATGTTAAAAAGGTATTTATCTTCTGTACCCACAGGAGCTTCCAAACGAATTGTATTAGTTCCTGCCTCTAATTTAAGCGGAACCACACCAGTTACAGTTTGCCACTCCTGCCAATCTCCAGTCGCAGTAAACCAAATATCTTGTCCATTTACAGACACCACATGGTTATCTTCCCCAGCAGCAGCAACTCGCACGTTAACCCAATATTTACCTGCTTCGGGTACAACAACTTCGTAGGACAAAGACTCTCCCTGTTCAATCCACCCAACATTGTAACCACCGCCAACATCTTGAGTATATTGAATATCTACCCCTGTATCAGGACGATAGGGCGCACCTTCATTAAATGCAGTTGTGTCTAAGTAATTAGTATAATTTTCTGCTTCGATCCGGATTGTATTCTCTTCTAATTCAGAGTTTAATAAAGCTTCGGAATCATTTAAACCCGTTAATAAATCTGTTTCTTCGTCTAAATTATTTTCTTGTTCTTCAATTAGAATATTAGACTCAGGAAGATTATAAGCTGTACTAAAATTTTCCGCAGAATTTCCTAAAAAAGATTCTCTTAATACTTCAGTAGTACCTCCTAAGACGGATTGCTCTTGGAAAGGAGTGGTACTATCTCCTAAATCAAATCCTACTTCAGTAGGAATCAAATATTCCACTTTTTCTCTTTCTCCTTGAATAATTTCGTTGTGCAATCTGCGTCCCTGGTTTCAATGGATATCATACAGTTTGCTATTTACTCAAGAATCTTCCTAGAGATTGATTGTTAATCTTACTTACTCGTTCGAGGATACTTGTTTACCTGTAAATTCAAGAAACATATATGCTCCTCTTGCCAAAAAATAACCTTTGAGTTCTTCAACTAATTTTATCTGTCTAAAAATGTATTTTTCAACTAATCTGTTAATAAAATTCTAAATTTTAAGTCCGGTTATTTTTATTTTATCTAATTGCCGATCTTGAAAAAATGATTTAGAATTTAGATAGTAAAATTTTACTATCTTAAAATTTATTAAATTTTAAGAGATATTTAATAAATACAATACTAATTAGCTAAAAAAACAAATTTTAGTGTTTTAAAATTAATTTTAAT
>JAWQFW010000349.1:0-4294 GCA_035968095.1 Oscillatoria sp. PMC 1068.18
ATTTAATTTGTTATGTCTAAAAAAATTACTTGTTAACTAAAATTCAACTTCTAGCTTGAGGAGAATGGGTATATTTTGGGATAATGCAAGTGTAGTGTATCAAAAGATATCTGATGATTAGCTGGCGATGGATGCGAGTATTTCTAGTTACATTTTGTTTGCTGGTGAGTGCAAAATTGCTATTTTTTCCGGCAATAATTACTCAAGCGCAGCCAACACCAAATTTGACACCGCAAGTAGTTGATGATACTTTAATTAGTCAGTCAAATACTTCCGGAATTTCCCGGTTGGTTGTGGGGATTTATGAAGCTGCTCCTTTTACGTTTAAAACAGGTAATGATTGGAAGGGAATTGCGGTAGATTTGTGGTCAGATATATCGAGAAATCTTGACATCGATTACGAATGGAAAGAAATTAAGCAAACTGAGGTAATCGATCGTGTGGAAGATGGTACAGTAGATTTAGCGATCGCCGCAACTGCGACTGCAACTGATGAAAATCGGGTTGACTTTACCCACAGCTACTATACTACATCGATTGGTGTTGCTCAACGCCCTCAGCGTAGTTTTTTTAAGATTTTCAAAGCAGTAATTTCGCCAACTTTTTTACGAATTGCTGGTTGGCTTTCGCTCATTTTTATAATTATTGGCTTATTGGTTTGGGCTTTTGAGCGTAATACAAATGACCAATTTGAAAAAAATCCTGTGCGAGGTATTTGGACAGGTTTTTGGTGGGCTGGAGTAACAATGACGACGATTGGTTATGGAGATAAAGCACCTGAAACTATTGGGGGGCGAATTCTCGCTTTAATCTGGATGTTAATTGCGATGGGAATTACTGCTAGTCTCACGGCTTCAATTACGTCGGTTTTAACTGTTAATTCACCACTACAAACTCTCCAATTTCCACAACAATTGTTTGAGTTACAAGTAGGTAGTATACCTGGTTCTCAAAGTGCTGTTTATTTAGAACAAGAGGGAATTAAGTTTCAGTCATTTTCTGGACAACTTGAGGGTTTAAAAGCAGTACAAAAAGGCGATTTGGATATATTTGTTTATAGTGCTGCACCGTTGCGCTATCTTAATCGTCAATCTTTGCAAAATTTTTTGCAAGTGCAAATTACGGGTATCAACGCACGTCGATATGGTTTTGCACTTCCAGAAGGTAGTGAGTTATACGATCTTCTTAATCAACAAATTCTGCAAGAAATTGATGAGGCTGACTGGCGTAATTTAATTAAACGCTATCTCCCGACAGAAAAATCTTGATTGAAGTTTTGTGTTTTGAGCGATCGCGCGATTAAGCTATATTCTCTAAAGGTGAAGATTCTCGACTCTCACGAAGTTGAATTTGAGGCTGATGGGAATTTTGAGTTTCCAGCGATCGCGCGCGCGATTAAGCTATATTCTCTAAAGGTGGAGATTCTCGACTCTCAAGGAATTAAATTATGGAGCAGGAATTGGCACATAAACGTCGCACAAGGCATCATCAACGAGTTCGGAACCCTTTTTGGTCAAAACTAGAAAAAATGCCTGCCCTTGCCCTAGCAATAGTTAGCTTGGTCGCCATAATTTTACTCAGCAATGTTTTCCAACCTGCAAATAGTTCGCCCGTAGAGATAGCTAGTAACTGGCGAAATGCTTCTTTTCCGGTAGAAAATTTTCAAGCATATACCTCCCCTTTCGGTTATCGTCGCTCTCCCTCCAACCCCTCAAATTGGGAGTTTCATCGCGGTTTAGATATCGCTGCACCAGCCGGAAGTTATGTGCGCGCTTGGTGGGGAGGGAAAGTAGTCGAGCTTTCGGATCATACGGCTTGTGGTACTTTGATTGCAATTCAGTCAGGAGAATGGAGACATATTTACTGTCATTTGCAAGGGAGAGTTGAGACTAGAGGTGGCGATCGCTATTTAGTCGATTCCGCAGGTGGAATTATGCTTCAGCAAGGACAAGTCGTACCCACCGCCGCTAGAATTGGGCGAGTAGGCATGACTGGACGTACTACCGGACCTCATTTACACTGGGGTATCAAGTATGGCTCTAATTATGTCGATCCTGGCGAAGTATTACGGAAAATGTACGCCAATTCGTGATTAAGGATTGGGAGACAAGACAGACAAGGAAGACAAGGAAGATATGGGGGGGGACAAGGAAGAGTAAATTTTGGTTGTGAAAATCGCTCTTTATTCCAACACTGACAATTCCCCCAATTCCCCCAATTCCCCCAATTCCCCAGTCCACAATCACCAATCCCCAGTCCCTAAGACTTAGTAAGAACCAACTGCTTTTGCTTTTCCGGTAACTCAGTGTATTGAGCCACAATTTTGCGGAACTCATCACCTTCGAGAGTTTCTCTTTCGAGCAAAACATCGACCAAATGCTCGATCGCAACTCGATGAGCGCGAATCAAGCGACGAGCATTTTCATAGCAACGAAAGGCGATCGCGCGCACTTGCTGGTCAATTTTCATCGCTACCTCTTCGGAATATTCCCGTCTTTCCACACCACCACCGAGAAATACTTCATTATCCGGATTTTCCAGAGCGATTAGTCCGAGTTCAGACATTCCGTAACGAGTCACCATTTCCCTCGCTAAATCCGCCACCACACGAATATCGTTACTCGCTCCCACCGTTACTTCATCGTGACCGAAAATTTCTTCCTCGGCGGCTCTACCACCTAAAGTAATCGTCAGGCGATCGATAATCCAAGCGCGACTGTAAAGTCCGCTATCGATCATTTCTTCATTAAACACTTGTTGAGCAAAACCACCAATACCACCCGAACGCGGAATAATCGTCACTTTATTCAGAGGATCGGAATGTTCCAGTAACGTCATCAACAAAGCGTGTCCCACCTCGTGATAAGCAATAATCCGTTTTTTCTTACTATCGAGAAGCGGATTTTTCGTCATCCCAATCGTAATGCGATCGATCGCGTCGTCAATTTCTAGAGGTGTAATTGCCTCTTTATGTCGTCTGGCTGTCAAAATTGCTGCTTCGTTGAGTAAATTCGCTAAATCTGCCCCAGAGAAACCCGGAGTCCGTTTGGCGATCGCTTCTAACTCAACTTCTGGCGACAACTTTTTATTCTGGCTGTGAACTTGTAAAATCCCCAAACGACCGTTATAACTTGGCAAGTCTACCATTACCTGACGGTCAAATCTTCCCGGTCGTAACAAAGCGGTATCCAAAACATCAGGGCGGTTCGTCGCCGCAATCACAATAATTCCCGTATTACCCTCAAAACCATCCATTTCCGTCAACAATTGGTTTAAGGTTTGCTCGCGTTCGTCATTACCACCACCAATACCTGCACCACGCTGACGACCAACTGCGTCAATTTCATCGATAAAAATTAAACAGGGCGCATTTTCCTTCGCTTTGCGGAATAAATCCCGCACCCTCGATGCACCCACACCGACAAACATCTCCACAAACTCTGAACCAGAAATACTGAAAAAAGGAACTCCCGCTTCCCCAGCCACAGCCTTCGCTAACAGAGTTTTTCCTGTTCCTGGCGGTCCAATCAATAATACACCCTTGGGAATCCGAGCGCCGATCGCTGTAAAACGTTCGGTTTCCTTGAGGAAAGTGACTACTTCTTCTAATTCTTCTTTCGCTTCGTCAATTCCCGCAACATCATCAAATTTAATTCCGGTTTTCGCTTCCATCTGAAATCGCGCCCGCGACTTCCCAAAGTTTAACGCTTGACCAGAAGAAGCCGCCGAACGACGCAGGATCATAATTAATCCCGCTAATAATACCAAGAGTAAAAGTAAGTTAGCTGCAAGTCCTAAAATCGCCGAACTATCTGCTGTGGGCTGAACGTCAAATTTAACCGTATTTTCCTGATTTTTCTGATTATATTCTCTAATTGTTTGGGTTAGCTCTGGATACTGATCGAGCAATTTCACTTCTTCGGGAGCGTTTGAGGGGTCAGTATTTTCTAGGTCTACTTTCGCGACTCCTTTCGCGGGGTCGATTTCTACTTTGGTTACTTCACCTGCTTGAATTTTTTGCAAAAGTTCCTGGTAGGTAAGAGCATCTTCTTGTTGAGCTACCGCAGGAGTAGATAATAATACGGTTTGAAAAATCATCCAACCTGCTGCAAGTTGTCCTAGATATCGCGAGGAGGATTTTTTTCTCGAAGGCTGGTTTTGCCGATCGCCGCTTGTTTGCGGTTTCATCCATGTTTTCATAAGAATACGATCTAAAGTTATGGTTTTGATTGCCACTTGATAAGTCTTAATTCTAGTTTAACTATTACTGAAAACTGGGGACTGGGGACTGGGG
>JAWQFW010000350.1:0-4288 GCA_035968095.1 Oscillatoria sp. PMC 1068.18
AACTTAAATAATTACTTCGCGTCTTCTCCTAACCTCGTTCGCGCCTTTTCTCATGACACTATCTAACACTGGTAGCATTTTAGCGACCTTAACCCAACTTACTCAACTAAATCGGACTAACGTCCTCACCAATCGAGTCAAAGACCTCTCCATTGGTGAATTTATCTGCTTGCTAGATTTTATCACTGCTGAGTTCCAGCAATTCCTGCGAGCGATCGAAATGATCAACAACGAAGCTCTAGAAACAATGTTAGAGCAGATCATGGATGCTTTTACCCTCAAAATTGGTCAAATCTTGCAAGCAGATCGTGCCACAATTTTCTTAGTTGATGCCGAAAAAGGTCAACTTTGGTCACGAGTTAGCCAAAGCGATAAAACCAAATCAAGAGACTTAAGAATTCCTCTCAATGTAGGTATCGCTGGTTATGTAGCCGCAACCGGAGTACCTTTAAATATTACCGACGCATACAAGCATAATTTATATAATAAAGAAATCGATGAAATCCCCGGCTATCGTACCAAATCACTGCTTTGTATGCCAATTGTCAGTAGTGTTAATCAGGTAGTTGCCGTTGTCCAATTACTCAACAAAGCCGGAGATACTTGTTTCGATGAAGAAGACGAACAACGCTTTCGTGATTTCGCTTCTTCGATTGGAATTATCCTCGAAACCTGTCAATCTTTTTACATGGCAGCGAGAAACCAACGCGGTGCCTCAGCATTATTAAAAGCCACTTCCTATCTTGGTAAAAGTCTCGACTTAGAAGCAACCCTGAAATCCGTGATGGAACAGGCACGAAATTTAATGCAAGCTGACCGCAGTACCTTATTTTTATTAAGTAAAGAAACCGGAGAATTGTGGAGTAAAATTCCCACAGCAGATGAAACCAAAATTATGGAAATTCGCATTCCAGCTAATCGGGGAATTGCCGGATATGTCGCTTCCACAGGACAAACTTTAAACATTCCCGACGCTTATAAAGATCCCCGTTTCGACCCGACCACTGATAAACGCACTGGCTATTCTACTCGGAATATTCTTTGTATGCCAGTGTTTAACTCCGCAGGTGAATTAATTGGCGTAACTCAGTTAATTAACAAAAATCAAGGTGGCTTTACTTCTTCAGATGAAGAATTCATGCAAGCCTTTAATATTCAGGCAGGTATGGCGCTAGAAAATGCTAAATTGTTTGAAAATGTTTTAACAGAAAAACAGTATCAAAAAGATATGCTTCAAAGTCTTTCTGATGCCGTAATTTCTACCGATTTACGAGGGAGAATTGTGACAATTAATGATGCTGCGATCGCATTACTCGGTTGTCCGGAAGAATATCTCAATCATGAAAATAATCGCGAGTTGTGGGAATGTAAATTAATTGGTCGTTATGTTTGGGATGTGGTTCCTATCGAAAATCTCCAGTTCCGTCTTACCGATAGTCTCAAAACAGGTGCAAAACATTACGTCCCCGAACAAACTTTGCGGATTGGGGTTTATTGTCGTTCTAAACAGGAAACAGAACCGAAAACTAAGTTGAAAATAGCTAAACCTAACCACCAAGAAAAAAGCTCATCAAATTTAGTAAATGGAGTTTATATTTTAGCTATTCCTCAACTTCATAATCCTGATGTTTATCTTCCTTGGAATGAAACTGACTGGGATTCTAAGTTAATTCCTTATTTAGGTAAAGGACAAGTAGAAACTATCGAACGTAGCACTAATCTTACTGTTAATCCGCTAACTAATCCCGAAGGAGAAGTAAGAGGAGGTTTAGTAGTTTTGGAAGATATTAGTCGCGAAAAACGCATGAAATCAACTCTCTATCGTTACATGACTCCTGGAGTAGCAGAACAGGTGATGGCGCTAGGAGATGATGCTTTAATGATTGGAGAAAGGAAAGAAGTGACGATTTTGTTCTCCGATATTCGCGGTTATACTACTTTAACTGAAAATTTAGAAGCGACAGAGGTGGTTTCGCTGCTGAATCAATATTTTGAAACAATGGTTGAGGCAGTATTTAATTATGAGGGTACGCTAGATAAGTTTATTGGTGATGCTTTGATGGCAGTTTTTGGCGCACCTTTGCCTTTGAAGGAAAATCATGCTTGGATGAGTGTACAATCGGCTTTAGATATGCGTCAGCGTTTAATTGAATTTAACCAAAGACGTATTTTTACCGCGCAACCTCAAATTCGTTTTGGGATTGGAATTAGTTCCGGAGAGGTGGTTTCGGGAAATATTGGTTCGGAAAAACGCATGGATTACACTGTTATTGGCGATGGGGTAAACTTGAGTTCTCGCTTAGAAAGTGTAACTAAAGAATACGGTTGTGACATTATTATTAGTGAGTCTACTAAGAAACTGTGTGGCGATCGCATTTTGGTACGTGAGTTAGACAAAATTCGCGTTAAAGGTAAGAATAAGGCGGTAAAAATTTACGAACTGATTGGGAAAAAACACGACTGGGTAGACGGAACAACTGAAAAGTTTCTCGAACTTTATCAGCTTGCTAGAGATGCTTATATGAAGCGAGATTTTCTCAAAGCCAAAAATTTGTTTCTTAATGCCTCGGAAATTCGTCCTAGCGATCGCGCTGTTTTACTACAATTAGAACGTACCGAAAACTATCTCGATAACCCACCGCCTCCTAACTGGGATGGGATTTATACTATGACTACTAAGTAACCACTGTAATTTGCTAATTTACTGTTGAGCTTTTATCCTTATCTCAAGATAAAATCAAGGCACGGTGTGCCGTGCCTCATTTTCTTGACAAATAACTTAACTTGTGGTATTCACCATTGTTCTTCACAACTCCTCCTCACTTTGAAAAGGATTTTCGCCAATTCTCAGTTGTTCTCTAGATTGAGTTAACTGATGCCAAAGTTCCCTAATTTGCTTGTAAGCTTGATCGGGAGCTACTTTTCCACCCGTTTCTAGATTGCAGATGTAGTTAACTCGTTGAGCAAATTCTTGCAAATTCGCATTAAAAACCACGTTTTCCGGCTTAACTTGACCCCGATAGGTACTATGGGGATAGAAAAAATTATTTTTATCGTTATCTCGTTTTGCCATTAAGATCTCCTATCAATCAAAAATTTTAGTCAGTAATTATTAATCTCCAATTCCCAATTTCTCGTCTTTCTTGACCAACTCCAGCTTACTGAAGTTTGGATAATATCTTACACCTCAGTTGATAGGAGTTTTGCCAGTCAATTTGCTTAACCTTATTTTAACCTAAAATAAATTTAAATTTAATCCTTGAAAGGTAACAAAAGCAAGAAAAACTACCCAAGCAATCTTTCACGAAGACAGTGAGTGCAATATCTTGGTAAATGTTCCATCCAGAAAACAATCTATGTTCCAACCCGAAAAACTCTACGAAGGTAAAGCTAAAATCGTTTATACCACCCCAGAACCAGAAATTTTGCTAACTGTCTACAAAGACGACGCAACCGCCTTCAACGCCCAAAAACGAGGGCAAATCAAAGGAAAAGGTGCAATCAACTGTGCGATTTCCGCAGCTTTATTTGAAATGCTCGAAAAACAAGGCATTGCTACACATTACGTCGATAAACCAGCAGCAAACGAAATGCGAGTGCGGGCGGTAAAAATTATTCCTTTGGAAGTAGTAGTCAGAAATGTTGCGGCGGGGAGTTTGTGCAAACAAACAGGTTTACCATTAGGCAAAGTGCTACCCCAGCCATTAGTCGAATTTTATTATAAGAATGATGAACTTGGCGATCCGTTGTTGACGCGATCGCGCCTATTATTGTTAGAACTAGCCACACCAACGCAAATCGAACAACTACAAACCACAGCCCTAGGGATTAATCGTCATTTGAGCGACTTTTTTGAGCGTTGTGGGATTATTTTAGTAGACTTCAAACTAGAATTTGGTTTAGACAATGAGCAAAAGCTACTTCTCGCTGACGAAATTAGCCCGGATACCTGTCGTTTGTGGGATCGTAGCGAAACTGACCAAAAAGCACGAGTGCTTGATAAAGACCGTTTTCGTCAGGACTTAGGACAGATAGAATCAGCATATCAAGAAGTCAGAACAAGAGTTTTAGCTCAATTAGGGATTGGTGATTAGGAGACTTGAGGGAATTGGGAGTGTTGGAGGTGTTGGAAGAATTGGGGGAATTGGGAGAATTGGGGGAATTGGGAGAATTGGGGGAATTGGGAGAATTGGGGGAATTGGGAGACTTAGAAGAGTAAATGGTTGGGTTCGATGTCTATGGTAATTTCCAAAACTGACCATACTTCCAAAACCCCCAAAACCCCCAA
>JAWQFW010000351.1:0-4222 GCA_035968095.1 Oscillatoria sp. PMC 1068.18
GATCTACGCTCTCTTAAATTGTGTAGAAATTTTGCAGGAAACCTCTTTACAAGTCTGCCTTTGTAGCATTAGTTTATGTAAATAATATAAGTCTATCTTGAGTTTTTTTCTAGGGCGGCAAGCATTTGATTCCTCACAGCTTTTGCCCAACGCTCAAAATTACGCTCATCATTTTTATTTCGATTTTTTCTAGCTGAATTGATTGATTTATTAGTTTTTCTTCACTCATAATCTTCTTTTTTATTCTTACTAAAAAGCTTATTTTCTTCTAAATTGGAAACATTGACAAAGAAGTGGAACTCACTTGCACACAATATTTTATCAGTTTCGGCTCAAAGTTACAATTAAAAGTAAGTAAAATTCTGATTAAGTTCACTAAAGTTTAATTGAGATTAAAATACAAATAGGAAAAAAGCGCTTTCGAGTCAAAGAAAGAAATACTTTTGAAAATTTTCTTTCCTATTTTGACAACAAAGCTAACTTTATTTCTCCCTTCCCAGTGTTGACAAAGAAATGTATTTCCCCTGCACAGAAAATTTCATCAGTTTCGGCTCAAAGTTACAATTAAAAGTAGGTAAAATTCTGATTAAGTTCACTGAAGTTTAATAGTTTGTCAGTTTCGGCTTAAAGTTACAATTAAAAGTAGGTAAAATTCTGATTAAGTTCACTGGAGTTTAATTAAGGTTAAAATACAAATAGGAAAAAAGTGCTTTCGACCCAAAGAAATACTTTTAAATAAGCACAGAAAGATTGTTACAGTTAGTAGAAATGTATGAATCAGCCAAAACAAGCAGAAACTAACAAACGAATTATCAAAGCACCACCCCCAAGCGATCCTGTAATCCCAGCTTCAATTTATTATCTTGAAGTGAGACAAGATTGCGACGTTGAGTGGAAGTGGACAATATTTCCCGATGGTAATCGTGTTGTGACCGGATATTATTTAATTGAAAAGAAGACAACAAAAATTACAGAAATCGTTCAACAGACCTAATAATAGCGCGATCGCCCTACCCCCCTAATTTTATAGTCCCACCTCAACTTATAGTAGCTTTGCCGAAAAATTTTTTGCCAACCCTAGCAACTGCAAACTAGATCCGCTATAATCGATTATGCACATTCAGGAGAGATGGCTGAGTGGTCGAAAGCGGCAGATTGCTAATCTGTTGATAGGTACGCAAGTCCTATCCGAGGGTTCGAATCCCTCTCTCTCCGTTCTCAGCAAACAATCGTCAAAAAATTTTCCCTGGTTTCCCTGCTCTAAGAAAATGGGGGGAACCTCAAAAGAGTTGCCCCACCCAGAAAAAGAGTAGGGACAATCACCCAATAGTTGCCCCTACTCAACAAAATTTAAAATCCAGGGAAGATGTAACCAACACCAAGCAGTAAACCTACCTGAGTTGAATCTTCAATAAAACCAACATTGAGATTAGCATTAGCCACAAATTCACGAGTTAGCTGGTACTCTACACCACCAGAAAGCACAAAGCCAACATTTTCGTCATCACCTGTACTAAAAGCCACACCACCACCAACATAAGGCTTAAAGATAATTGGCTCGAAAGGATCTTCTCCGCGAATGGTAAAGTCGTAAGTGATCGGAATAATAAAATCTGCGTCATCGCCAATAATCACGGCGGGTCGTACTGATAAATTATTACTCAGAGCGATTTTACCGTTAATTGCAAAGCCACCGTCGCCGATACCAGTATCATCATCATCGCCAAAACCGATATTAAAGCCTACACCCACATAGCTAAGATTACGTTGCGAGAGACGACCTGGTTCAATGCTCGTTTGTGCAATTGGAGTATTATTAGTTGCGGGAGCAGTTTGACTCACAGGAGATGGTACTGAAGTTTGTCTGAAAGCTTCGACAGAAGTGGCTACTGTTCCCGGAATAGGTTCCCCAGTGGTAGCTCTTTCAATGGTAACTACTTCTGAGTTAGCTGACTCAGTTACAGTTGCCGAGTCAGCAACTTGAAAAGATTCAACTGCAATGGGAGTTGAAGTTGTTGGTTCAGCGTTGGAGAGGATTTCGAGATCCTCAATTTGGGTTACAGTAACGTCAGAGGGAACAATCTCTGTTGAGGTTTCGGTTTGCGCTTTAGCTGGACTAGCAATAGCTAAAGCAGTTACACCTAAGAGAGTTGCTATCAGTTGGGCAGAAATTACTTTCACAGTCACTCCTCAATTATTATTGACAACCATTCCGGCGTAAGGGCAGCTTCGTCTTCGAGAAACGAGGTTTTCTTGCGCCATACGTTTGATAAACTAAACCAAGCTTAGTATATTATCTCTAAATTGAATTGGAAAAACTTCTGCTGGGGAAGAAGTTTGTTCCAGGGAAGTTGAATTAAGCCTTTACCTGTTTTTTTGTAGGTTTGAATACACAATTTGATTGGCTAATTCCACAACTAACGAGAATAGCCACATTGTTAGGTTAGTAGCTTTGGTTGTTCACTTTGGCGATACAGTCTGACTTTGACGGCTTTTGACCCATTTTTTAGGAAAGACTTAGAGAGTAGTCCAGCGCCCTTTATTTATCTATATTGAGCTTAATTGAGCTTACTTTCAGGTCGCCGCCGCGATCGCCTGCGAAATAAAGGGTAAAATGTCTTGGTTTTGGCTATAAGCTTTACTTTCGAGAAACACGACTAACAAATAAGGTTGTTTTTCGGGAATTTCGATATAAGCTGCATCGTGACGTACTGAACTTGTCCAACCTGCTTTTGACCACAGTTGAGCGTTTTCTGGCAAACCTGCGCCGAAAAAGCCTGTAACTTGGTTTTCCTCACTTTCAGAAACAACATTGGCATCTTTAACACTACGTTGAAGGAGGTGCATCATCGTTTGCGATCGCGCCGAAGAAACAGTTACTCCGCCAACTATACTGTGTAGCAACCGCGCCGTGGCATTCGTCGTCAACAGATTCCGATTTTCCTTGATCTCACCTAAAAACAGCCGTTCTCGTCCGTAGGGACCTTCACACCAAGTTTTTTGATTAACATTAATTGTGGCTAACTCTTCCCAACCGAGAGAGTGAAAGTAACGATTGACAATATTACGCTGAGATTGCCAAGTGACAAAAGGTCCAGGAGGTAACTCCGGTCCACTGGTCGTTCCGCTTAACATATCCACAACTAAACTGGTTGCGTCGTTGCTGGACTCAACAATCATATCCCGAATTGCTCGTTCCAACTCCGCAGAAGAAGGAATCATTTGATTTTCTAGCCACTCGTGAACCGCAACCAGGTAAAATAGTTTGACGATACTAGCTGGGTAAATTCGCTCTCCCCCACGATAACTAAAACCACGTACAGGATATTGCCAAAATTCTTCCGGGGAAAGTGCGCCACCAGTATTCACAATTACGGGGCGATCGTAAACTATCCAAGTAAGGGCAATTTGATTTTCAGCTAAATCGGGAAATTTTGCCCAAGTTGCTTCTAAAATTTCTGTACCCAGTTGTGCTAACTTTTCGTCTTCGTGAAAAAAGGTCATCATAAAAAAAATTTGAATGGTTCAGCAATTACCAAAAACTGATAGCGGGGAATATTGTCCTCAGGTTGACCTCAACCTGTATGATGCTCCCAAAGGCGATCGCCTAGCGACTCAAGCTGCAAAAGGACGACATTTGCAAATTTTAACTCCAAGGGCTGTTAATGACGCTGACGCTGTTGAAGTGCGTTTGTGCGAAGATGGTTATCGCGCTTGGTTACGAAAAGCAGATTTCGTTCATCTTACACCCGCAACGGCAAAATACCAGCCTCAACCATTTTCTCGCTCGGAAATAGTCGCTTGTCTTCCTCACATCATTGCTTTTACCAAAGCCGCGCTACAACAGCCGAATTATTATCTTTGGGGAGGAACAGTTGCTCCTAATTACGACTGTTCTGGTTTGATGCAAGCGGCTTTTGTGGCTTCGGGGATCTGGCTACCGAGAGATTCTTATCAACAAGCTGATTTTACCGAACGAATTCCCCTTGCGGAAATTATTCCTGGCGATCTGATCTTTTTTGCTCAAGCTAATAAAGTCAATCATGTCGCTCTTTGTCTCGGTGACGGTTACTATATTCACAGTTCTGGGGTGGAAATGGGTCGCAATGGGATTGCAATTGACCAATTATCCGCAGACGGAGATGATATTAGTCGTGCTTACTATCAGCAATTTTGGGGAGTTGGTCGAGTGATGAGCAGTTATCGGGATTAGGGATTGGGG
>JAWQFW010000352.1:0-4127 GCA_035968095.1 Oscillatoria sp. PMC 1068.18
TTTCTAAGCTTTTAGAAAAAACTTAATTAAGCGGTTTCACTGATAGTTTCTTCTGTGGTTTCAGTATCGTTTGATTTTTGAGAACCTTGACCAGTTTTAGCGAGATAGATGCCTTGCATAATGACGGCAAAACCCAAGATGTTAAAAAGACTTAAGTTTTCCGCGAAAAGTATCCAAGCTAAGATTGCAGCTACTATAGGGTCTAGAAGTAAAACTAAAGAAACAAAGCTTGAGGAAAAGTGCTTGAGACTATAGACAACTAAACCATGTCCTACTACTTCACAAATCACGGCTAAACAAATAATCGTTAACCATCCTGTTAAACTAATAGGAAAGTATTGGTCTTCAAAAATTAGGACGACTGGAAGCATTAAAATTGCTCCCAAAAAACAACGCCACAGCAGAATTTTTTCTACGGAAAACTTATTTCGCAGTTTTTCAAGCGTGAGAAAGTTAATTGAGTAAAATAGGGCAGATGATAAAGCAATAGAATCTCCCAAAAAACTACTGTTTGACTTGAAGAAATCTTCATAGGCTAAAGTTGCTGTCCCTACGATCGCCAGGAATAAACCAAACAAGAAACGACCATCAAAACGCTGTTTTAAAAATAACCAGGCTCCTAGGGTAACAAATAAGGGTGTTAAGGCTCCTAACACATTAGCATTAGCTACACTGGTTTCACCTAATGAGATCGTCCACAGTAATCGCCCTGATAAATGAGAGATTCCAACTATTACTAAAAGGAAAATATTTCCTAGATCGTAAATTGATTCTGATTTGGGAGACTCTTTTTCTGGTTCGGAGGACTGATTTGATATTTGGATGCGGAGTTGACTAAATCCGTTCCACAAACCAAAACATAAAGTAGCTACCCAAAGACGGTCAAAAACAATTGTATTAGGACTACTTTCTTCAAGACAAATTCGGATCAGTATTGCTGTTATGGAGAGCGCTATTAGTGCAATAATTAAGGTTGTGAAGGCGAGCGTATTACTACCTGAGTTTGTTTGGTCTTCTTTGAATATTTGTTTGCTAAAAATCATTAATTTGGCATTTTTCTTGCTAAAAATTCAAGTCGTTAGCGATCCTTGAAAATTGTTTTAATTAGAGTTTTCTTTATACATATAGATAGATATAAATTCATCTCTAGTTAATTAGAATTTACTTTTTCTCGAAAAAATCAAAATTTTGACTTTTCTTGAAAGCTTGAGCTATTGGAAAAACTAAGGTAGGTGATTGGCGTTAGTTATAAGTAAATAACTTTCATATTAATACACATAATTCTAAAGATGTCAATATTTATATTTTTATTGTTCGGTAATTTAGTTTGAGCTACATAAATTTATCTGATAAGTCGATCTACCGAAAGATAGAAGAAAAAAAGATAATGAACTCACTGCATAGCTTTTACCTCATCCCACTTACTCTCTCTGAAAAAAATTTAGCTTTATTGAGTCAGTTTTTTTAAGGTTAGGTTAAGAAAATTAGAGGTTAGTGTTACTTAAAGCAATTTTTTTTATTTGTTGATAATTAATTTTTCCTTGAGGGTTGCGGGGTAAATTGGTTACTGTAATCCATTTCTTGGGTTGTTTATATTTGCTTAATTTTCTGTTAAGTGCTGTTTTAATTTCTGTTTCTGAAATCTGTGTATTTTTCGGCACATATATTGCACATACTACTTGACCCCAGGTTTTGTCAAGTAAGCCAATCACACAAACGTCAGTAATTAAATTAGTAGCTAAAATTGCCGCTTCTACTTCGCTAGGAAAAACGTTTTCACCGCCTGTAATAATTTTTTTGCTACTACGTCCAACAATATTTAAGTAACCTTGATTGTCAAAAAAACCTAAGTCATCAGTTAAAAAATATTTGTGATTTTGAGAAATTTGTGGATAATATCCTAGACATAGAGATGCAGTATTGATTGCAATTTTGCCAATTTTATTTGGAGGTAAGATTTGGTGTTCGTCGCTGTAAATTAATACTTGAGCATGAGGTAAAGTTTTGCCGCTACTACTATTTCCGGCGAGGAAGTCGTTGGGCTTTAGGGTGATAATTTGCGAAGCAGTTTCAGTCATGCCGTAAGTAGGGGCTAGTTTAATGTTCTGTTTTCTAGCTGTTACTAAAAGTGCTTCCCAAGCTGGCGCACCACCTAGAAGTACGGTTTTGAATTTTGCTAGCCAAGCAGGATTTTTTTCGAGAATAAATTGTAGCTGGGTGGGAACTAAAGAAATGAAATAATCTTGAATTTCAAGAAGGTTGAAAATTGAGTTGTGGCTGCTGAGTCGATTTTCGTAAATTGTTGCTTTAAAAGTTTTGTAGGGCAAAATTAATATTTTTCCGTTTGTGATTAAAGAACGAAGAAATTGCATTAAGCCGCTAACATGATATAAGGGTAAAATACAAAATGAGTTGACTGGTTTTGCTTCAAAGTAGTGGAAAAATCCGGTTACTGATGCGGTTAAGGTTGACCAAGTATGGATTGCAAAGCGAATTTTGCCGGAAGTTCCTCCGGTGGGAATCATTATTTTTGTTGGGAAATCTTCAGTTCGTGAAGTAGTATCTAATTTGTTGGTTTGAGGTTTTTGTGATTGGTTTAAATGTAAGTTTAAAAATGCTTGATTAGACTTGGTTTCGTTGAGGATGAGATGATTTGGAAGAGGTGAATTTGGCAAGTTATTTATTTCTGGGGATGCTTCGCTAGACTTAGGTTGGTTGAAGATGACAGGGTTGAGAGGATAAATATTATTCAGGTTGACATAGTTAATATTGGAGGCATTTTTTAAGGTTAGGGAAATAAAGGTGGGTAGGTTATTGCTGAAAATTAAATCGGGTTGAACTAAAGCAAATACTTGTTCCCATTCTGATTCTACCCAGTTGGGATTGCAGAGAAAAATTTCGCTGTTTGTAGCAGTAGCAGCGAGAAAAGCGGCTAAGAAAAAGAAAGGATTGTTTTCGATTAAAAGAATTTTTGGTGGTGTTTCGTAGTTTTGTAGTTGCTGGAATAATTGTTGGGTGAGAGAGTTAAATTGGTTGATGTCGTAACCAATTAACCAATTATCTTTTCGGAGTAGATGCGTTAAGAATTTTTCCACAATTTTTCTAACCAATTGTTGTCTTGTGGGGCTGCAAACCAATGATCGATCCCGAAACCAAGGGCGCGTACTGGAAGGTTGGCGTAGCGTACCGGAAGGTCGGCGTAGCCATCGCGTAAACTAATTTCTGTGGCTAATTTTAGGGCGGCTTGTCTGCCAATTTCGGTTTCTAAGACTGAGGAAAAGACGGGATCGATTTGATTTTCGCGACAAAATTGGCGTAAACTTTGGGGAGAACCTGCGATCGCCGCTTTGATGACAAAGATCCCTCGCCAACCTTTGCTGTAACATTGTTGCAACTGTTTCAGCGTCGCAACCGATTCATCTAAGGCGATCGCTGTTACGAATTCTGCATCTAAATGTAACATTTCCTCGAATTGTGGCGGAGGCAGAGGTTGTTCGAGAAATTCCACGTTACCTGCTGCATCTAAAGCTTTCAACCATTGCTTTGCTGTGGCTAAATTTAGTCCTCCATTCGCATCCAAGCGTAATTTTGCGGTTGGAGGTAAAGCTTGACTCAATTGGCGAAAAGTTGCGATTTCTTCAGTAATTTCGCCAACGCCAATTTTCCATTTGAAAGTGGATTTTCCTTGCTTCCAGCCAGTTTGCCATGTTGTTAAAGCTTTTTTCCCGGCGGGTAACAAGTAACAATTATTGGTGACTAAATTGTCACTGAGACAAACTGAGTCTGGCTGGCAATTTTCTTGGGCTGAGTTGAAGCCAAATTGACAAGCGGGTAAGCTATCGGGAATCTTAGCTAGATTGTCTGCTGTGATTTGTTTACCTAACTGACGACAAAATTCCTCAGCTTGGGCTAAATTTTCCGATCCAAACCAGGGAAGGGGGGCAATTTCTCCCCAACCAACGTTACCTTTTTCATCTACTAAACGCAAAATGATGCCTTTTCTTACTTCCCAGCTACCGTGACTGGTTTGTAAGGGTTGGCGAAATTTACGTTGGTAGTTACGAAAGGTAAAGCTGTACATTCGGGGGATTGGGAATTGGGGGAATTGGGGATTGGGAATTGGGGGT
>JAWQFW010000353.1:0-4112 GCA_035968095.1 Oscillatoria sp. PMC 1068.18
AAACTATTTTTTCGTATTTCACAAAGATGATTAATCAGAAAAGTAAATTGTGTCAGTCTCAATTCTTCTGTAGAGACGTAGCATTGCTACGTCTCTCTTTCAACAATTATAGTTTTCTAGCTTCCTGGAATTAGAAAATTGTAAATCTAGTTTTTCAACAATATCTTGCTCAAAATAGTCTCCTTTTTAAATAAAAATCATTATGAAATAGAAAAAAATTCACGAAAGTCGATAATTGCCCAAATCTCATCTCTATAATTCATTAAATTAGGTAGATTAATATTTTTATCTTCGAGATAATTTTGCTTCCAAATCTTTTCTTTGTACCCCAGAAAAGTAAATTATTTCAGTCTCAATTATCTTGTAGAAACGTAATCTTGCTACTTCTCTCAAACTTCCTAAATTTAGTAACATTAAGCACGGATTTTGCGGCAAAACATTGCTTGAATAGGATGTGAACCTTGTAAATGTTCTGTAACCACAGCTTGTACTTCCTGGGAATGTACCCCACAATACCAAACTTTTTCTGGTAAAACTAACACCATCGGTCCGTTTCCACATTGTCCCAAACAGCCACAACCAACAACCTCCACATCTGGGACAGAATTTTGTTGAAACGCAGTTAAAACTTTTGCTGAACCTTGTTTGCGACAAGTCCGATTTTGACAAACTAAGACAGTTTTGCGAACAATATCGTTCTGTGTCATAATTATTAATTAGTAACTAAAAATCGAGCGCCGATCAATATAGATACATGATTTAAATTTCTGGTGGTAAAAGATTTTTTTCAGTTAACCATTCTCGATTATATAACCGAGATTGATACCTGCTCCCACCATCACAAAGAACAGTAACAATTGTGTGACCGGGACCCATTTCTTTCGCCAAATTATAAGCCGCACCAACATTAATTCCGACGGAACCACCCATAAATAAACCATCTTGCTTTAATAACTGATAAACCACCCGTAAACACTCTTGGTCATTAACTTGAATCGCATCATCAATCGGGACACCTTCCATGTTAGCAGTAATTCTACTGTTACCAATTCCTTCAGTAATCGAACTACCTTCGGGATTAATTTCTCCCGTTTTCACATAACTATAAAGTCCGCTCCCCATCGGGTCAGCAACAACACATTTAATCTCAGGATTCTTTGATTTCAAAAACATTGCGACACCAGCATAAGTTCCCCCAGTACCAGTTGCAGCAACCCAAGCATTTACTGTACCCTCAGTTTGCGTCCAAATTTCGGCTCCAGTAGTTTCATAATGTGCTTGTCGATTAGCTAAATTATCAAATTGATTCGCCCAAATTGCATTATCCATTTCTTCAGCTAAACGCCCAGAAACTTTGACATAATTATTTGGGTCACGATAAGGAACTGCTGGTACTGTTCGCACTTCAGCCCCTAAAGTTCTCAGCAGATCAATTTTTTCTTGGGACTGAGTTTCGGGAATAATTATCAAGCATTTGTAGCCTTTCGCGTTGCAAATGTGGGCTAAACCAATTCCGGTATTCCCAGCAGTTCCCTCAACGACAGTACCTCCTGGTTTCAGCAAGCCTTTTTTTTCGGCATCTTCAATAATATATAAAGCCGCGCGGTCTTTTACTGACCCTCCAGGATTGAGAAATTCGGCTTTCCCTAAAATTTCGCACCCTGTTTCCTCACTAAAGCTATTTAAGCGAATTAAAGGTGTATTCCCAACTGTATCAACGAAACCGTTTTGAATATCCATTTTTTTAGTTGATCTGATTGTTTTGCTAGTTAAATTAAATAGGGTGAGCAAGATTGCCCACCCTATAATTACCACATCTATGCGTTCAGGATCATCTCTTATTTGTTTGGTTGAGGTGTCATCCGCAAGTAAGGTTTAACTTCTTCGTATCCTTTGGGGAAACGTTCTTTTAACTCTTGAGGATCTTTAATCGAAGGAACAATTACGCAGTCGTTGCCATCTGTCCAGTTAACGGGAGTAGCAACTTTGTAGTCGTCGGTTAACTGAAGAGAGTCAATTACCCGCAAAATTTCGTCAAAGTTACGTCCAGTGCTAGCTGGATAAGTGATTACTAAGCGCAGTTTTTTGCTAGGATCGATGATGAAGACGGAACGAACGGTTAAGCTGTTGTCCGCATTCGGGTGGATCATGTCGTAAAGATCGGAAACTTTGCGGTCTGGGTCTGCCAAGATGGGGTAGTTGACAGTGGTATTTTGGGTTTCTTCGATGTCTTTAATCCAACCTTTGTGAGATTCAGCATCATCAACGCTGAGTGCGAGGGTTTTGACGTTACGTTTGTCAAATTCTGACTTGAGTTTAGCAACCATTCCTAATTCGGTGGTGCAAACTGGAGTGAAGTCAGCCGGATGAGAGAAGAGGACTACCCAACTATCTCCAGCCCATTCGTGAAAGGAAATTTCGCCCATGCTAGAAGCTTGAGTAAAATCTGGTACGGTATCGCCTAATCGCAGTGACATAATTTTAGAATCTCCACATAGCAGCAATTTTCGATCTTGCCATAGAAATACGCTTTTCCGATCGGATTTTAGACCTTTATAATATTTCTAGACAATTTGAGAGGTTGGGCGCGATCGCTGCTTCGTATTTCTTTACTTTAGCTGCTGATGCGGAATTTACCTACTGTCTCTCGAATTTTACTCTAGTTCGAGAATTACGGGAGCGTGGTCGCTAGGTTTGACTTGCTTTCTCGGTGTTACGTCAATGGTGCAGGATTTGACTTTTTCGTAAAGATTAGCTGTGAGATAGTGATGGTCGATGCGCCAACCTCTGTTACCTTGGAAAGCGCGGGTGCGATAGTCCCACCAACTAAAGTGTCCTCCTTCGCTGGTAAACTTGCGAAAGGCATCAGCTAAACCAATGTCTAAAACGGTTTGTAATGCTTGTCTTTCCGCAGGAGAGGACATGATGTGCTTTTCTTTTCCTTCGGGGTTATGAATATCTCGGTCTTCTAAGGCTATGTTAATATCACCGCAGACGCATAAGTTTCCTGGGGGTTGAGCTTGTAAAATTTGCAGATATTCCCGTAAAAGTTTTAGCCAGTTGAGTTTATAGGTGTATTTTTCGCTACCGACAGCCGAACCGTTGGGAACGTAAAGATTAACTAAACGGACTCCGGCAACTACGCCGCTAATGACTCTTTTTTGGTCGTCAAACTCGCTGACTTGCGCTGCGCCTAAAATTGGCGTAAAACCAATTATGACATCCTCTAGGGGTGTTTTACTGAAGATAGCTACGCCGTTATAGGCTTTTTGTCCGGAGATATAAAGATGATAGCCTAACTCTTCAAAAGGTGTTCTGGGAAAGTCTGGGTCGATTACTTTGGTTTCTTGTAAGCAAAGGACTTCTACTGGATTCGTTTCTAACCAGTTTACTACTTGGGGCGATCGCGTGCGGATTGAGTTGACATTCCAAGTGGCTATTTTCATTCTTCGTTACTAATTAGGTAGTTACGCTTGGGTAATTTACTGTTGTTCTCGTCAGTTTCAACCCAGTTATTAGCATACCCTGATTTTCGCGATCTCTGACAAATTACTCTGGGTAAATGACTGTTTCACTGAATTAAACTAACTTTTGATGCTTACAAAATTGCCACTTTGTCGAGGAGTGTCGTTAACTAACATTAATAGCGATCGCAATTATTAATTCTTTCACTTTTTTTGACTATATTTGTTGCCAAAATGTCTGTTTTATGTTCTTATTTTAACAATAGCAACCAATATCTTCGCCACATTCGTCTGCTAAATAGCAAAGTGCGCGAAATCTTAAGCCAACTATTTCTTCGTAAAGTGGATTTAATTTGCACAACGGCGGAATCTGCGCAATTTTCTTGCCAAATAAATATATGTCTCGCTCGAAAGGACATTGTACTGGGATCATTCGACAAAGCAAATGTGCGATCGCTTGATTCTCAATTTTTACTTCATTTAACCATTGACGAAGCGGATTTAGCCAGTCAAATGATTGGTTTCTAGCGAAGATTAATGTATTCATCTTTTCGAGGTTGTTATTGGTTAGGTCGAACATAATCAGCTTTGAATTGAATTCTATAATTTGAGTCTAGCTATAATTAATCGAAATAACAAGGCTAAATA
>JAWQFW010000354.1:0-1879 GCA_035968095.1 Oscillatoria sp. PMC 1068.18
TACTAAAAGCTAGTTATGTCCCCGTCTTACGTCATGTCCACAGACTTTCAACCCAACAAGTCGATTCCATACGCTGGGGAAACCCCAGCATGGCTCGACTTCATTACAGAGTCCCGATCCCGCAAGCCCTGCGGTACGGTGTCAAAAGACTTGTACTTGTTGCTTAGAGTTTTTACCTAACCAAGCGTTCCTGGTTAGAACCCCCTAACCCTAGTTTTCAAGGTGCTAATATCGAATACTTGGTTTTCGCTTTTCGATATTTCCCTATTTTACCAGGAATATATAAAGCCGTCCTTAAAGGACGGGGTTTCAGACCCAAGGAGATTTGATGACAATTGCAATTGATTTTGGTACGAGTAATACAGTAATCGCCCGTTGGAATGCAGCAACACAAGAAGCGGAAACCCTAAGTTTACCGGGAATTTCTCAGCAGATCGCTAAAAATCCCCCGTTGATTCCGAGTTTGGCTTATGTGGAAGATGCCTCAGTTGGTGAAGTTATAATTGGGCAAAAAGTGCGCGATCGCGGACTCGATTTAGCTGACGATCCCCGTTTTTTTCGCAGCTTTAAACGAGGTATCGGGACAGAAATCCAAGGATTTTTACCAGAATTAGACGCAAAAACCGTCACTTTTGAGCAAGTAGGAGAATGGTATCTCACCGAAATTATTACCCAACTCCAAACTCAAGCAGCCTCAGATTCCCTGTTTTTAACCGTTCCTGTAGACAGTTTTGAAGCTTATCGTCGCTGGTTAACCAAAATCTGTCAATCTTTACCAGTCACACAAGTACGCATTCTTGACGAACCTACCGCCGCCGCTTTAGGATATGCTTCACTAGGAGAAGTTTTGTTAGTAGTAGATTTTGGTGGCGGAACCCTAGATTTATCTTTAGTTCGCTTAGATTTAGGTACAAAAAATCAACAGAAACCAACAGGTTTTATCCTCAAATGGGGCGAAAAAATCTTAGGTGAAAATTCTCGTCAACGACCAAAAACTGCGCGTGTTTTAGCGAAAGCTGGAGCAAATTTAGGCGGTTCAGATTTAGATAATTGGTTAGTCGATTATTTCGCTGAGAAACAAGGTTTACCTAAATCGCCTTTAACGTTACGTTTAGCGGAAAGATTGAAAATTAAATTATCTGAACAAAAACAAGCTAGCGAGGTTTATTTTAATGATGAAACCTTGGAAACTTATGAGTTAGAATTAAATCGAGATGGTTTCGCTCAAATTCTCCAAGAAAGACAATTTTTTGAGCAACTTGACGGCTTAATGACCACCGTTTTACAGCAAGGAAGGCGGCAAGGAATTGAAACTGCGGATATTGATGCCGTATTATTAGTAGGCGGTACGGTGCAAATTCCCGCAGTCCAAGCTTGGGTGGAGCAATACTTTGACGTGAAGCGAGTGAAATGTCAAAAACCCTTCGAGGCGATCGCCCACGGCGCGTTACAATTAGCTCAAGGTTTCCAACTCAAAGATTTTCTTTACCACAGTTACGGCATTCGTTACTGGAATCATCGTCAAAAAGCTCATAGTTGGCATCCGATTGTTAAATCTGGACAACCGTATCCGATGCCTAATCCTATAGAATTAAAATTAGGTGCATCGGTAGAAAATCAGCCCAGTATTGAGTTAATTATCGGTGAATTAGGGGCAGAAAACGCGGCAACAGAAGTTTATTTCGATGGATCTCGTTTGATTACTCGCACCGTGAATACAGGTTCAACAACAGTACAAGCTTTAAACGATCGCGACGGGGCAAGAACTATTGCCCAGCTTACACCATTAGGACACCCAGGCAGCGATCGCGTCAAAGTTTCGTTTTGGGTTGACGAACAACGTTCTTTACGAATTAATGTTGAGGATTTATTAACTAAT
>JAWQFW010000354.1:1979-4093 GCA_035968095.1 Oscillatoria sp. PMC 1068.18
CAAACTCTCCTCAATAATCAGATTGTCGCTGAATTAAGTTAACCAATCCCCAATCACCAATCACCAATCAATTTGGGTTGACGAACAACGTTCTTTACGAATTAATGTCGAGGATTTATTAACTAATCAAACTCTCCTCAATAATCAGATTGTCGCTGAATTAAGTTAACCAATCCCCAATCCCCAGTCCCCAATCACCAATCACCAATCCCCAATCCCCAATCACCTCATTTTCTTTTGATAAATAGGAATTTGGATAATAAACTCCGTTCCCTTACCTGGTGCAGAAACACATCTAATTTGACCGTGATGTTTTTCAACAATAATTGAATAAGAAATAGCCAAACCTAAACCAGTACCTTTCCCCACAGGTTTCGTCGTAAAAAACGGTTCAAACAAATGTTGTTGTACCTTTTCTGGGATACCCGAACCATTATCAGCAATGCGAACTTCTAACCAATTTGTACCGCGATCGCCTTTGGGAGACTCACCATCCCGGAAACTGGTTTGGATGCGAATTGTTGGTGGATTAGCCGCAATTTCCTCTTGGCTACGCTGCGAGTTATATTCCTCTAAAGCATCAATTCCATTGCTGAGAATATTCATAAATACCTGATTCAGTTGTCCCGGATAAGACTCGACTCGCTTTTGCATTCCATAATCTTTAATGATTGTAATTTCCGGATGACCAGGTTTGGCTTTGAGACGATTTTTCAGGATCATTAAAGTCGAGTCAATACCTTCGTGAATATCCACCTCCTTCATTTTCGCTTCATCGAGACGAGAGAAGTTGCGTAGAGAACGCACTATTTCCCGAATTCGGTCGGCTCCTACTTGGATAGAATTAATTAGCTTGGGAAAATCATCTTTGAGAAATTCTAGGTCAATATCGGCAATTTTTTCGGCAACTTTTGGAGTGGGTTCGGGGTATTCTTGCTGATAAATTTTAACTAAGGCAAGCAAGTCATTCGTGTAATTAACCGCATAAGATAAGTTACCGTAAATAAAGTTGATGGGGTTATTAATTTCGTGAGCAATCCCAGCTACCATTTGTCCGAGGGAAGACATTTTTTCGCTTTGGATTAGTTGGGTTTGAGTACGTCGCAACTTTTGCAAAGCCTTTTCTAGTTCTTTTTTATGTTCGAGTTCGGCTTCAGCGCGTTCACGTTCGGCAATTTCTGCGCGCAACTGTTGGTTCGCTGTTGCTAATTCTGCGGTACGTTCTTTGACTCGTTGTTCCAACTCAAGATGAGTTTGAAGCAATTTTTCTTCAGCAAGCTTGGCTGTGGTAATATCTAAACCCATTTCTACCACCAAGGGAGAACCATCTAAGTCTTGAAAGGGATAGTTATAAATTTGATAAATCTTCCCGGTGCGATCGTCGTACCATTCCCAAGTTTGCGGGGTTTGGCTTTCAAAGACGCGAAATGTCGGTGCTTCTGTCCCTAGCTGCTTGCGACCAGGAAGAATTTGACAGTAACATTTACTTTGGGTTTCGCCGAAAATTTCGCGAAAACGTTGGTTATAAAATCCCACTGAACGATCTGGACGTTGTAAGTAAAGAAAGGCTGGGAGGCGATCGAGTAAAGCATAAAGTCGTTTTCTCGAAGCGACCAGCGCTTCATATTTCTTTTTACTGTCGCTAA
This sequence comes from Oscillatoria sp. PMC 1068.18, assembly GCA_035968095.1. GTDB lineage: Bacteria > Cyanobacteriota > Cyanobacteriia > Cyanobacteriales > SIO1D9 > IIICB1. The sequence goes on from JAWQFW010000354.1 coordinate 3,626, forward strand.
TATCTTTGGCTATGGCATAGGTTAGTCCTGTAGGTGAACGAGATACGCTCCAAGACAACCAGCGATAGCTACCGTCTCGATGTCGATAGCGATTTTCAAATTTTGTCTTTCTCGATATTGCTGAAGTTAAATCTTCAGGATGAACTAATTCTAGCCAAGAACGTGATTTTAATTCTTCCCAATTCCATCCCAAAATTTTTGACCAGGCAGGGTTTGTTTCCTGAAAGCGTCCATCTAAATCAATAATGCAGCATAAATCTTCTGAGAGATAAAAAAAATCTCGATAATGATCGTCTTGATCCCTATCTTGTTCTATGGTTGATGTTTGATATCTAGTTCTACTCATTGATAGATTAAAAAAAAATTATTTTTTGTTATTGAATGTGCTTATTATGCTTATTAATGGCAAAAAAATAGTAGATGAAAAACTTGCCATTTTCAAAGAAGTGTTACTTTAATATATACTAT
>JAWQFW010000355.1:0-4091 GCA_035968095.1 Oscillatoria sp. PMC 1068.18
TACCACTGCCTATACCTTCTCTTTCATTGTAACAATACTAGCGCGCAGCGCTATAACTACTATTTGGTAGCGTAAAATAAAAAATCGAACCACCTGACTCAGCAGATTCTACCCAAATTTTGCCACCGTGACCTTCAACGATTTTTTGACAAATTGCTAAACCAATACCTGTACCGGGATATTCCTCTTGAGTGTGTAAACGTTGAAAAATTTGGAAAATGCGATCGCGGTATTTGGGATTAATCCCAATTCCATTATCTTGAAAAGCAAAACGCCAATAATCTTCTTCCAGTGTAGCGCTAATTTTAATTACTGGAGACGCTTCACTGCGGTATTTAATCGCATTCGTAATTAAATTTTGCCATAACTGCACTAATTGAGAACTATCAGCTATTAAACTAGGCAAAAGATTGCTAATAATTCTAGCTTGATTTTGACGAATTATTTTATTAATATTAGCTTTTGCTTGCTCTAAAACTAAGTTACAATCAGTTAAAACAAAAGGTTGAGAATTTTTGCCAATTCGCGAATAAGCTAACAAATCATTAATCAGTGCTTGCATCCGAATGCTACTATTAGCAATGTAATAAAGATATTTTTGGGCTTTAGCATCTAACTGAGGGCTGTAGCGTTTTTCTAAAAGTCCCACATAGCTAAAAATAGTTTGCAAAGGCTCCTGTAAATCATGGGAAGCTACATAAGCAAATTGTTCTAATTCCGCATTGGAACGCCGTAAATCTTCAGTATACTGAGTTTGTTTTTCTAATAATTCTGCTTGGGAGATAGCAATTCCTAATTGGTTAGCAAATTGACTAACTAAATCAATTTCTCGACTTGTCCACTCTCGCGTTTGGCTACATTCTTGGACACAAAGTAAACCCCATAATTGTGCAGAAATTCCTAATGTTTCTTCTTGAGGCTTCATCAAAATTGGGACAACTAAATTAGCTTTTATCTGATGTTTCAAGAGCCACTCACGATAACATTCAGGTTGTGATTCTGGAGCAAGGTCGCTACAACTATAAATGTAACCGTTGCGGTATTTATCAAGATATTCATACAAGTTTTCATCAAAAATAATTTCTCCCAGCATGGTCGGAAATTGAGTTTCCACAGCTTCATTAACAATTTGACCCGAACCATTAGAAAAAAGTCGAAAAAAGATAACTCTTTGTGCAGCGAGAGTTGTTTGTAATTCCGTGACAGCAGTTTCCAGAATGTAGTCAATCGAAAGCGATCGCCGAATTTTCAAAATCAGAGATGCGAGTAATTGGCGATCGCGCAAAGTTTGTTCTTGTTCGAGACGCGATCGCTGTTTCTCTTGATAATTATAAATCAGATCGCCGACAATCCGGAGCATTTGCACATCTTCCTCTGACCAAGTTTTCGGGTTCGTAGTGCTATTATCAAAACTAATACTCCCCCAAAGTTGACCCTCGTAACTAAAAATCGGAACAACTAACACCGAACTAAGATTATTCGCAATCAGTAATTGTTGTTCCCTACTTGCCCTAGCAGGTAGATTTCGGACATCATTAATTACAATAGCTTGGTTATTATTTAACTGCTCAACCCACCAAGGAAACAACTCAGTGGGTAAGTTTTGATAACTGTCAATTTCCGAAACCACACCTTCGTTACACCACTCGTGAATCGCATCAACAAATCTCCCTCGATCCCGGAAACGTTCCAGAAAAGCGCGATCGCATCCGACTACTTTCCCTAAAATTCCCAAAATTTGCTTCAAATCTACTCGATCTTTAGTCGCTAATTCTCTCGACACTTGCGCTAAAGCTGTTTCCAAATCGAGACGATGACGTAGTTGCAATTCGGCTTGTTTGCGTTCAGTGATATCTTGAACTACAGCGATCGTACATCTTGGTTCTCCTGATTCAGAACGTACTAAAGAGATCGTACAATTAGCCCAAAAAGATGAACCGTCTTTACGAAGATAGCGTTTTTCTAAAGAAAAATTCGAGATTTCACCAGCAAACATTCGTTGTGTTAATGCTACACTTATTTCTAAATCTTCTGGATTAGTAATTTCCTGCCAAGTCAGGTTGGAAATTTCTGTTTCTGTATAACCAAATAAATCACAAAATCGTTGATTTACTTGCAAAAACTGACGCTGAGAAGACAGTTGTGCAATGCCAACTTCTGCTTCTTCAAAAATAACTCGAAAACGTTTTTCACTTTCTCTTAACGCTGCTAGAATTAGCTTTTCCTGAGTTATATCTTGAGTAATCGCTAAAACAAATTCTACATAATTATCAGAACTATATTCAGGAACCAAACGAGATTTATAACTCTTTAATCCTTGTAGGGTCGCAAACTCAAACTCTAAAAATTCTTCGACACCAGTTTGAAATACTTTTTCCAAACTAGCTGACAACAAAGATACCAATTCCGGTAACATTCCCAAATCATTATTCGTTCTCCCAAGAAACTTTTGTGGGCGTATTCCTGTTGCTTGTTTTACGGCTGGGTTAATATAAACATAACGTAGTTCTCGATCGAATCGAGCGATAATTTGGGGCGAATTTTCGGTTAAAGTTCTAAATTGTCGCTCTTGTTGAGATAATTCTTCTTGGGCTAATAAACGTTCTACTTTTAAACCAAGTGCGGCGGCGGCTATTTGTAAAAGTGCTACTTCCGATCCTGCCCATTTTCGAGCTTCGGTACAGTTATCAAAACCAATCGAACCAAAAAAGCAATCGTTAACAAATAAAGGTAAAAGTAAGATTGAGAAAATTCCTTGTTCTTGTAAAAAGTCACATTCTTCTGCTGGAAGTTCAGTAACGACACCATTAATAAAGTTTCCTATTTTTAATGCTTGTTGCCAACGAGGAAAATATTGATCGTAAGGAATATTTTGTAATAGTGGATTATCAATTTCTGGTTGAATACCGGGCGCACACCACTCCGCTTTTTGACTTGTTAATAAGCGCTTGTTTTCATCAAAGTGAGTTTCAAAGATATAGACACGATCCGCATTAGCTGCTTCTCCAAGTAGTTGTAAAATTTGGTTATAACAATTGGTAATATTTGAGCAAACTAACAGCCGTCGCTGAACTTCTACTAAGGTAGTTAAATAATGTTCCCGCTTACTCAAACTAAGTTGAACTAATTTGCTGTCAGTGATATCCTCGCTAATCCCAGCAAGACGATAGATATCTCCAGTTTCAGTGCGAAGAGAAAAAATGCGATCGCGTATCCACCGAATTTCTCCATCTCCCCGCACAATCCGATATTCTTTGTCTCTTCCTTTGGGGATGTTACCTTCAATTACTGCTGATAACGTTTCGCTCATCCACTGACGATCTTCCGGATGAATACTTTCTAACCAACTATCGGGATTGTCGTACAAACTTTCACGGCTATATTGCCAAATTTGCTCGTATTGAGGGCTAATATAGAGAATTTGCTGAAAATCTGGTGTAGCTAACCAAGAAACTGCGGGAATATTTTCTGCTAAGTGACGAAATTGCGCTTCGTTTTCTTGCAATGGCTGAGTTTCAGCTTGATTTTTTGCTAGAGTCTGAGCAAGTTTACTCGTCAGTCGTAGCGATCGCTGAAACTCCCTAACCCCGATTTGCTCTTTTTCTAAATAGTCTGTCGCTCCCCTAGCTAATGCTTCTTCACCCTTCGTTTCATTTTCACATAAGTAAATAACTGGTATTGAACTACTTTGTTCTACAATAGTTGAGAGTAATTCTAAGCCTAATTGTGAGTCAAGCAAACAAATAGTTACCGCATCTCGATCTTTGCTTGAATTTAGCAAATTTTCTGCTAAATTAGTAACAATTCTGACCTCAAATTTTAGTTCTTTAATCACCATCAGGAGTTGGAGAATCTTACTGACAAGTTCTCCATTCTCTGTTCCTAAAACTACTTTAATGCAAAGGCGATCTAACAAATTTTGCTGTCTATCTGTCATGGCTACACTGTACTAATTAATCCTGAGTCCTAAATATTGGTGAAATTTATAAGTTCTTTAATTGATTGAACTGCCATTTCAAGTTTTAGACAAACAATTTAGGTGGTCACTCTGCTTTTACTTTAGCCAATAAATAAAGATATTTTCTTAAAGT
>JAWQFW010000356.1:0-4089 GCA_035968095.1 Oscillatoria sp. PMC 1068.18
CTGAAAATTATTAATTTTAAACTTAGGTTCTTTCAACAAACATTTCAAAAACTGGTTACTAACTTATGAATCAAAATTATCAAATTTGGCAAACAGAAGAAACCTCAAAAAAATTTCTGGAAGGTGTACGAGGTGCAATTCCCTTAGCCACAGAACAAATTGAGATTTTAATGAGAATTATTCGGTTGACTCAAACCGAAGTAAACTCTTTTTTAGATTTAGGCTGTGGTAACGGAATTTTAGGTAAATCTCTTCTCCAAAATTATCCTCAAGCAAGAGGAGTTTTTTTAGATTTGTCCGAAACAATGTTAGCTGCGGCAAAAAATAGTTTAGCTAACCCTAAATCCCAAATTGAATTTTATCAAGAAGATTTTGGCAAAAAAGACTGGATAAAAAAAATTAATAACGAAAAACCTTTTGATGTAATTGTTTCCGGTTTTGCTATTCATCACCAACCAGATCCTCGCAAACAAGAAATTTATGCAGAAATTTATGAATTACTAAAACCAGGTGGTTTGTTCCTAAATTTAGAACATATTGCTTCTAAATCTACTTGGGGAGAAAAAGCTTTTGATGAGTTATTTGTTGATTCCTTGTATTCATTTCATCAAAGTCAGGGAGTACAAAAATCTAGGGAAGAAATAGATCGAGAATATTATAATCGGGCTGATAAAGTCGCGAATATTCTCACCTCTGTGGAAATTCAATGTGATTGGTTGAAAGAAATTGGTTTTATCGATGTAGATTGTTTTCTGAAGCTATTTGAAATTGCTTTGTTTGGTGGTTTACGCCCAAAAGTGCGAAAATAACTGAATAAAGTATCTAATTGAATTTACGAATCACGAGAAATTAAAAAGAGTTTAACAAAAGATTAAAAAACAATATTTGGCAATTTTGTTTGCTTTTATACAGAACTTTTCATTGAAATGTATTTAGCTTTTATTGGTGATTCCTTTGTTAATGGAACTGGTGACAATGCTTGTCTCGGTTGGACAGGTAGAATTTGCGCCAATGCTCGTAATTTGGGTTACAATCTCACTTATTACAATCTTGGTGTGCGAGGAGAAACCAGTTTAGACATCAAATTGCGTTGGTATAAAGAAGTTAGTTATCGCTTACCGAAACCAGCAGATAGCAGAGTTATTTTCTCATTTGGCGCTAATGATACAACAAATATAGAAGGAAAAACTCGTGTCGATTTTGAAGATTCTCAACGTAACTTAACGTCAATCCTCAAAATTGCTAAACAAGAATTTCCCGTGTTAATGGTAGGAATTCCCCCCATCGCAGACGACACAGAACAAAATCAAAGAATTGCTCGTTTGTCCAAGAAATTTGCCGAAATTTGTTTACAATTAAATGTACCTTATTTAGATGTATTTACCCCTCTACAAACTTCTCAGATTTGGTTGAGTGAAGCTGCTGGAAATGATGGCGCTCATCCTAGAGATGGGGGTTATACTGAATTAGCAAATCTAGTTCAAAATTGGTCTGCTTGGTTATCTTGGCTGAGATAATTGGCAGACAAATTGTATCGGATTTTGCCAATTCTAAATATTTGGATGATGCTATTTTCTCTATTCTAAATTAATTAAGCCCCCCTAGGGGATGTTCAGAAAAAAATCAGAGGTTAGCATAAGCTAGGAAGACATATCTACGAAAATCAATGTCAACAAATCTCTCGGTTACAGACTCTGCTTTAATTTTAGCTAGCTTTCGCGCTCTTTCCGACCCAATTCGCTTTCAAGTCGTGGAACTTTTGAAGTCAGGTGAAATGTGTGTTTGTGATTTATGTGAGGAAATTGGTGTTTCTCAGTCGAAACTTTCTTTTCATCTCAAAAATCTCAAACAAGCATCTTTGGTACGTCCTCGTCAAGAGGGGCGCTGGATTTATTACAGTTTGAATTTGCCTCAATTTATCGTCTTAGAACAATATTTGGCAGAATATCGCCGTAACACAGTTTTGTCACAAGCTAAATGTTGTCCTGATTAGCTGCGAAATTCTCGAAAATCTCTCCTCTCTCACTTTCTTAACCAAAGCTTAAACTATATTTCAATTTTTTTTGAAATAATAGGAACATACTTCACCGCAAAGGATGAGGAGGAGAGAAAAAAAAAGCTAAGAAATAAACTTGATTATTTTGTGCTGGTAGTAGTTTCCAGCATCATAGCCATTGCAGTCATTAGCAGTTGCCGTCAAATTACCAAGGCACGGCAACAATCAATAAAAATTGATAAGTTAATGACAATCTACGCAATTACCTAATGATTATTAACCTTAATAACTTAAATAAAATGAACTTTGTTATAGTTCATATTGGATTTTATTTTAAAGTAAAAACCAACGGAAAATAACCCTAAAAAATAATAGATTAACTAGATATATTTTTAAGAATAATGAGTACAAATAATCCGCAAATTAACACCAAAGCTGTACAAGCTGGTAGTCAACTTAGTTTCTTTGAAAAATACCTTACCTTATGGGTAGTTATCTGCATCATTAGCGGCATCATTCTCGGAAAAATATTTCCTGGAATTGCTACAGCTTTAGATGCAATGAGTATTTACCAGGTATCAATTCCGATTGCTATTTGTCTCTTTTTCATGATGTATCCGATCATGGTAAAAATTGACTTTTCCCAAGCCGTAAATGCTGCCCGAACACCCAAACCAGTTATCCTAACTTTAGTGGTTAATTGGTTAATAAAACCCTTTACAATGGTCGTCTTTGCTCAATTTTTTCTCGGTTGGTTATTTAGTTCTTTTCTAGAGGGAACCGAGATCATTCGCGGCGCTGAAGTTACCCTGGCTAATTCTTATATTGCTGGGGCAATTTTATTAGGAATTGCTCCTTGTACCGCAATGGTATTAATGTGGGGTTATCTTTCTTATAGTAACCAAGGACATACTTTAGTTATGGTAGCCGTAAATTCTTTAGCTATGTTGCTATTGTATGCGCCCTTGGGACGATGGTTACTAGCTGCTAACGATTTAACTGTACCTTGGGAAACAATTGTTTTATCAGTATTAATTTATGTTGGCTTACCTTTAGCAGCAGGAATGTACAGCCGTTACTGGATTTTTAAACATCAAGGAGAAGCTTGGTTTAAGCGTCGCTTTCTGAAATATTTAAGTCCAGTTTCTACTGCGGCTTTGTTGATTACGTTGGTACTTTTATTTGCTTTCAAAGGTGAGTTAATTGTTGCTAATCCTCTGCATATTCTTTTGATTGCTGTACCGCTTTTTATCCAAACTAATTTTATCTTTTTCATTGCTTATGTGGCAGCCTGGAAAATGAAATTAGCTTATGAAGATGCTGCACCTGCGGCTTTGATTGGTGCTAGTAATCACTTTGAGGTGGCGATCGCCACTGCGGTGATGCTATTTGGCTTAAATTCCGGCGCAGCTTTGGCTACAGTGGTAGGAGTATTGATTGAAGTACCAGTGATGTTAATGCTGGTAGAATTTTGTAAGCGGACTGCTTTTTGGTTTCCTCGCGAACCAGAGAAAGCAACTTTATGCGACCCTCGTTGTCTTAGTAGCTTGAATTAAAATGAATACTTATTCCCACTTTTTAATGACTGCGGCGCTGGATAAAGGTTTACCAAAAGTACCAATTGTTAAAAGTGCTTTTTTACTAGGTTCAATTGCACCAGATATACCTTTGGTATTGTTGTTTTTGGGAAGTATGATTTATTATCCTCTGGTGCGCGGTTGGAGTGGAGAAGAAGCATTTAACTACATTTTTGGCGAGCTATTTTTTGAGAATAAAGCCTGGATTTTGCTGCATAATTTACTTCACGCGCCGATTTTGTTGTTATTGGGAATAGGTTTATGCTGGAAATTTCGGCGTAAAATTGGTTCGCTACAACGTTGGTTATTCTGGTTTTTTCTTGCTTGTTTATTACATTCAGTTGTTGATATTTTTACTCATGCTTCTGATGGAATGCTCATCTTTTTTCCTTTCAACTGGACTTATCGTTTTTCGAGTCCTGTTAGTTATTGGGAACCGGAATATTATGGAAATGAATTTAGTAAGTTTGAGTTTTGGTTAAATATAGTTTTGTTAATTTATTTACTAATTAGTCC
>JAWQFW010000357.1:0-4087 GCA_035968095.1 Oscillatoria sp. PMC 1068.18
CTTTATTTATCTGACGATAATTTACAAAAAGATCTATTTTTTTATATAAAAATATTGTGATTTTGTTTATTTTCAAAGTTAGTCAATAATTTACGATTGCTATATTTGCTAAAATATTTTATTTTACTGACGATCGCAGGAAATTTATTTTGTTACAATAATAATAATATTGGAAACAACAAAAAAGAAACATAATGAAAACAAAACTAGAAATTAATCAGGAAAATTTGTATGAATTAGATTACTTAAAGTGGATTGAAACTACTGTCGGAAAACTACGCGATCGCGATTATACCAGTATTGACTGGGAAAATCTCATCGAGGAAATAGAAGATATGGGAAAACGCGAACGTAGAAGCTTAGAAAGTAATCTAATTATACTGCTTCTTCACTTACTTAAATGGCAATATCAACCAGAAATGAGGAGTAATAGCTGGAAAGGAAGTATTGTTGAACATCGTAGACGGATACGCAAAGCTATTCAAGAATCTCCTAGTCTGAAAGCTTACCTTGAAGAAGTATTGAATGAATGTTATTTTGATGCAATTGAACAAGCGATTGCGGAAACTGGATTATCAGCAAAAACTTTTCCCGAATTATGTTCTTATTCATCGTCGGAGGTTTTAGATGCTAACTTTTTACCTGAATGAATATTTAATTAGTTATCATATTCGAGGGAAAAATTATGCTTTTAGCCAAGCAAACAATTCACCGATTGTTAATTGTAACTGATTTGCAAAAGAGGGTACAATAATTTGTTGATTTGGTTCGTCAAATATTTGGATTTGTTGTTGGGGAAGATAAACAAATACAGTTTGCTCATTTGGGTCTATTAACCAACTCATTTGCGTTTCAAAATTTAGACTGTGTAAGATTTTTTTCGTTATTTTTGTTTGACTTTGATTTGGTGAGAGTATTTCTATTAGCCAATCTGGACTAAGAGGAAAAACATTCGCAATTGAGTTATCTTCGTCGCGAGGAATTCTTGACCAAACAAATACTGCGATATCTGGTACAATAGCTTCACCACCAAATATACACCTTAATTCAGGAAAAGCGCGAGCAATTTTTTCTGGTTTGAGAACTTGATTAATTGCTGTGGTTAATTCTCCTTGAATTGTGCTATGTTTTCCTTGGGGAATTGGTTTTTGGCTAATTTGACCGTCGATATATTCTTTAGCGGGTTTTGTTTCTGGTAGTTGGAGAAACTCTGATAAGGTAAGTTGTTTGGATGGTGTTGATACCATAGTTATAATTTTGATTAATGGTAAAAAATCAACGTATTAGAAAGCGAATTTATTTTTGTTATCGTACCATTTACTATTTTTACAACTAATAAAATAAAATGTTATCCTGAGTGAAGGATTTATGGAGATCCTACTCCTAGGGAGAACGCTCCGCGAACGCTTTGCTCAGGATGACGAAATAGGTTCAGAATGACAAAATTGGTTGAGGATGACAAGATTGGTTGAGGATCGCAAAATAATATTATATTGGTTAATTTTTGCCGATCAAATATCAATCGTGAAAAACTACTAATTTTGATTACGCGCGGTCATTGATTTTTGTGGTTGACTGGGAGTGATGGTGATATTTGGGGTGGAAAAAGGTTGATTGAAATATTGATAAGCAGCGCGAGAGATAGCGTGAATAAATTCTTTTGCTTTGGGATCGTTGTGGGGACGACTAACCATAACAGCGACTAAATAACGCTTTCCAGAGGGCATATCGACGATCCCGACATCTCCTAACATAGAACCAATATAACCAGTTTTGTGAGCAATTGTGGCTCCTTGACCTAAGCCTTGAGGTAGAAGCGTATTGTTTTCGGTTTGCTTCATAATTTCTAGGAGCCGATCGCGCGATCGCATCGAGAGCAATTCTCCTTGATTGACTCTGGCTAAAATGTTAGCTAAATCTTCGGGACTGGTGGTATTTGTTCCTTCGATGTCTGGTAAAGGGTTACGGAGGGCTGTTGCGGTTAAACCCCATTCTTGAAAACGTTGATTGAGAGCGATCGCACCTCCGAGACGTTCAATTAACATATTCGTAGCGCTATTATCGCTGATAGTAATCATTTTAGTCGCGGTTTCTAAGGCTGTATACTGGGTTCCCATCGCTTGATATTGCAGATCTCCCGAACCAGTGGCGATCGCGTCTGGAGTTAAAGTTAAACTTTCATCAAGGCGAATTTTACCTGCATCGACATCTTGGAAAAATGCGACTAAAATCGGTACTTTAATCGTACTAGCTGCGGAAAACGCGGTTGAACCTTCCCAGTCGAGGTACGCACCTGTATCAAGATCCACTAAAAAGACACCAGGTTGCAATTGAGGATTTTGCTGAAGCATTGCTTGTAACTGGGTTTTTAGGGGTATTATTTCTTGAGTTAAAGGTAAAACTGGTGCTGGTTGCGGATTGATGCTTGCTTGTAATTCATCGGTTTGGTTTTCTGGGTTTTGCTCCGAAATTCTGGTGCTAGGATCGACTACAGAAAGTAAAGTTCCGGCGATCGCTCCTAGTCCAACCCCTAAAATTAGTAAGCGAACTCCATACAGCCACAGTAAGGAAGAAAGCTTTCGTGGCGCTTTTTTGACCCGACGCGGCGGCTTATTGCCCGGACGCGATGGCGGACGATTAGAAGCTTGTAAGCGGGTTCTCGGCGCTTTTGGCTGCGGTACAGGCAGCAAACTCAGGGACTTACTTTTCGCTTGACGTTCTCGGCGACGCGAATTATTATTCGCCCCGGAATTAGGTCGGCGTGAAGCGCGATCGCTCCCAGATTGTGGTTTAGAGCGAGTGCGGCGACGAGTTTCAAAGCGCGATCGCACTACTTCTGAGTCAGGTAGTTTTTTCTTTAACAAATTACTCACACCAACCCGAAGCAAATCTTTATCGTTTTCAATTACCGCAATTGGGGACTTTCCTCGCCAATCCCAAGCTGCTACACCTGCTGACATTTTCACTCTGGAAGATTGCTTTCTTGATTGCCGTACCACACCTACACTCCTGTTTTTGCAACTCGATCTTGGAGATTTTGACTCTCTCAATTAAGCAAAACTCGAATAATTAAGCATAACTATCATCGTCCGTTCTGTGCAAAATATTACAATCCTCATTCGTTTTTAGCTGGTAACGCCCATTCAATTTGGCGGAGAATTCCCCGTAACATCGCTAATTCTTGTTGAGAAAGAGCGCTGCGATTATACAACTGTCGAAATTTTTCCATTCGAGCAGTGGCAGTATGGGGATAAAGATAACCGATTTTCAATAAGATTGCTTCTAAATGCTGATAATAATTTTCGAGTGCGTCTAAAGTAGCTGCATCAGAATTAACTTCGTCTGGAGGAGGAGAATCGATTTGAGATGTTTGATAAAGTTCGTAAACACAAACGGCTACTGCTTGAGCAAGGTTTAACGAAGGATATTCGGGATTAGCGGGAATGGAAATAAATCTTTGGGCTAATCCTAGTTCGGCATTACTCAAACCGCGATCTTCTGGACCAAAAATTAATGCCGATTGACCTTGATTTGTCAATAGCGAAGGTAAGGCATTTCGGGGTGGTTCAAGCGTAAGTGGTAAAGTCCGAGAACGAGCAGTAGTGGCGATCGCACTTTGACATCCTTTGAGGGCTTCTGGCAAACTCTCTACTACCAAGGCTTGTTCTAACACATCGGCTGCATGAACCGCCATTTGAGTCGCTTCTTGTCCCAAAACATCGCAGTGGGGCTTAACTAAGACTAACTGCTGCAAGCCCATATTTTTCATGATCCGTGCCACTGAACCCACATTCAGTGCGCCCGCAGGTTCGACTAAAATAATTCGCACTTTTGTTAGTTCGCTCATTCTTATTAAAATCAAATAGGCAGTTTAAGGTCAACTTAGCATGGCTCGTCAGCGATCTAAATCCGATTTACCCACAAAAATTTGTCCTGTTTGTCAACGTCCCTTTACCTGGCGAAAGAAGTGGGCGGATTGCTGGGATCAAGTAAAATATTGTTCGGAGCGTTGTCGGCGCAGGCGATTGGCGCAGTAGCGCCAGCGCCCGAAAGTGCGATCGCAGATTGGGGATTAGGGACTGGGGAT
>JAWQFW010000358.1:0-1839 GCA_035968095.1 Oscillatoria sp. PMC 1068.18
CCCCAATCCCCAGTCACCAATCCCCAATCCCCCTCGCAATTATTCCGGAGAAAAGGTAAAGTAACGAGAAACAGGGTAAAACCAAATCAGGTTTGCTCTGGAATCAAAGCCCTTTCATGACCCTCAACCGAGGTTCGATATTATAAGAGGGTCTAGCTATCTGACGTTTGGGGTCAGTCAAATATGGCTCGCTATACTTGTACATTTACCGTTGCAGTTCCTCTGGAGCGTCTTCAAGGATTGCTGATTGAAGTCTTACAGTCGTGTAATTTCGATGTTATCTACAAAACTGCCGACTATTTAATGGCTCGTGAGAGTCCAGGTCAGGTTGCTTTTTCCAAGTTGGTAACTGCGGAAATCTTAATAGACAGAACTACAGCAACCGCCAGTGAAGTACGCATGAATGTTGTCGTCAAAAATGAAGAGTTGCCACTTCAGTTAGACAACCATTGTCGCCAAATCTTTGATTTGGTACAACAGGCGATCGCCGATAACGATCGCTGGCAACTCTTGGAAATAGTAGCAGGATAATGTTCTCGTGCTAGGTTGTCTCAATCTTCCGGATCGCCGATCATCATTGCCGGATCGATCAAGGTAATGTCAAACGGATCGTCTGGGGGTGCTGTGGGAAAAGCATCACGCTGCCGCAGTTGGTAGATCGCAAACACTTGGGGACCGAAAACAATTTCGTCCCCATGTTTGAGGTCATGTTCGGACATTTTCCGACCATTAATCATCAGTCCATTAACACTTGGTTTGCCTTTAGCATCGCCATCAACTATTTGATAATAGGCGCTACCATCTTCCCGTAACTTTCTAAATAAAGTAGCGTGGCGACGGGAAACAAACTGCGATCGCAGGCAAATTTGGCATTTTTGATCTCTACCTACCGAATAAGCAGGATCTTTCAAAACAACTTCATTTCTTCCCTTACCATCTTCGACAATTAATAGATGTTCTTGATGCGGTTTTGCAGGTTTTGCAGGTTTGGCAGCCATTGGCAATCACTCGTGCAGTAAATTGAAATCAATATGGAATTATTTTCTCAGAACCTAGTCTCCTAAATTAGGAGTAGGCTAACTTTAATTTATTTCGGAAGCCAAATTTTCACAGTATTCTCAAGGCAGCATTGACTATTTTGGTTTGAGTTTGTTTCGCTTTGGCGATCGCCTCTTTGACTTTATTTGTCTGTTTGCTTTCCCATTGCTTAATAACTCCAGCAAAAATAGCGAACTGCTATTGAGTTTTCCTTTGGTATTCAATGCTTGCTTTTATTGTGCCACAATCACTTAATTTATTAGCTTAATTATCGATAATTTGGTTGACTTTTTTCGCCACAATCAATAAAACCACCAATAAAACCAGATTGGCTTCCCCCGAATCTCCAGCTTAAAAGCGACGACGTAAAAGTAGTGAATTTGTCACTACCATTACTGAACTAAACGCCATCATAGCACCAGCAGCAGCAGGGCTGAGTACCAGCCCAAAGTTAGGTAGTAATACTCCCGCAGCAACGGGAATCGCAAACACATTGTACCCTAATGCCCAGAAGAGATTTTGACGAATTTTCTTGAAGGTCGCATTGCCGAGTCGGATTGATTCAACGACATCAGTTAAGCGGGTTTCCATTAAGACGATTGCTGCGGTTTCGATCGCGACTTCGGTTCCTCCATGCAGGGAAATTCCTACGTCTGCTTGGGCTAATGCTGGTGCGTCGTTAATTCCGTCTCCTACCATCGCAATTGTTTGGGGATTGGTGATTGGGGATTGGGGACTGGGTTCAGTTATCAGTGAACAGTTACCAGTTATCAGTTTATCCCCCTTGTCTCCCTTATCCCC
>JAWQFW010000358.1:1939-4082 GCA_035968095.1 Oscillatoria sp. PMC 1068.18
CTTGTCTCCCTTGTCTCCCTTGTCTCCCTTGTCTCCCTTGTCTCCCTTGTCTCCCTTGTCTCCCCAATCCCTAATTCCTAATCCCCAGTTCCCAGTTTGGAGTGATTGAATAATTTCTGCTTTGCGATCGGGATGAACTTCAGCAAAGATTTGTTCGATTCCGACTTGTTTGGCGATCGCGCGAGCAACTTTTTCTGAGTCTCCTGTGAGTAAGACGACGTTTAAACCCATTTGCTGTAAACGATTTACGGTTTCTTTCGCATCGCTACGCAAAGTATCCTTCAGCGCAATTATTCCTACTAATTCTTGGTTTTGGGCAAGATAAACGACTGTTTTACCGCTTTCGGCTAGGTTTGCGGCTTGAGTTATTACTGTATCGCTGAACTCAATACCTTGTTTTGCTAGCCATTCAGCATTTCCTAACCAAACTTGTTGTGTTTCAACAGTTGCGGCGACACCTAATCCAGGTTCAGTATGAAAATCTGCTGCTGGTAATAAGCTTAATTCGCGTTGTTCTGCTTCTGTGACGATCGCTGCGGCTAGGGGATGATTGGTTCCTTTTTCGGTGGCTGCGGCGAGTTGTAAAAGCCGATCTGAGCTAATTTCGTTTAGGGGTATACAGTCGGTAACTGTAGGACGACCTGCTGTGAGTGTACCCGTTTTGTCAAAAACTACGGTATCCAAGTGGTGAACTTGTTCGAGAATGTCGCCACCTTTGATTAAAATACCCTTTTCTGCACCAATACCCGTTCCTACCAGAATAGCTGTGGGTGTTGCTAAACCGAGGGCGCAAGGACAAGCAATTACCAAAGTGGCGATCGCTAATTTTAAGCTTAATAATAACGGCGAGGTGGTCATTTCCATGTGATGCGTGTGAGTTATTAGCACCTCTGACCAAATTTTTGTCCCGATCAAATACCAGAATAAAAAAGTTAGACTGGCGATCGCCATTACTCCATAAGCAAAATAGCCCGCGACGGTATCGGCAAATTGTTGTACTGGGGCTTTGCGAGTTTGGGCTACTTCTACAAGTTTGATAATCTGGGCTAACGTGGTATTCTTACCGATTCGAGTTGTTTCAATGGCGATCGCGCCAGATTGCACAATTGTTCCTGCTGTTACTTCAGCCCCAGTTTCTTTAGCGACGGGTACTGGTTCCCCAGTTAACATCGACTCATCAACAGCCGTTTTCCCCGCGACAATCACTCCATCTACAGGAATTTTTTCTCCCGGTAACACTCGTACCAACTCACCAACCCGCACTTGTGCCACAGGAATTGCAATTCCTTCTCCATCATCAAGATTATTTTTCCCAATTACCCGTGCTACTGGTGGCTGAAGACTTAACAATTTCTCCAAAGCCGCCGAAGCCCGTCCTCTCGCCCTTCCTTCTAGAGTGCGCCCCAAAAGTATGAATCCGAGCAACATCACAGGTTCATCAAAAAAACACTCCCAACCCAGTTGAGGGAACACCAAAGCGATGCAAGAGGCAACATAGGCGCTAAACGTTCCTAACCCGACCAAGCTATTCATGTTCGGATTGCCGTGACGCAAACTCCGCCAACCATCGAGGAGAAGTTCTCTTCCCGGTAGCAACAAAGCGAGAGTCGCTAAACCTGCATGAAACCAGATATTCCCAACTACGGGAATTGTCGGACCGCCGAGATGCTGTAAATGTCCCAGAGTCGAGAAAAATAGCAAGACTGCTGCAATAATTAGCTGTTGCAGTTGTTGTTGTCTTTCTTGTTGTTGTTTCCTTACCCAATACGGCGTTTCTTCCCCAGAGTCAGAAGATTCTGCATCGCGTACTTGGGAAGGAAAGCCGCGTTTGGTAAGAGTTTCCGCGAGACTTGTCGGTGCTACTTTGTCTGGTTCGTAGGCGATCGCGGCGATTCCCGTGATTAAATTAACTTGAGCCGAGTTTACACCCTCGTTTTGGGTAAGTTGACGTTCTACTGAACTTACACAACCAGCACATTTCATTCCCCCAACATCCAGGGTGGCTGTGGCTAATTTCGGTTTGACGGTACTTTGAGTAGGTTTGTCAGCAACTTGCATAAAGTTGTTTGTTGTTTGTCTGGTGGTTCCTTGTTAATCGTAGCTCTGTTTGGGGACTGGGGACTGGGGACTGGGGACTGGGGAC
>JAWQFW010000359.1:0-4079 GCA_035968095.1 Oscillatoria sp. PMC 1068.18
ATTTTTCAGTTTATTTCCGTAAAGGCTTTAAACTTGAATCAGTAGCATAATTGATTAACTATGAAAAATAACCTCACACAATTTCCCATTAATAAAGAACGAAAAAACAAAAGTAAGATTCTCGTTGTAGACGATGATTCGGGAACTCGGAACTTAATTTACCGTTTTTTAGGAAATCTTGACTATCAAATGGAGTCAGCTAGAGATGGTGAAACTGCACTGAAAACCTTTGAAGAATTTCAACCAGACTTAGTTATTTTAGATGTAATTTTGCCTGATATTATTGGCTATAAAATTTCTCAAGAAATTAAACAAAAAAGTTCTCATACTCGCGTAATGTTGCTAACTAGCTTGAAAGATGTTCAAGATCAAATTACTGGTTTAGAATGTGCTGATGCTTTTGTGAGCAAACCTTTCCATTTACGAGTCTTAGAGAAACAAGTTCAGGCGCTTTTACGATTACTTCCTGCTCCTCTAAATTGTTATCAGGAACAACTGGTTTCTGGTGATTTAAGCATTAATCCGGTAAGCCGTGAAGTTACTAAAAATCGAGAAATTATTCCTTTAACCGTTTTAGAATTCGATCTATTACATTGTTTAGCAAAACAACCAAATAAAGCTTGGAGTCGAAAAGAATTAATTAGAGAAGTATGGGGTCACAATTATGTGGCAGATGAGCGATTAGTTGATGTTCATATCGGTCAAATTCGTCGAAAAATTGAACTAACTCCTAATCAGCCAGAATATTTACATACTGTGCGTGGTTATGGCTATAAATTCGAGTTTTATTCCAAAAGTCAAACAGCTTGTTAAAACTGTAAAAATTTCGAGTCAAAATCCACTTTTTTTGTTGTGAATAAGATAATTTTTAGCGCTCTTTGAATATTAAAAAAGGCGTAAACTGTTAATCAGGGTTTGCGCCTTTAGTTCTGTTGCAGCTAAAATTTGCTACACATTTTTTGAGCTTTGTCAATAGATAAAGTTAATTAATACAAATTCAAATCCGATCGCAGAGTGATATCAAGATCGCTATTAGGATTAATTGAAATCACTTCTGCACTGTCGCTACGTCCCAAAATCAAGCCGCCGAGAGTCCCCAAAATTGCACCACCGAGAACTTCTTCTGTAGCGATCGCCTTATCTCCTGTTACCGCCGCAATTACCGCCGCCGCAGAAGCCCCAAGACTCGCCCCGCGCAGAAGTTCACTTGTTCTCGAACCCCGACGAATTTGTTCTGTTTTCGTGACAATCCTCGAATCAGCATTCAAATACTGTCGTCGATTATTAATAATTATTTCTTCAGTTATAAACTGAGAACCGCCACTGGTAGGCTCTAATCTACCAACTATTTCACTACCAAAAGGAACCAACAAATAACCGTCGCGGTTTCTAATATTTGCCGCTACAGTTACAGTTAAATCCATTGTTTCATCGAGAGCAACTAAAATTTTCTCTGCTTCTTTATATTCCACAGGAATTTTTGTTCCTCTAGGAATAACTAATCGATTTGAGCTAGGAGTAGGATTACGGGGATTAGAAGATGGTGGAAATAATTGAGCCGCAGCAGGTGTGGGTATCAATAAAGGTATCGCCGTAGTTGCACCCAGTAAAAGCGCCAGAAAAGCAGATGTTCCCGATTGACAGCCCTTGAAACTAAACATAGATGATACCGTCCTTTGTACTGCTTAATTTTAACAACTGATAAACGATTTATCCTCAAAAATAAAGCAAACCAAATTTATCAAGATAAGCTTAACTGACGGGTTGCTTGTAAAGTTGGTTCCCCAAAAACTTTAAGTTACCAAAAGCGTAACCGATCTTCTTACTCCCAGATTTCGATGCCAAATTAGAAACGTCAAGTTATTTATTAGTTGAAAAATTATGTCTGGTTTAGCTTCAAAACTAAAAAATCGTCTGACTGCGGCAACTTTGGCTTTAAGTGTTTTTGGTTTAGCAGCTTGTCAATCTAGTTTTGCTTCCTCCTCAAGTCCTACTCTCGAAGCTATTCCTCGAACTTTGAGTGTTTCGGGTACGGGGAAAGTTTCTGTAGCGACAACGAAAACTGAAGTACGTTTAGGAGTGGAAGTTCAAGGAAAAACAGCCAAGGAAGTGCAAGCAGAAGTCGCGAAGCGATCGCAAGCTGTTGTTGAATTACTCAAATCCCGCGAGGTGGAAAAACTCGAAACTACGGGGATTCAGCTTAACCCCAGCTATGATTACTCGAACGGCAAACAACAAATTATCGGCTATAGTGCTAGTAACATCGTTTCTTTTCGCATTGAAACTGCTCAAGCTGGTAACTTGATGGATGAAGCTGTCGAAGCAGGTGCTAGCCGCATTGATGGGATTAGTTTTGTTGCTGACGAAGAAGCCCTCGAACAAGCTCGTCAACAAGCAATTCAAGAAGCTGCGGCGATCGCCAAAAAACAAGCAACCGCCGCTTTAAATTCCCTAGATCTCCAAGAAAAAGAGGTCATCGGCATCCAAGTCAACGGAGCCAATACACCTCCTCTACCAATTAATTATCAAGCTGTTCCGACCGCAGAATCATTAAAAAACGCTGTCACCCCCGTAGAAGGAAGCGAACAACAAGTAGAAGTAACAGTAACACTGCAAATTCGCTACTAACTCTACCTTGACAAAATCCCCTTTTTGTGTTATGCCACAGCACCAGAGAGAGGTTTTTTCAGAGCCTCTTTTAAAACATCTACCT
This sequence comes from Oscillatoria sp. PMC 1068.18, assembly GCA_035968095.1. Lineage (GTDB taxonomy): Bacteria > Cyanobacteriota > Cyanobacteriia > Cyanobacteriales > SIO1D9 > IIICB1. The sequence continues at coordinate 2,714 of JAWQFW010000359.1, forward strand.
TATCCAAACGTTCCCAAGGTAAATCGAGATCCGTGCGTCCAAAGTGACCATAAGCAGCAACCTTTTGGTAAAAAGAACCGCCATTTTCTGCGGGTAAAGAACGTAAGTTAAACTCTTGAATAATTCCGGCAGGACGTAATTCAAAATTCTTCTTCACCAACTCCAGCAACTCTTCCTCATCAATTTTACCTGTGCCGAAAGTTTCGAGCATAATACTAACAGGTCGAGCCACACCGATCGCATAACTCAGTTGGACTTCACACTTTTGAGCTAATCCGGCGGCAACAATATTTTTGGCGACATAGCGACAAGCATAAGCTGCGGAGCGGTCTACTTTTGTGGGATCTTTACCCGAAAAAGCACCGCCGCCATGACGCGAGTAACCACCATAGGTGTCGATAATAATTTTACGTCCAGTTAGTCCGGAATCTCCTTGAGGACCACCGATCACAAATTTACCTGTGGGGTTAACCAAAAAGCGAGTGTCGGCATCCGGTTTAATTTCAAGATCGGCGAAAACAGGTTCGACAACTGCTTCCCAGAGGTCAGATTTAATTTTATTTTGTACCGCCACCCCATCAGTAATCTCACCAATAGTAGCGGTATGTTGAGTAGAAATTAAAATTGTATCAATCCCTACAGGTTGCCCATTTTCGTAAATTACCGAAACTTGGGTTTTCCCATCAGGACGCAGATAAGTTAATTGTCCAGTTTTGCGTACTGCTGCCAAGCGGCGAGAAATTCTCTGGGCTAGAGAAATTGGCATCGGCATTAATTCGGGGGTTTCATCACAAGCGAAACCAAACATTAAACCTTGATCCCCGGCACCAATTGAGTCTAGTTCATCTTCGCTCATTTTTTCTCGCTGTTCGTGAGCAGTAGTCACACCTTGAGCAATATCGGGAGATTGTTCATCGAGAGCAACTAACACTGAGCAACTATTGGCTGAGAAACCATTATCAGCATCGTTATAGCCAATTTCCGCAATTTTTTTTCTGGCTAAATTAACATAATTTACTTGTGCTTCGGAAGAAATTTCGCCAGTAATTAAAACTAAACCAGTATTCACCACCGCTTCTGCGGCAACCCGGCTGTTTTGATCTTGAGTCAGTAAGGCATCTAAAATTGCGTCGGAAATTTGATCGCAGATTTTATCAGGATGTCCTTCAGTAACAGATTCAGAAGTAAATAGATAACGTCGAGACAACGGTAAATTCTCCTTAAGTTAATAGCGAGGGTTGAGAAAGGTAATCAGTAACCAGTAATCAGCAAAAAAAATGGGTCTGAAACCCCGTCCTTTGAGGACGGCTTAACACTTGAATTTTAACACTCAACCAGTCTTACAAAGACTATGCTAAGATGTGAG
>JAWQFW010000360.1:0-4073 GCA_035968095.1 Oscillatoria sp. PMC 1068.18
TTGGAGGAATTGGAGGAATTGGAGGAATTGGAGGAATTGGAGGAATTGGAGGAATGGAGAGAGTAGATGTTGCTCAAATGTACCACTCTTGTCGGCGTAGTCATCGCTAATTTGTAATACTCGCAACACTCCCAACACTCCCAACACTCCCAACACTCTTCTTTTGGGGACTGGGAATTGGGAATAACTGCTAATTTCCTCTTCGGAAGCGCTAGTCAACTAAAGTTGGTAAAATTTTCTGGACACGCAAACCAGGAACAGTAAATTCCTGAGAAATTTGAGATTGGGCGATCGCTTCTGTCGCCTCATATTCAGCTTGACTTGTCAACAGAACGCTTAAAACACTGATTGGAACTTGCAAAAACAAATTACTGAGTAAAAAAGCGAAAGCGGCGACTAACAAAGCGACTATACGCCATTGAGGGGGAAACAAAGCCACAGTTGCGGCGGCGGGAGCATAACGATATATTTGCCATAAAAGTAAGAACATTAAGATTGCGCCCACAAGCGTGAAAACTCGATGCTTCGGAGTTTTGAACAAACGCAAAATTTTGCGTTGTTTCTCAGTGAGTTGTTGTGGTTGTAGCGAAACGATGAGGACACTAAAGATATCAAAAGGACGATACCATTGCATAACAGCGATGGGCGCGATCGCTACAATTGCCAGGAAAAACAATTCTAACCAAAAGGGTAACACTGGATCTCCCACTGCCAAAGATAGCCAAACTAATTCTAAAGTCAGTGGTAGTACAGCCAACCCTGCTAAGTGAATCCACAAGAAAGGTTCAGATTTAAAAGATTGCATGAGTCAAATCATCATTCAGTATTGCCTACTTGACGCTAATTATCTCAAAAAAAAAGCGACCAAGATGGTCGCACTACAATAATTAACTTTAGTCTGCTAGATGACTAATTAAACCGATGCTACTTCGAGAGAGTCCGGCGCTTTAACACCATTTGATAAGCCTCAATGATGTCACCTTCTTCCCAAGTATTGAAGTTATCAGCACCGATACCACATTCAAATCCGGATTTAACTTCTTTCGCATCCTCGCGGACTCGTTTGAGCGAAGAGAGATTACCTTCAAAAATCACTTCACCGCCACGACGAACGCGGATTTTGCTATTGCGTACCACTCTTCCTGATTGGATATAACAACCAGCAACAGCACCGCGACCGACGGGGAAGACAGCACGAACTTCTGCTTGACCGAGGTGTTCTTCGACCTCTTCAGGATCGAGTAAACCTTCCATCGCGCCTTGAATTTCGTCGAGAAGGTTATAAATAATGTCGTATTCACGGATATCAACACCTTCGCGGTCGGCTGCTTGACGCGCACCACTTGCCAAGGTGGTATTAAAACCAACGACGACAGCACCACTAGCGGCGGCTAAATCGACATCAGTTTCGCTAATTTCTCCTGGAGCAGCTAACAACACCCGTATTTGGACTTCATCTTGAGGTAATTGTTTCAACGAACCGAGAATTGCTTCCACCGAACCTTGAACATCAGCTTTGAGGATTAAGTTTAGTTCCTTGAGTTCACCTTCTCTGGCTTGTTCGGAGATACTGCTGAGAGTGACGCGACGAGATCCCATTGCTTGTTGTAAGCGAGAAGTGCGTTTATCGTCGCTACGCTGGGAAGCGATCGCGCGAGCTTCTTTTTCACTGGTAAAGACATCAAATTCATCACCAGCTTCAGGAACATCAGCCAAACCGAGAACTTCCACCGCGAAAGAAGGACTAGCCGCTTCGACTTTGTGACCTCGGTCATCGATCATTGCCCGAATTTTCCCGAAAGCCGAACCAGCGACGATACAATCGCCCACACGCAACGTTCCATTTTGCACCAGTAAAGTTGCCACTGGACCTCTTGCCTTATCCAAATGAGCTTCAATTACTGTACCTTTAGCAGAGCGATCGGGGTTAGCTTCTAGCTGTTCGACTTCGGAAACCAGCAGAATCATTTCCAAGAGCGTATCGAGGTTTTCACCTTTAATTGCGCTCACTGGAACCATAATTGTGTCACCGCCCCATTCTTCCGGAACCAAGCCTTGTTCGGTTAGTTCTTGCTTAATCCGGTCTGGTTGGGAGCCTTCTTTATCGATTTTGTTAATTGCGACAACCAAAGGTACTTTTGCGGCTCTAGCGTGAGAGATTGCTTCCTTCGTTTGGGGTTGGACACCATCATCAGCAGCGACAACTAAGATCGCAATGTCGGTGACGCGAGTTCCCCGGGCGCGCATCGCCGTGAAAGCTTCGTGACCTGGAGTATCGAGGAAAACGACCTGTTGGGTTTTACCATCATGATCCACATCAACGTGATAGGCTCCGATATGCTGGGTAATTCCACCTGCTTCGCCTTGGGCGACTTTCGTGGAACGAATCGAATCGAGTAAAGTTGTTTTTCCGTGGTCAACGTGACCCATAATCGTTACTACCGGAGGACGACGTTGGAGACTTTCTAAATCTGCCTCATCGATCATCTCAGTTACTTTCGTAGCGGCGGCTTTTTCTTCGGGGGTTTCGACATTCACACCGAGTTCTTCTGCCACCATTTTTGCTGTGGGCAAATCCACCACTTGAGTCACATTAATGACAATGCCTTTCAAGAAAAGCTTTTTAATAATTTCGGTTTCGCTGATGTTGAGTAAGTCAGCTAAATCGCGAACCGTTTGATTACCTTCGAGAACTATTTGCTCTGGGAGTTCCGGAACAGCTTTTTTATCGCGACGGCGATCGCTCTTTTCATTGCGATTACCATTATCTGTTTTTGCAGTAATCGGTTTTTTCTGTTTTTTCCCAGTGCTAGCTACAGCAGGATTTTTCCCATTCGCCGCTTTCGGTTTTGGAGGACGAGCCATCGACAAACTTACTGACATGGCTGCTTGGGAACGGACTACTTCCTGCTCTAATTCATCATCATCATCATCGAGCAGAGGTTGAACTCTACGCTTGCCTTTAGCAGCAGGCTTGCCCAACTTTTTCTGCTTTTCATCTTCATCTTCCTCTTCCCACTCTTCTGCTGAAGAACGAGTTGCAGTAGGACGTTTCAACTTCGGCTTCGGTTTCTGATTGAGATCGAGTAAATCGCGATCTTCTTCGATATCTGTGGGGTCAGAATCTTCTACCTCCGCCACTTTTTGCGGTTTAATTTCCTCTGGTGGCTCAACTGTCTTTTTACTAGGACGTTGAAGCTTAGGTGGTTCTTTCAGTGCAGGTTTTGCCTGTTTCGGCGCACTTTCTACCAGAGTTGGTTTTTCTGGTGCTTTCGCCTTACTCGGAGCCGGAGTTGGTTTTTCCGGTTTAGGCGATCGCGGTGGATTAATTTTGGCAGTTTTTTTGCTCTCCGGTTGCTTAATTTCCGCAGGTTGAGGACTTTGTGGTGTTGGTCTTGCCGGAGGTCCGAGGAGTTGAGGTTTTTCCTCAACTCCTTGATCTCCTTCTGTTTCTGCTGGTGTTTCTACCACTTTTTCTATGCGTCTGGGTTCTTTTTCCACCTTCAGTTGTGGTTCTGAAGTACGCTTTTCTTCTTTGGCTTCTTCCTCAAGGTTTTCTGGTGGTTTTTTTAGACTTGGTTGAGGTGTTTGCGGCGATTTTAGAGGCTGTGGTTTTACAGGCGGACGAGGAGGTGTGGGGGTCTTAGGTGAGTTTTCTTTTTCTGACTGACGTGACCCAGAAGTGCGAGGTTTTGAAGGACGAATTTCCAAAATTTGTTGTTTACGTGAGCGGTTTGAGCGAGGTGGAGATTTAACTGACCCCGAATCTAAATTGGTTTCATTTTGGCTAACACTGCTGCTTTTGCCAGCAACATTATTGGCTGTATGCCGCTCTGCTGCTGCCCGAATTCTTTCTGCTTGATCTTCTGTAATCGTACTGCTGTGACTTTTAACTGCGATATTGAGTTGGTCACAAATTTTTTGAATAACTTTATTCTCCAAATCTAATTCCTTTGATAATTCGTAAATTCTGACTTTGCCGTTGTTCATCCACGTTTGCCCCGTAATACTTACCAGTTGTTATTGTTTGAGTAAGAGAGAGTAGTTCATTTTTTTATTTAAATCTCTTAAAT